>SFNM01000143.1 GCA_004552725.1 Bacteroidales bacterium | reverse complement strand
GAGGGGGCTTGTAAATCAAAAAATCAGACTCGACCGCCGTATAATCAGCAGCCGAGCCGGATATCGTTGTGCCCGTCAACTTTTATCGGACAGCAATAATTCATATCAGAGTGATTGGAATGGAGCGGAAATAATCGAAGGTTGGGTCATAGAAATGGGGAAGTCGGGTGGAGTCTTCGGGAAAGCCTTCAGACGTAAGGCGATGGTTGCCTTCAGGCACGCAAATTACCACGCCTTGGCGGGCGCGTGTGAGCAGCACGCGGTAGGCGTTGAGCATGTAGCGCTGCACCTCCGCGTTGCGCTCGGGTATCCATTTGGTGTTGCCGTGGAATTTGTAGTACTCCCAACCATTGGGGCCGACGCGCATATCGGCATCCCACAGCACGCACACGTAGTCGAGTTCGAGCCCTTGCACCTGGATTTCGGTGGCAGCTTCTTCGAGATAGTTAGACGACCGCACATCGGTTTTATCTTCCAAAAACCAGTGCACGGCATTGTCGTCGTAGGAAGGTAACACGCTGATGGCCTGCGGTTTGAAGCGCGCGGCCACCTTGCTCACCAACACGCCGGTGCGTTGCGAACCGCGTGCTTGCTCGCGCAGCCATTCGCGCGCCTTGTCGATGCTGCGGGTGAGCACCACCGGGTACTGCTTGGCGCTGATGTCGGCATACAGCGCCGCGGCATCGGGCGCGAACGTCAACAACGAGTGCACGAACGCCGAGAGCGTTTCGGCGCGGAATGAGCGCATGCTCACGGCTAAATGAAGTTGGTTGGCGAAGTGAACACGCGTGTTGCATTGCAATAGTTGATTCACCTTACCTTCGGCATATTCCGGTGCGGTAAGTTGATTGGAGATATACACATTCCAGTGAGGAAACCGATTGTTTAGGGCTGCAATCCACTCGCTGATACCGGCCTCACCGGTGTTGATTTCCTGGCCGCCGCCCACCAAGCACACAATCACCGCCCAGTCGCGCCGCTGGTCGAGCGACCAAATCAAAAATTCGGCCTCGCTCATGGGGAAGTTGGGCACCTTGAGCTTGTTGCCGTAAGTGCCGCCGCGGCGCAGGTAGTCGGCGATGTGCTTGTGCGTCCAGCTTCGTTGCGCCTCGTCGAAAATGGCCACGTGTTCCACTTCGCCATAGCCGGCCGTGTCCATGGCCACAGCCTTCTCCGGGTCGATTTCCACCTCTCCATTCTCCACCGGGTTTTTGATTTTGGCCAACATATTATCGCGATAGCGGTGGATGATTTGGATGAATTGCGACACTTCGCGCCGCGCGTCCGTCATCTTTTTAGGCTGATTTTCAGCACGATGGCGGCGCACATTGTCGCGCGCGAGCGCCTCGGTGAGCACCGCCACCAACGGGCCGTTGCCCGAGAGGTACACCGCGCCGTTCTCCTTGTCCAATTCGCCGTTGCGATAGCTCTGCTTCACGGCCACGTCGAGGCCCACCAACGTTTTGCCGGCACCTGGTACGCCGGTCACAAAGCAAATGCTCTTCTCACCCCGCTCGCGGGTGCGGTCAATCACTTGCAGGATGAAGTTGATGGTTGCATCCGTCGCGGCTTTGTCGGCCTCGTGGCGGGTGATTTCCTCCACGGAGTGGGACGAATAGAGGGCGCACGCGGCCTCCACGATAGTAGGCGTGGGCGCGTAGGGCGAGATAATCCACTGCGGATTGATAGGCTGCGGGGTAGGGGATCCATAGCGCTCAACCGTCTGTGCTATAAGAGATTGCAGGTGCTCGCCACCGCTGATGAGCGGGTTGACGATGCGGTCGTGGTAAATCGATACCTGCAGCACCGAGGTGGCTGACGCGTGTTCGGTAGGCACCAGCACCGGCACGATGATGCTGTCGCGACTGAAGCGGTGGAAGTTCTTCAAGTCGAGTGCATAGTCCATCACCTGTTCCACATCCGCCTGCAACGCCTGCCGCTGGCCCACTTTGAACTCCATGCAGAACAGCAGCCCGCGCAACTGCAGCACCACGTCGATGCGCTTGCCCAACCGCGGTATGTCGTACTCAAAAATGATTTGCGACGGCTCGTCGACCCAAGGCCGCAACACCTGCCGCAGCAACGCAATCTCCTCCTCCCACGCCACACGCGTGGTAGTGAGCGCATTGCCATGATAATTATGACTAATCTCGCCAGCCACCGCCAACGGGTCGGCGGCAATGAAGGCGGCAAACGAAGCAGAATACAAACAGCGGTTCGACATAATTTCGTAATTTTTCCGCAAAAATAATAAACTTTCGTTTATTATACAAGAAACGGACCTAAATTGGGCAAAAAGGCGCAAAAAATATTTTTTTTGAGAAAAAATTTTGAAAATTGGAATATAGTCGCTAACTTTGTGTTATTAAATTGTGCTTTACAACACAATTAACAAAAAATTTCATGCAAATAGGTACCCAATGATAAAGTCCGCAATTGAAAAGGTTATAAATGAGGATATGGCCGATATATGGTCGATACTATCAGGCGATGAAAAGCGCTTGATAGTAGACAATTTTAATATCCAAACCTTTAAAAAGAATCAGTACATCTACGCAGAAGGCGATGAGCCGGAATTTTTATGGTGCTTGCTCAAAGGTAAGGTGAAGAAATCGAAAGAAGGCGTAGGTGGACGAGTGCAGATATTGCGACTGATTCGTCCGGTGCAATATTTCGGTTATCGTGCATACTTTGCCAACGAGCCGTATGTATCGTCGGCCGCTGCGTTTGAGCCATCGACTTTGGGCGCGTTGCCTTTGTCGTTGGTGAAAGAGATGATCGACAACAACCGCGAGTTGGCATGGTTTTTCATCCGCGAGTTGTCGCGCAATCTGGGCGGTTCGGACACCAGAATAGTCAATCTTACACAGAAACATATCCGCGGACGCCTTGCAGAGGCGTTGATAGTATTGTGCGAGAATTATGGATTGGAAGATGACGGCTCTACCCTGAAGATATACATGGCGCGTGAAGATTTGGCTAATTTGTCGAATATGACCACGGCCAATGCCATCCGCACTCTCTCAGCCTTCGTGGCAGAGAAGTTGATAGTAGTCGATGGACGACGCATCCGCATACTCAATGAGCCCCAATTGCGCAAAATCAGCAAATTCGGCTAAACTCTGTAATACATAAAGTTAACATCCTCTGTATTGGATTATTGTTCTGCCAATAGTATAAGGCATATACTCTCATACATAATGGAGTTATTTTTTCTTTCAAAATAATTCCACTAAATTAGTGTATTTTTCATTTTTTTTGTAACTTTGCATTGTAATTCAATATATCTGATATTTGGAAATACACTTTGATAAAGATTATTTAAGAGAACTTTATATATCCGGCAAATCTTCTGATAAAAAGCATCCATATCAAAATCCACC
>SFNM01000142.1 GCA_004552725.1 Bacteroidales bacterium | reverse complement strand
CCAAAAAAGTAGAAACTTTCACTTTGGCTCGAATAAAGAAGATTTCTGCCACGGAGAATACTTTTGTGCTTCCTAATGACTTTAGCCCGTCTAATTACTTCCCCGGTGGTGTTGAGTCTGAATTGGGCGATATCAATGAGGTGTTACATATCACATTAAGGCTTGATCATGGACAGCAATCTCTTTTGCGCGCACAGCCGTTGCATCACACTCAGCGTGAGATTTCTTCCGACGAACATTCCGCTACCTTTGCTATGGACGTTGACCTCACTGTGGAGTTTGTGCAGCAACTTCTCAGATTTGGCTCGGCTCTCGAAGTGATTGAGCCTCCCATACTTCGCAAATACATTGCACGTATCGCCACAAAAATCCTTCAACGACATATCGATTAATCCACACACACAACAGAAGCGCGCCTGATTAAGGCGCGCTTCTGTTGTGTGTATGAGGATGTGTTGTCTTAGAAGAGGAAGTTCATACCGAGGTTCACTTGTGCGTTGGAGCGTAAAGGCACGGCTTGCTTGCTCATCTTGCCGATTGTGCGGTCCATACCGAGGTAGAAGTTAAATCCGGTCACGTGGAGGTTCATCAGCCAGCCGAAACCAACGGCGTTGGTGCCACCGCATACATTAACCGATGCATTGAAGCATTTCACCGGTGCCACGTTGGCCGACAAACGGAAGTCGGTAGTGGTGAATTTGCCATTTACTCGGGTGCTATTCAACAAACCGAACGACAACTTGCGATAAAGCGGGAAGGTGTATTCCACACCGGCATTGATTGTGGCTGCGAGCATTGACGAACGTGGGCCTTCGTCGCCCATATCGTTGAGTTCATAGATGGCGGACACGTCGTCGCGCAAGCGGTCCCATTCGTTTTCGAATGAGTTGGATGCATCGTCGTCAACATTAAATACATAGCCATCGGTATTTACGGTTTGCACGCCGTTGGTCGATGCGAGCATAGTGTTGCTCCAGTTGATGAAGCCTAAGTCGAGCACGGCCAGAGAGAAAGTCCAATCCCGGAGGGCTTTGGGCTTGTAAACAGCGCCATAGTCAAAAGCAGCGCCATAGCCGCCAATGCCGGCACCATCGATGTCTACACCGTTGACGTATGTGTGATTAGTGCGGTCATTTACATCGTGTTTGAAGGTCAAACCTTTCATCGAAGCGCGAAGATCGGCATCGGTGGTCACGGTCCATGAGTCGGTGCCAAGAGTCAACGACGCATTTCGGAAGTCGGCATCGACTTTGCCTGCACCAAGCAAGAATTTGAATGTGCCGCCCACGCGCCATTCTTCGTTGATATCGCGCGAATGACCGAAGGCTACTTCAGCCCATGCCGAGGCTTTGGCATTGATGTCGGCGATGTCGTAGGTTTGGTTTTGCGCTCCTTCTTTCAGTAGTGAAAAAATGGAGTAGGGGAGGCTTACGCCTACGTCGGCGCGAGCGCTGATGCTCACGGTGTTATAGCCGCCGAAAGCGTTGAAGCCGGTAGCCAATACTTGCTCGTGAAGATTTACTTGGAGGCGGTTCTTGTCGCTGATATTCGACAGAAATTCTTGAGTATTTACACCGGGATTGAGGAAGGTAGTGGTTTTACCGTTGATGGTGTAAATTACGTCTTGAAGGTCGAGGTTGCCGGTCAAACCTACGTTGAGATTACCCAAGCCGGGCATAGCCACGAAACTGCGAGAGTTGCCGAAGGCCGGATTGAGTTGGAAGCGATATATGTAGTCTTCCAAAAAGTAGCCCGAAGCAGATGTTTGAGCCGATGCAGACGCAGCGCAAATCATTGCGGCGCCTAATATGGTGAGTTTGTTGAAGGATTTCATAGTAATATGATATTTGATGATTGGTAATGAGAAGTGATGAAGATGTTAGAGTTCTTTTTCATAGTAGCCGGTTGCTACGGGGCGAACTTTGCTCACTACAATCTTAATATCGGGGCGCAAGGTATCTGCATTTTGAGAAGTTGCAACAGCCACAAACCGTATGCCGTCGAGTTTGCGAATTTCTCCGGTAATGGTGAGAGTGAGGGCTTGTGCCTGAGCGTTTGCGCTGACGTGAGCACCTTCAATGGTGACATTATTGATTTGATTACCGTTGACATCAATGGGATATCCGGTGAAATCGAGGTCGATGGGCAGGTCGGAGGTGATGTCGGCAGTGACAGTGAGTTTGGTGATGGTCACTGCGTCGAGGTCTTCCGAGCTCCATCCGTCAACTTGGTCGGTGTAGGTGATTTTTGAGTCGGGATTGAGCGCCAATGGGGCGAAGAATGTATATTCACCATTAACGGATGCGATGTCTTGGCCTAAAAGGAAGTTGTTGACGTGTTGTTGTGGCACACAAGGATTGTCCAACTCGATTTCAATGCTCGATGGAATGTCGTTGCCACTCAAAATATTGCTTAATGAAGTGAATTTCACATGCTGCGCTCCTTCGTATCCGGCGTATAACTTGTCGGGCATTGTCGGAGAAATGCAATAATTATATAAACCTGAAGGGTTGGAGGTGCCGAGGGTGAAATAGTTGTCGTCGAGGGTGCACACTTTGCGAGTGCCGTCGTTGTGCACACCGGTGAGGGTCAAACCGGTTTGTGCGTTTACGCCGTATTGTTGCACCGGGTTGTTCAGTTGCAGATATACTTGCGGGTTGGCGATGCGGATGTCGGTGCCCGGCTGCGATAGCACATCAGGCAGGTCGGTAAGCGACACGGGGCTGATGTCCACGCCGGTGATATTATATTTAATTGTGCCGGAGAAAGAGTCGATATTAATGGATGGCAACGTATAATCCAATGATAAATTGAAAGTAGCAGGTTGGTTGTTGCCAATCAAGTCGCTTTGATTAAGTCCAAAAGTGACTTGTTTCAAATACACTTTACCGGTGGCGTCGATTTTAGCATTAGTATAGTCGTAGTCGGCGCCAAGTTTGTTGAAATCCGCACGGTCGGCTTGAATGGTGAGAGTAGTGGAATTTCCTTCTACTCGACGGTTGGGTATGGTGGCCATACCGGTGTTGGGGTCGTATGTGCCGCCTTCAACAGAAGTGACGTGAAGACCCTTAGGCAATTGGAGTGTAAGGTCTTTTAAGTCAAAAGCACGGGCCACGGTCTCAACTCCCGCGAGTTTTAAGTTAATCTTAACCAAGAAAGAACCGCCCAGTTCATCTACTGATACCACGTCTGATGGTACGTTTTCTGTGGTGAAAGTGAATGAACGTTCTTCCGGTTCCACAGTGATTTCACCTGCAACACTCGCACTGCCATCTAAGGGATAGTACTGAACCTCCATATAACTTGAGGGAACTGCTGAACTGTTAAGGGTGAAAGCGTCGACTTTCACAGGCGATGAGTGGAAGTCGCCGGTTTCAACCACGG
>SFNM01000141.1 GCA_004552725.1 Bacteroidales bacterium | reverse complement strand
TAGGGGGGCTTACTTTTGAAAAAATAAACCCCGAAGTCCTATTTTACAGGACTTCGGGGAGGGATTTTATGCTCTTGGGAGTTTTACCGGACAGCAATATTTACAAAACCAAGGACTATGAACTGCAGATGATTGCTCAGCAGCAAAAATTATCTGAACAACATGCCGCAATCATTGTGGGTATTGTCGTGCTTGCTATCGTCTTTGCGTTGCTGGTTGTGCTGTTTTACTACAATCGCAAAATAAGGCGCAAAAACCGCGCTTCGGCTACACTTATTGATGAACTCTCGGCATCTCATTCCATTCAAATTCAGTCAATTATCAAGCAGCCGGAGCCGCAAATCGACGCTTCGGCCGATGATTCGCAACTTTTTACTTATCTTAACCGCCGTATCGTGTCGCAGAAATTGTATCTCCAACAAAATTTCCATCGCGAGGACGCCGCTTCGTTGATTGGTGTGCCCGTTAAGCGTCTATCGGCAATTTTCCGCCAGTTTGCCAACGGATTTCCCGGGTATATCAACGACCTTCGCCTTGAGCACTCGGTCGATCTGCTCAAAACCAAGAACAACTACACCATCGAAGGTATTGCCCAAGAATGTGGCTTCTCTAATCGCCAAACCTTCCACCGTCTCTTCTTGGAAAAGTATGGAATGACTCCGGCTGAGTTTCGAGCATACTCTTCCGCAAAATCTTGATTGATAGTACTTAACGCAACGAAGGCCGGGAGGGTGCTCTCGGCCTTCGTTGCGGTATTTAGAGATGTGGATTAGGGGCGGAAGTGGATTTTGGTGGCGGTGGTGCCTTGGCGACGGATGTAGATGCCGGGGGTGAGGGCGTCGGGGCTGACTTCGATGCCTTGGAGGTTGTAGTAGCGGGCGGTGGCGGAGTCGGCGGCAGGGTCGATTTGGAGGCTTACATCGCTATCGGAGTCGAATTCAACCGGGATTTGTTGGTCGTTGTAGGTGATGGTTTGGATGCCGTCATCTCCAAGGCTGTTGGCGCGCATTGGGCGCTCAGCGGAGGCGGTTAGCAGGCTGCGGAAGCCCTCGGCCACGATGAATTGGTAGGTGGGTGTGAACAGCAGTTTTAGGCTATGATGGCGGCTTTGATGCTGTCGACGATGTAGCGCACGTCGTCGTTGGTGACGTAAGGGCCTGCGGGTAGGCACAGGCCGCGGTAGAAGAGGCTTTCGCTCACACCGTTGGTGTAGGCCGGAGCAGAAGCGTAGATGGGTTGGCGGTGCATCGGCTTCCACAGCGGACGGGCTTCGATGTTGGCATTGTCGAGGGCTACGCGCATGGCCTCAACGTTGGCGTTGGGCTGGCAGTCGGTAGTGGGACAGTCCACGGCGTGGATCACGCCGGCGGCGCCGCCCACAGCGCCGGTAATCACCTGGCGGTAAGCATTTTCCTGACCCACGACGCGCACCTCCGGGTCGATGGTGATGGTGCACAGCCAGTAGTTGGAGTCGTAGCGACCGTCGGCGGGTTGAGAGTGCACGCTCACACCCGGCACGTCGGCAAGCAGTTGCTCGTAGAGGTGCTGCACATGGCGGTGGTGGGCGATGTGGTCGTTGACGATGGTCATCTGACCGCGTCCGATGCCGGCGCAGATGTTGCTCATGCGGTAGTTGTAACCGATGGCCTCGTGCTGGTAGTAGGGATAGGCTTCGCGCGCCTGCGTGGCGTACCACATGATTGTGTTGGCGTCAGAGGGTTGATTGCAAATCAGCGCTCCGCCACCGCTGGTGGTAATCATCTTGTTGCCGTTGAACGAGAGCACGCCGAAGCGGCCGAAGGTGCCGAGCACTCGGCCGTCGAAGCGCGAGCCGAAGCCCTCGGCGGCGTCTTCTACCACGGGAATGTCGTATTTATTGGCGATTGCCATGATTTCATCAATCTTGTATGGCATACCATACAGCGCCACCGGCACGATGGCCTTGGGCTTGCGACCTGTGACGGCAATGCGGTCGCGGATGGCCTGCTCGAGCAACGCGGGATCCATGTTCCACGTCTCCGGCTCCGAGTCGATGAACACCGGCGTGGCACCAAGGTAGGTGATGGGGTGCGACGAAGCGCAGAACGTGAACGACTGCACCAACACCTCATCGCCCGGGCCCACGCCACAAGCCAGCAGCGCCAAGTGCACCGCCGCCGTACCAGCCGACAGCGCCACCACCTTAGCGCAACAAGCCTCCTCAGCAGCCTCCCCAAACCCCTCCTGAAGGAGGGGCTTTTGATTGCTGGTCTGATCCCCCTCCCCTTTAGGGGAGGGCTGGTGAGAGGCTTCCCCCCTCCCTTCAGGGAGGGGCTGGGGGTAGGCTACTTTTTTTCTTATTTCTTCTACTACACCATCTATATCACCCAGTACCTGTTCGTTGGTAAAGCGCAACTCGGTGTAGCCCAGCTCTTTGAGGCGGGCGGTGCGTTCGGCATCGCTTTTCATTTGCGCAGGGCGTTTGTGATAGCCGCCATCCAATTCGATGGTCAACATCTTTTCAAAACAGAAGAAGTCGACGATGAAGTCCTCGATAATGTGTTGTCGGCGGAATTTCAGCCCAATACCCTTATTCTGAAGGACTTCCCATAACACGCGTTCAGCTTCCGTAGGATTATTGCGGTTCTCTTCCGCAAACTCCTTCAGCAACCCATAATAAAGCGGGTCAGCAGTAAACACTCCCTTCCCTTCAGGGGAGGGTTGGGGTGAGGCTACCCCCCTCCCTTCAGGGAGGGGCTGGGGGTAGGCTGCTGGTCTGTTTACGAACGCTTCGAGGTCGGCCTCGAAGCCATTAACATTAGGGCCGAGAGGCACCACCCAATTGGAGTCGAACGCCTCCTTAACAAAGCGCTGCTCCGCTCCGTCAGCGCTCATGTGCGCCAAACAAAGCAATATCCTTTTCCGTTCCATAATTTCAATGCTAATATGTATGTGAAAGTTGTAGTTTGCACACTTTTAAATGCAAGAAGTGTAAATATTACAAAGTGTGAAATAGTTCCAATTAACAAAGCAAGATAATAATCTTGTATTGTATTAAATTCTATATAGTTTTGTATTCAGTCCGTAAAATGGTCAATAATGTAGTGATATCTATCAGCGGTATTAATAATGTTACCATCATTATCAACCACACTGATACCTCCATTCTTGAGAGCTGTTTTCCACATTCGTGCTTTAGGCCAACGATCATTAAAATCCATCAAATAAGGTACAGGAAAGAAACCTTCTTTAAAAACCTTTTCAAATCCCTCGGGGGTGTAAAGGTTGGGAATGTTTTCTTCTAAAAGACGAATGGCCACTCGAGCCTCCAACAGTAAGTTATCACATCGAGTTTTCACGTCGCTATCATATTCCATATTCGGCACGTTTCCCTGTTTTCTAGCGAATCTATAAGCATGAAGTGCATTTAGGGTGATTTTGATACTGTCTTTAATTA
>SFNM01000140.1 GCA_004552725.1 Bacteroidales bacterium | reverse complement strand
TTTCATCGAGTGCATTCTAATCAACGTGGCCTATTCGGAGCCCAATGACCTTACCCGCCAATCGCTCGCCGATGCCCGCGCCCACCGCTACGAAGGCGGTCCCCTCGACCCTTCCTCCGTCGATAAGTTGCTAGAATCATCTAATAAATAATTAAGGCGGCGGCCCGTGGGGGTCGCCGCCTTGGTTATTAGGAGGGTTTTTCTATTAGAGGACTACTTTGGTAGTGTTGACGATGTAGAAACCGCGGGGGAGGTCGAAGGTGTTGATGCCAATGTGGAGTTGGAGGCGTTCAACGCTACCGTCCACGCGCACCATGTTGACGGAAGCGGCTTCGGGCGATTCAATCACCAGTTGGCCGTTGGCGGTGTAGACCTTCAAACCGAGGGCGGCGAGGTCGCTGATGGAGCTGTAGTACTCGCCGGTGAAGCCGCCTTCGTAGGTGTAGACACCGTTGTTGTAGAACTTCAGGTCACCGGTTTGGGGAGAACCGTTGTTGTTGAAAATAATCATCATGTCGGGATTATTTTCGGTGACGGTGCAGGTGAATTTGTAGTAGCCGGATTCGGCATCAACGGTCATTGCAGTACCGGGCCACGCGCTGGAGTAGGTTTTGCCGGTGGCTTTGTTCCATACGTAAACGTAGGGCACTGACCAACCCACGGTGTTGTTGAAGTAAGCGGTGTAGGTCGAGGGGTCGGTCGGGGTGACGGGTTCGTCGGGAATTTCACCGGCGCCTTCGATGGTCTTCACGTAGCCGTTGTCGTTGTAGTAGCCGCCGTTGACGTATTGCCAACCGTCTTTGGAGGTTTGGGTCGAGCCGTTGTTGAAGATTACCAATGCGTTATCGATTTTGCCTTCGCCGGAGTATGACCACTTCCAGACCTTGTTGCCGAGGTACGAGAGGGCTTGACCGGGCCATTTGCCGCCGGTGTAGTTGGTGCCGGAGGTCCAAATCCAAGCGTTGACTGCGGTCCAGCCTTGGGTGGATTCGAAGAACACGGCTTGTTCGCCTTCGCTCATCGAGGGTTCGATGGGAGTTTCGGGTTCTTCAACAGCGCCTCCGGTGCCGGGGGTGCCGGGGGTGGTGTCGCGCACGGTTTCGGTGTCTTCGGGTTCTTCGTTGCCGTCATAGCCGGGTTGTTCGGCGATTACGGGGGCGGTGGCGTAGAGGTACTTGCCATCGGTGCCGACCTTGCCGGGGGCGGGAGTTTTGTCGGTGGAGAGCACGTAGATGCGCATGTTGCCTTGGCCGGAACATTCGGCGGTAAGGGTGTTGTTGGTAACTACTTTCACGTCGCCGGTGATGGCGTCGGTGTAGGTGCCGTTGAGGATGTTGGTGAAGGTGGAGTTGCCGCTGATGGTTACCAGCACGTAGGAGTCGGTGTTGGCATCAACGTAGCGGCGTTTGAAGCTCATCGAACCGGAGCAGCCGTCGCAGGAGTATTGGCCTTTGCGCAGAGCGGGAATAGCGGCGCGGATTTGGTTAAGGCGTTGAATATGAAGCGACAAGGGGTTGGCGAGCGAGGCGGCCATGTTGCCGGTGGCGCCGGAGTATTGGGCGAAGTCGGACACGTTGACGGAGCCTTCGATGTAGCCGCCGAAGTATGCACGGCCGGTGTCTTTGAGGGCTTCGATGGGGCCTTTGTCGATGATGCAACCGGCGCGGAATTCGATTTCAGAACCGTAGTACAAGCAGGGGATGCCGCGGAAGGTGAACATCAGCGACATGTTTTCGGCGTAGTTGTCGGCGCCCCACGAGTAGCGGTAGCCGTCGGCGCCGTCGGGGCCGTAGTCGTGCGAGTCAACGTATACCACGTTGTAGCGAGCATCGTTGTAGAGGTCGTCCTGGGAGCGAACGGTGAACGCGTTCGAAGCGGAGCGGAAGCGCCAGTGCATGGGGAAGTCAATCACTGACAGACCGGAGTATTGCGAGTAGTCTTCGGTGCGGTAGTTGTTGCCGTCGAGCCACGCGTTGTTGGAGCGGGCGAGGGTGAAGTCGTGGCCGAGGTAGTCGTCGGCTTGTTGGAGCACGGACTTAGCGTTGATAGCATCGCCGTATTCGCCTTCCATCACCACTTGAGCGTCCCAGTCGGCGGGGTCGTCGCTCCAAGCGTAGTCTTTTTCTTCCTTCCAGGTGTAGAAGCAGGGCGAGCAGTTGTAGTTTTGGCCGCGGTAGATTACTTCTTGCGAACGAGCGCATACTTCGGTGTACATGAAGAAGGGAGCGCCGCCGCGTTTGTCCTTATGCTGCTCGGCGATGGCCATCAAGCCGGGGATGAAGGCTTTGTTGAAGGTCAGACGAGCGATGTGGCCACCGGTGTCGATACGGAAGCCGTCCACGCCCATGGCGATGAACTTGCCGTAGCAGTCGATGATGTAATTGTAGACAGCGGGGTTCTCGGTGTTGAGATCGACGCAGTCACCGGCGATTTGGCCCCACCAACGGCTGGGATCGTCCCAGTTGAAGTGGGCGTAGTGGTGCCAGTAGTTGTGCACGTCGTGGTTCACACCGTCCACGTTCTTCATCAGCGACAGGCGAGCGGAGTACTGCTGGCCGGCGGGGAGGTTGTAGTAGTTGGAAGGCAGCTGGGTGTCTGGGTGGAGCAACATTGAGGTGTTGATGTTCGACAGGTTCTTGGTGTAGTCCTTCACGAACATGGGGCAAAGGTGCTCTTCGCCGAAGTTGCCGGTGTGCTGGAGCACGATGTCAAGCACGATTTTCATGCCACGAGCGTGGGCAGCGTCGATGAGGTCTTGGAATTTGCAGTCCTCACTTTCGTAGCGCGGGTCAACCTTTTGGAAGTTGAACGCGTGGTAGCCGTGATAGTCCAAGCCGGAACCGTTTTCCACCACCGGGGTAATCCACACGGCGGTAAAACCGAGGGCTTTGATGTAGTCGAGTTTGGCGATCAGCCCTTTGAAGTCACCGCGCCATTCCGGGTCGTTGATATTTTTGACGCCATCCCAACAGTAAGTGTTGTTGGAGTGGTCGCCGTCATAAAAACGGGTTGTGATTGCGAAGTAGATGGTTTCATCGCGGAAATCGCTACGTTCGCCCACGAAGGTTGCGGCAGAGGCACTCAGAGCCGATGCACCCAATAACGCGCCGCATACAAGACGTGTAAAAATGTTCATGGTAAGTTAGGTTGATGTGATAAGTAAATTTTGTGCAAAGATACAAATTTTTTGCGACAAAATACGTTTTTTGTCAATTAAAAATTATATTTCAAACTGAGGGGTAGGGTAGGGGACTTTGTGAATTTTGCGTAAAAATGTGCTTTTTTTATGACGTTTTTTGCTTACTTCTACCCGTTCCTTTCAATTTGTGGCCATTCTTAAAGGGCAATTATTTGTCTAAATCTCTGTAATTCATCGAATAAACTCATTTTTTTTTGTCGGGATTTTTTTGGCAAATAGAAAAATTTTAGGTCGAATATGTTTTGCTATTGGTT
>SFNM01000044.1 GCA_004552725.1 Bacteroidales bacterium | reverse complement strand
TTGCGCTTCAAGATGGACTCGAACCAACGACCCTCTGATTAACAGTCAGATGCTCTAACCGACTGAGCTATTGAAGCGAATTTAGCCCCCTCCGGGGTTTTGCGGTGCAAAGTTACATTGAATTTTTGTGCTGCAATTGCCATTTTTAATAGTTTATTTATGTTTATTCCACAAATTTTCCCTAACTTCGCAGTGTTATTCTCTATGACTATGAAAAAGTTCACCATTTACATATTTGTGGCTCTGGCCACCTGCGTTACCATCGGCAATTTCTCATCGTATGCACGTCAACGTGCATCATCAGCCAACGTGTCGCGCAATGTCCGCATATTTTCCGCAATATTGCAAAATCTCAACGATGTATATGTTGACACCCTCGATTTCGACAAACTGTCGCGCGAAGCCATCGACTATATGTTGTACCAAATCGACCCCTATACCACCTACTATGCCTCAGATGAGTTGGAAGAATTTACCAGCATCGCCAGCGGCCATTACGGTGGTATCGGGTGCGTAATATCGAAAGTCGGCGACAGCATCGTGGCATACCAGCCTCATTACGGCAAACCGGCTCGCAACAGCGGCTTGCTCCATGGCGACCGTTTCGTGGAAATCGACGGACATGCCATCACACCAGCCACCACCACTGAGGACGCATCCAAATGGCTCCGTGGCGATGCCAACACCCACATAATAGTGAAAGTGCAACGTCCATATCTCAACGATTCCATTATCACCCTCGACATCACCCGCAAAGATATCGAAGTAGACCCAATGCCATACTTCCACCTCGACGATGAGGGTATCGGATACATTAACACCACCGGCTTCGACGAGAACTTGGCTACACGCATCGAAGAAGCCATCAATGAAATGAGTGCTTCGGGCAATCTTAACGGTCTTATACTTGACCTGCGCGGCAATCCAGGCGGTTTGCTTGAAAGTGCGGTACAAATCGTGGGTCTTTTCGTGGACAAAGGCACTGAAGTGGTGCGTATACAAGGCTTCGAAGATGCCGACCGCAAGGTGTACAAAAGCACGCGCAAGCCGTTGGCGCCCACACTGCCATTGGTTGTGCTTATCAACAACGGCAGCGCATCGTCGTCTGAAATCGTGGCCGGAGCCCTACAAGACCTTGACCGTGCCGTGATTGTCGGCTCGCGCTCCTTTGGCAAAGGGCTCGTGCAAGGGTCACGCCGCCTGCCTTACGATGGTATACTGAAAATCACCCACGCGCGCTACTACATTCCCAGCGGGCGCCTTATCCAAGTGCTCGATTACAGCCACCGCGACTCCGATGGCGACCCGATTCCGGTGCCAGACTCGCTACGCAAAGAATGGCGCACGGCCCACGGTCGCATTGTGCTCGACGGCGGAGGCATCACCCCCGATGTAATTGATGAAGACACTACTCTGAACAGCCTTCTCTACAACGCAATTAACGGCGATTGGGCCTACAACTTCGCAACTTACTTCCGCCACACCAACGGGGCGGAACTGCCAATAGAATGGCGTCCCGACTCCACCACTTTCAACGATTTCAAGCAATTCCTCGCGTACCAAAATCCCACCTACGATCATGTGTGCGATATGGGCATAAAATACCTGCGCGATGCCGTTAAAATCGAAGGCTACACCAACGACTCCGTGACTGCCGCTATCGATGCTCTTGCAGCCATGCTACAGCACAACCTCGACCACGACCTTGAATTCAATCGTCAAAAACTCATCAGGATGCTTGATATGGAAATCTCCGAGCGCTATTTCAGCGAAGGACAATGTGTAGAACGGCGCCTGAAAGAAGACACCTCGTTCGACATCGCCCGCAATATTCTCCTCGACCCGGAAAAATATCGCTCAATTTTGAGCCCTGCTGATTAACGCAATGAATATCACTGATTTAGCACCGATATTTCCGGGCGATGCTCGTTGTGCAGCCCTCAGCGACTTGATTACAAACGGCGGGTCACGACCCACGCTCACCGCACTCGCCGGTTCGGCTGCCGCATTACTCCTCTCGCACATCGTCCACCCCCACCCCATATTGGTGGTAGGCTCCGACATTGATGATGCAGGCTATCTCTATCACGACCTCGCTCGCGCCATCGGTGAAGATGCCATCGCCGTTTTCCCTTCGGGCTACAAGCGCGACATCAAATACGGACAAGTCGACGCGCCGGCCGTCGTACTCCGCACCGAATCCCTACGCCGCATCGCCGACCCCAATAGCGGAGTGAAATTCATTGTGTCATATCCCGAAGCTTTAGCCGAGCAAGTCGCTTCCGCGCGCGACATCACAGCCAACACTATATCTCTCAACGTAGGCGACACTACCGATTTCGTAGGTCTCCAGCAGAAATTGCGCGAATTGGGCTTCAAAGAAGAAGATTATGTGTTCGAGCCCGGCCATTTCGCCGTGCGCGGTTCAATCCTCGACATATTCGGCTACGGTAGCGAACTGCCCTATCGTATCGACTTTTTCGGTGACGACATCGACTCCATCCGCACCTTCAATATCGAAACCCAACTCTCCGAAACTAACCTCAATCGGGTTGACATTGTGAGCGACGTTGAAGCACAAGCCAACACCGCCAAGCAGTCGCTTCTGCAATTCATCAATCCCGATACGCTCATCGCCATACGATGTCCCGACAACCTGTTGTCGCGCATCAACGACATCGCCCAAACATCAATGAGCGCCAGTGCGCTTTGGGCAGATCACGACACCGACACCCAAGCCACCAACCATATCGTATCCCCCGCACAATTTGCTGCCGACCTTAACCGTTTTCGCAAATTGTACTTCACTTCCGGGACAGAAGCGCCGGATGCATCGGCTATCCTCGACTGCAAGACCTCACCCCAAGGACTTTACCACAAGAATTTCGACCTCATAAGCAAAACGCTCTCGGAATACCTTGCCGAGGATTATAAACTTCTCATACTCAGCGATAACCCCAAACAGTTCGAACGTCTGCGAGTGATTTTCCAAGACCGCGGCGACAACATTCAATTCCAACCCGTCGATGGCACCATCCACGAAGGTTTCGTGGACCATCTCAATCACCGTTGCATTTTCACCGACCACCAAATTTTCGACCGTTTCCACCGCTATACGCTCCGAAGCGACAAAGTGCGCAGCGGCCGTTTGGCTCTTTCGCTCAAAGAATTGAATTCTCTTGAGCCGGGCGACTATGTGGTACACGTAGACCACGGTGTGGGCAAATTTGCCGGGTTGCTTCGCACCGACGTGGGCGGTCGGATGCAGGAAATGATTAAACTCGTATATCAGAACAACGATATAATCTTCGTATCCATCCACGCGCTACACAAACTCGCCAAATACCGCGGCAAAGAAGGGGTACCGCCCAAACTCAACCGTATCGGCTCCGGCGCGTGGAACAAAATGAAGGAGCGCACCAAGGCCAAACTCAAAGACATCGCTCGCGACCTCATCCAACTCTACGCGGCTCGTCGCGAGCAAAAAGGCCACGCGTTCGCGCCCGACACCTATATGCAGCAAGAGTTGGAAGCATCGTTCATCTACGAAGATACTCCCGACCAACTCACCGCCACCAAAGCCGTGAAAGCCGACATGGAAAGCGACCGCCCGATGGATCGTCTTATATGCGGCGACGTAGGCTTCGGCAAAACCGAGGTGGCCATTCGCGCCGCCTTCAAAGCCGCGGCCGACGGCAAGCAAGTGGCAGTGCTTGTGCCCACCACGGTTCTTGCTTATCAACACTTCAACACATTTACCGAGCGTCTACGCGAATTTCCCATGCGGGTCGACTACCTCTCGCGCGCCCGTTCGCCCAAGCAAACCAAGGAGATCCTTGCCGACTTGGCTGCCGGCAAAATCGACATCATCATCGGCACTCACAAACTCATCGGCAAAGCCGTAAAGTTCAAGGACTTAGGCTTGCTTATCATCGACGAGGAGCAAAAATTCGGCGTGGCTGTAAAGGAGCGACTCAAACAACTCAAGGTGAACATCGACACCCTCACTATGAGTGCCACCCCCATCCCGCGCACTCTCCAATTCTCGCTTATGGGTGCTCGCGACCTATCGGCCATCACCACTCCGCCGGCCAACCGCTACCCCATTGTCACCACCGTTGACGAAATCAACGATGCCACCGTGAGCGAAGCCATCAACTTCGAACTTGCTCGCGGCGGGCAAGTATTCTTTGTAAACAACCGTATCGAAGGGCTATACAACCTCGAAAATATGGTACATCGGCTCGTGCCCGACGCACGCACAATCGTGGCGCACGGCCAAATGCCGCCCGAGCAACTCGAAAAAGCCATCATTGACTTCGCAGCACACGACTACGATGTGCTTCTCTCAACCACCATCATTGAAAGCGGTATTGATATGCCGCGAGTCAACACCATAATCGTAAATAACGCGCAGAACTTCGGTTTGAGCGAACTCCACCAACTCCGCGGACGCGTAGGTCGCAGTTCGCGCAAAGCGTTCTGCTACCTTCTCATACCCGCCGGTGCAGCGCTCTCGCCTGTGGCTCGCCGACGCCTCCAAGCCATAGAAAGTTTCTCGGAACTCGGCTCCGGCATCCACATTGCCATGCAAGACCTCGACATCCGCGGAGCCGGCAACCTCCTCGGAGCCGAACAATCCGGTTTTATCGCCGATTTGGGTTACGAAACATACCAAAAAATATTGCGCGAAGCCGTTGTAGAACTCCGCACCGAAGAATTTGCCGACCTCGACACGGCCCAAAACGACATCAACGACTCCGAAGAATTCGTGGCCGAATGTTCTGTAGAAAGCGATATGGAACTGCTACTGCCGGCCACCTACGTGCCACAAGCATCGGAGCGCATTGCCCTTTACCAAGAATTAGACTCTATCGAACGCGACGACCAAATAGCAGCTTTCGCCAACCGTTTGCGCGACCGTTTCGGCCATATTCCGCCCGAAACCGAAGAATTGATGCGCATACCCAAGTTGCGCCGCCTCGCTCGCCATTTGGGCATCGAGAAAGTCAACCTCAAAGCGGGTGTGATGTATATCTACTTTGTCGACGACTCCAACAAGGCATATTATATGTCGCCTATGTTCGGGCGTATACTTGATTACCTTAACAAGCATCCGCGGCGCGTTGAAATCCGACGCAACAGCGCACGCCGCAGTTTCGCCATCAAGAATGTGAAATCTG
Organism: Bacteroidales bacterium; assembly: GCA_004552725.1. Classification (GTDB taxonomy): domain Bacteria; phylum Bacteroidota; class Bacteroidia; order Bacteroidales; family Muribaculaceae; genus CAG-873. The sequence continues at coordinate 10,055 of SFNM01000044.1, read as the reverse complement.
TGGCCACGGCTATCGAGATATTTGAAGAAATGCTTGCTTAATTTGCTCGGCTACAACCCTTTGCGCTCAAAGGCATCAATATAACTACCCGGCGTGGAGTTGTAAATATGAATGTTGTGCTTATCTGCGTATCGACGCAGATGATGATAACTTTCAAAAGCAATCTTAAAACTATCCAAGATTTGATGCAAGCGATAGCCGCGATACTCCGTGGCGCTTCGCAATTGTTCGGATTTGCTGTCGTTGTAAAAATGGGGCTGCACCGACACCAGATGGTTTTCCTCGGTGACTCGCAATGTTTCCATCCATGAATGGTCGGCTCCAACCACGTAAACCTCGGTGTATCCTGCTCTAATGGCGGCCATCAATGCCGGTATCAGCACATTGCGCGGCCGCGGCATAGCTAATTTGGCCCTAAACACCAAATTTTCAAACCACGCAAATCCTTCAATTCCCACGAAATTATATCCCATGAGTTCCACCTTGCTGCCATCCATTAATGTGCGAGCCTGTTTCATCCTTTCTCGAGGCACATAAAGGCGCATAGACCAATCAACTGCACGCAAATTTTGCCATAAATCTTTTACGTTTTCATGGCTCAAGCCTTCGAAAAAGTGGGGGTCGGCCAGCACATAGTATCGAGGCTTAATCTGACGAAATTCCGCAGCGTTGGCCATAAAATTCACTGCCAAAGTGGCACTTTGCTGCAGTTTTTCCATGTGTTGAGCCATTGTAGTGCGTAGCGACGGCCCATTGGCCAGCACAATAATCTGCGAGCCGCGCTCCACCGGTGGCTCACTCTTGACCGGGCGCGACTGCAAACAAATCTTCAGCAACGATTTAAGCGTTTTGCCGCTCAATCCGATGATTTCAGAGGCTTTCATGGTCGTAGACATGTGTGCGCAGATAGTTGCACACATCTTGGGGTTGAAAATCATATTTTTCGGCAAAGGCCGAACCGTCGGCCGTGTGGTCGGAGGTCAGATACTCCAGCATCCGTCGGCCAAGCAACCAGCGCGCCCAGAGCCGTGGCAAGGTATATATTCGTTTATGGTCGATGCGCCAAGCCAATGCTTCAGCCACGTCGCGAATTGTGTGGTTGCAACCGTCGCTTATCACATATTGGCCTTCATCGCCAAGAGACAACCGCACGGCCTTGGCCACATCGACGGCATGCACCACTGACATTGCGGCTTCGCTATCTTTGATATGATACATCATTCCGCGCGAAATCCGCCGCGCAAATTCCATACCCATGCCTGTCATGCCGGTGCCGATGATTACCGGGCAACGCAGCACCATAGAGCACTCTTGCGGAGCCTCGGCGTCGAGGCTAATCACAGCGCATGAATAATCCGCTTGGTCGGCGGTGGCCACAAACTCTACATCGCTTATCTCGCGCTCGATGTATGGGCGCAAAAAGTCGCCATCCGGAGCGTATAAATATAATTTTGTAGTTTTATTAGCCATTGAATATATCACTAATAGCATCGCGTATCACATACAAGTACTTCATTCCCAATCTTATAGGATTGGCCGGAAGGCCATTGTGATGCAGCACACGCAGTTTCTCAATATTATTATAAAACAAGCGAGCCCGCCAGCGCGTGGAAAGTCCGCCGGTAGTCATTTCCGCTATCAGTTCGGGGATGTACTTATATTTCAACGATTTATCCTTAAATAAACGTATCCACATATCAAAGTCACCGGCAATAGGATAATCAGTGCTGTATTCACCAATGTATTCGGCGGTACGGCGACGCATATACAAGGTAGGATGAGGAGGCGCCATTCCGCCAATCAATTGATGCGGCTCAAACCTATCGGCGTGGTATATACGACCGCGACGACGTGTCACCGGCTCCACATATTGCAAATCACCATACACAAAGTCGAGTTCGGGGTCGGCCTCAAATGCTTTCACCACTTTTGAAATAACTGTAGCCGAAGCCAGTGCATCACTACCATGCACAAACCCGACAATATCGCCGGTACATTGTTTCAGCCCATAGTTGAGCGCATCATACACTCCGAGCGGTTCTCGACTATAAAACTTTATCCTCCTATATCGCGAAACAATCTTTTTGGTTTTGTCCGTGCTATTTCCATCCACCACAATATGCTCTATATGCCTATAGGTTTGCTCCTTCACGCTATCCAACGCGTAGTGCAACATCTTGGCCTCATTATAGGTTACTGTGACTATTGATACTTTTAATTTTAAATCCATGGTTTATGCAACAGGTAGCAGATTATAAGGCCTAACATTAATAACACGCCGAACACTATCAGCCAACGCTGTAGCGTCCGCTCTCGCCAACATTCATGCGCCATTGCCGCTATTGGCAACAGCATCGGCAGATATGACAAACAATAGCGCGAGGCGCGACCGGAGGTGCTATACGCCGTGGCTACTGTTAATAATAATCCACATAATACGGTGCGCCGAGTCATCGCAGTGGCTGTACGCCATTTCACAGCCAGCCACCACAATATCAGCGCGCCACAATAATACCATACCAATCCAATGCGCGCCATCACCTTGGCCGGTCCGTCCAAATAGGCGCTCTCGAAATTCCACGGGAAGGGCAAGATAAACTGCAACACTACCGAAGCCGGCAGCCATAGCAATCGCTTATACATTGGCAACATCGAATATGAGCCGCCCAACATATCATCCCACGGACGGGTATGGTCGTCGGCCATAACCCAATCGCTGACCTCGCCGGTGGTGTGCGCTATCTGCAATGGGTCAGGCGCAATAATCAGCAGTTGACTGACAATAAGATAGTAAACAGCACAGAGCGCCACTACTGCCGCCATCACAGGCGAGAACCGACGCCGATGCACACCCATCACTACAGCCATTGCCGATATCATAAACAAGAAGTTCACTCGTATCACCGCCATCAGCGCCAATACTATGGCGCCGCATACATATTCCCACACTCGTGCGCGCTTCATCTCCGAGCGCACGAATATCAGAGTCAATATCGCCATACACATCGCCACCGGAGTATCTTTAAGCACCGTAGTGGCTTGTGCCCACAAATATGCTATCAAAATGGTGAGCAACATCGCCAACCGCGATGTGCGCTCTTTTCCCGTCAACTCATAGGTGATTTGGCCCGTCAAAATGGCACATACCAAATAACTCAGCACGTTAAATCCTATCACACTCAGCACATTATCGCCCAAAAGCCAACGCAGACCGGCCACCAAATAGCCATAAGCGCCATACACAGCCTCGCCGGCGAGCAACTGCGTGCCAATGCCCCAATCTCGAAGCGAGTCGTAATTCTCAAACACAGGCGCAGCACACGTGCCTCCCGATGCTGTGGTATAATACCATATATTGATGAGCGAGCCGAGGGTGGCCGTGAACCAACCGCCCATCAGCACATAGCGCGAAGTACGATTGTCGAAGGCAGTGCAGTGTAAAACCATCCGGCCAATCACATACGGCAGGACACAAAACAGCACACCGGACAACATTGTGGACCCGGTCGGCCACAACATTGCCACTGTCATCAATAATGCAATCAATATTGCAAGAACTGCGCTATCGACTCGTTGTGCGAATTTCATTCTGCAAATTTAGCAAAAAAATAATGAATATTCATCTTTTTTCTCCAAAATTTGTCTTTTCTCGTCTCGATTGTCCTAACTGTAGAGTGCAATAGACACTTTGCATTAGTTTTTTATTAAATTTTGATAAAATTTCGCCTATCTGAATTTTTTTTCGTAAATTTGCGTGTTATGGAGCATCAACTTGATTTTGAATATCGGGACAACTTTTCTCCCGACCCCAATTATAGCGAGGACGACATCCGCACCCTCGATTGGAAAGAACATATTCGCCGACGCCCGGGTATGTATATCGGCAAACTCGGCGACGGCACCGGCAGCGACGACGGCATCTACGTACTCCTCAAAGAGGTACTCGACAATGCTGTCGATGAGTATATGATGGGCTTCGGCCGCCAAATCCTCGTTGACATAAACGAGGGTGCCGTGTCAGTGCGTGATTTCGGCCGAGGCGTGCCTCTGGGCTCGCTCATTGATGTTGCGTCCAAGATGAACACCGGCGGCAAATACGACTCCAAGGCTTTCAAGAAATCCGTTGGTCTTAACGGTGTGGGTATCAAGGCCGTAAACGCGCTTTCCACCGAGTTTTCAATTCGCTCAGTGCGCGACGGGCTCTGCCGCGAAGCACATTTTTCTTGCGGTGAACTCGTATCCGATTCCGACATCATTCCCTCAGAACAAGATGAACCCAACGGCACATTGGTGAAATTCGTGCCCGACTCGTCGATTTTCCGCGACTATGCCTACCGCGATGAATTCATTGAGCCGCTCCTACGCAACTACACATTCCTCAACACCGGGTTGGCGATGGTGTTCAACGGCCACCGTTTTGTGTCGCGCCACGGTCTGCTCGACCTGCTCAGTCAGAACATGACTCAGGAGCCGCTCTACCCGATTATCCATCTTCGTGGCGATGACATCGAGATTGCCATAACCCATGCCAACCAATACGGCGAAGAATACTACTCATTTGTCAATGGCCAACACACCACTCAGGGTGGCACTCACTTAGCCGCCTTCAAAGAGGCTGTGTCGCGCACGCTCAAAGATTTCTTCGGACGCAACTTCGAATACTCCGACATCCGCAACGGTATGGTGGCTGCCGTAGCCATCAAAGTAGAAGAGCCGGTGTTTGAGTCGCAAACCAAAACCAAACTGGGCTCGCGCGAGATGGGTCCCGACGGACCGACTGTGGCCAAGTTCATCGGCGATTTCGTCAAAAAAGAGCTCGACGACTATCTCCATCGAGAACTTTCGGTGGCCGATGTAATCTTGCGCAAGGTGCAAGAGTCGGAGCGCGACCGCAAAGCAATGGCCGGTGTGTCGAAACTCGCTCGCGAGAAAGCCAAAAAAGTAAGCCTGCACAACCGCAAACTCATCGACTGCAATATCCACCTCAGCGACTCGCGCGGCTCCGATGAAAAGAAACTCGCCTCCTCGATTTTCCTCACCGAGGGCGACTCGGCCGGCGGCTCAATCACCAAAGTGCGCGATGCCGACACTCAAGCCGTGTTTATGCTCCGCGGTAAGCCGCTCAATACCTACGGTGTGTCGCAACGAGTGCTCTATGAGAACGAGGAATTCAACCTACTCCAAGCAGCCCTCAACCTCGAAGAAGGCATCGACGGGCTTCGCTACAACAAAGTAATCATCGCCACAGATGCCGACGTAGATGGTATGCACATTCGGTTGTTGCTCATCACTTTCTTCCTCGAATTTTTTCCCGACCTTATCAAGAAAGGCCATTTGTATGTGTTGCAAACGCCGCTGTTCCGCGTGCGCAACCGCAAGACAGCGCGCCGCAGCGGTCGCGGCTCGAAGCCTGCCGACACATATTATTGTTATAATGATGAAGAACGCCTTGCCGCTATCGACCGTCTCGGCGAAAATGCCGAAATCACTCGCTTTAAAGGTCTCGGCGAAATTTCTCCTGAAGAATTTGCCGACTTCATAGGCGAAGATATGCGCCTCGACCGCGTGACCATGCGCAAAGAGGATGGTGTAGAAGCGCTCCTCGAATTTTATATGGGCAAAAACACTATGGAACGCCAAAACTTTATCATCGACAACCTCGTTATAGAAGATGACTCCCAACTCTAACTCACCACGCCGCGCCCTTTTTGCCGGTTCTTTCGACCCATTCACTATCGGACACGCGTCAATTCTCGAACGCGCTCTTGCTATTTTCGACTCGGTGGTTGTAGCCGTTGGTGTCAACGCCGCCAAGAATTCCTCGGCCTCGCAATCGCAGCGGCTCGACAACATCAAGCGGCTTTACCCCTCGCCGCGTGTTGAAGTAGTTGCTTACGACCACGAACTCACCGTGGACTTGGCCCGACGCCTCAACTGCTCTCACTTGGTGCGCGGCGTGCGCTCTGTAGCCGACTTTGAATACGAGCGCAATATCGCTGATATCAACCGCCAAATATCGGGCATCGACACAGTGCTTTTGCTTGCATTGCCCGAGCATGCCGCCATTTCCTCCTCAATTGTGCGCGAACTTCAATCATACAACCACGATATCTCTTCTCTCATCCCTTAATACACACCCACATTATGAAAAAATTCATATTCCTGATTATCATCGCCATAACTACCGGCTCCTTCCTCGCCGGCGGACAGTATTTCCGCAATCTCACCCCTGAGCAGCGCATATCGCTGACCGCCGAAATCATTGATAACTACTACGTTGAAGGTGTCGACATGGACTCAATCGCCGACCAAGCAATCATCGCCATGCTTGCCGCCCTCGACCCTCACTCCAAATTCTCCACCGCTGAAGAGACTCGCGAACTCAACCAACCACTCGAAGGCAAATTTTTCGGCATCGGCATCCAATTCAACCTCCTCGAGGACACTATCTATATCATTCAAACCACTCCCGGCGGCCCCTGCGCTCGCGCAGGCGTGCTCCCCGGCGACCGCATCATCTCCGCCAACGACACTCTCTTGGCCGGACAACACTTCACCAACTCCGATGTAATTCGACGCCTCCGCGGACCCAAAGACTCCAAAGTGACCATTGAGGTCAAGCGCGAAGGGTTCGATGAACTGCTACCCTTCGATCTCACTCGCGCTGAAATACCGCTCTACAGCGTAGACGCTTCATATATGGTCGACAAAAACGTGGGCTACATCTCCATCTCACGCTTCGCCGAAACCACCGACAAAGAAGTGTGCCAAGCCGCTGATTCGCTCCTTAACTGCGGTATGAAGCACCTCATTATCGACCTCTCATCCAACGGCGGCGGCTACCTCCAAGCGGCAGTGGACCTCGCGAACGAATTTCTCTGCAAAGGCGACCCGATTGTGTTCACTCGTGGCCAACACTCGCCCGAGCGCCATTATACCGCCACTTCCAACGGCTCGCTCCGCAAAATCGACCGTCTTGTTGTCATTGTCGACCAATATTCCGCCTCTGCCGCAGAAATCTTCGCCGGCGCAGTGCAAGACAACGACCGTGGCGTAGTTGTAGGCCGTCGCACATTCGGCAAAGGCCTTGTACAACGGCCGTTCCCCTTCCCCGACGGCTCGATGATACGCCTCACAACTGCCCGATACTACACCCCCTCGGGCCGTTGCATCCAAAAGCCATACGTCAAGGGCCAAGGCGAAGAATACCAACTCGACCTGCTCAACCGCTTCAACAGCGGCGAACTCTGGTGCCCCGATTCTATACATCTCGACACCACCGAAACCTTCTACACCCTACGCAATCACCGCCCGGTGTACGGCGGTGGCGGCATTATGCCGGATGTGTTCGTACCTGTTGACACTGCGCGCGTATCGCCCTTCTATCGCCAAATCTCAGCCAAGAGCATCATTATTAAGTCAGTGTTCAAGTTCATCGAACAAAATCGCGACCAAATTCTGGCCCAATACCCCAACGAGGCCGCTTTCGCCCAAAATTTCATAATTCCCGATGAACTCGACCAAGACATCCTCAACCGTGCTGCTGAGGCTGAAATCGAATTCTCGCAAGAGGATTGGGAGCGCTCCAAAGAACTAATTCACGCCATCACGCTCGGTCTGCTCACTCGCGATATCTTCACTAACGGCATCTACGTGCGCGCCACCAACCCGCTCAACCCCGATTTCATCGAAGCGCTATCGCTTATCAACGACCCCGACCGCTATAAGCATATTCTTCGCAATCAGCCTATTACAGCCGGTGCCACATATAGTAGTCAGAAAACCAACAAATAACGTCGCTCTACATCATGCCACACACCAAACGTTCCACTCCTTCCAACTCCTCGCTTGCCATCTTGCTATTCATAGCCGTGGCAGTGATGTGGATACCCTGGCTCGGCGATGCGCTCTTCTACTCCAAGGGCGAGCCGCGCGAAGCAATCGTGTCGGTGGCAATGCTCCAATCCGGCGACTGGATTTTGCCTGTGGCCGGCGGCGAAATACCCTACAAACCGCCAATGCTCGCGTGGCTGATATCTATCCTCGCCCTATTCTTCAACGGCGGCGTGGTCAACGAATTTATAGCCCGTATGCCGTCGGCCATCGCGGCCACTGCTATGGTTATGGCCACTTTTTTCTGGGCCAAACGCCATCACTCCCACAAATTCGCCTTCGCCACAGCATTGGTACTTGCCACCTCCTTCGAAGTATTTCGTGCGGCGGAAGCATGTCGTGTGGATATGGTGCTCACAGCCTGCATGGTAGGTGCAATCTTTATGCTCCAACGTCTCATCGACGATGATGCCACGCCCCATCGTTGGTGGCGACGCATCGCCATCGTGCTTCTGCTCAGCGGCGCCACACTCACCAAAGGCCCCATCGGCGCAGCACTACCCCTGTTGGCCGTTGCGATCTATGCCCTAATTATGCGGTCAAACAAGTGGCTAAACCTTGGTAAATTAACACTTTACGGCATTTCAGCGCTCATGATTCCCGCCATTTGGTATTATGCTGCATACCTCCATGCCGGGCCTCAATTTCTCGACCTCGTGTGGGAAGAAAATTTCGGCCGCCTCACCGGCACAATGTCATACGACTCACATATCAATCCTTTCTACTACAACTTCATCACTATCCTCTCCGGAATGGCTCCATGGACTCTGCTGGTGGTTCTCACCGCCCACATCGGGTGGAAACATCGCTCACGTCCGGCAGCCGGAGCCGCTATGGCCATCACCGCCGCGCTCACCATCATCATTTTCTACTGCATACCGGCAAGCAAACGCAGCGTATACCTTCTTCCGGCTTACCCATTTCTTGCCTACGGTGTTGCCACGCTCATATCTTTGGCCGGCGACTCCGCTCCAATGCGCGCTTTCAATCGCATCGTAGCAGTGTTGGCCGTGATAGCGCCGGTAGCCATCATCGCCTCCGCCATTATCCCATTCGGCAAATTCTCCTTTAGCGCCGACCACTGGTGGCGCTGGTGCATTCTCCTCATTCCCGCGATGTGCGGTTTTGCCGTCCTACTCACTCGCGATGGAGTCAAAAGTGCCGCATCCGCGTTCGCTTGCATCTGGGCTATATTCCTCTGCTACAACGCCGCCGTGATGCCCGCCGCCGTCAATCCGCTGTCGTCCAAGCCCCAAGCCGAAACAATCCGCCGCGAAGCAGCCGGCCGACCCATCTACACTCTCGGCGAAATAGCCACACACCCCACCTACTCGCTGGTTTACTACCTTGACAACCAAATGCAAGTCACCGACAAAGCCCACCTCAACGACCTCGCACCGGGCTCCGTAGTAATCATCACCGATGCCGCCGACACCACCGCCGTAGCCGACACCGCGGCCTTCGCCGTGCGCCAACTCACCCCGCGCCTGGCCGACACCCGCCACCCCGCCTACCTCGCCATCCGCCGCTAACCTACCCACCACTGGCATACGCGAATAAACACAGTAGAACAGTGGATTTGCAGGAGACCAGAATATAATACGTTGACAATCAGACATCAACAAGCAACAGCAGCTTGCTGCGGCGTACAAGACGAGCGCCCAACAATACCACCACGCAGACGCCCACAGGTAGCGCCGCGGCTTGCTGCGGCGCTTGTTATTGATTGATTATTACCTTTTTTATCCTCTCATCCTGCTGAATTTCCTGTACTATCAGATAACAAGCTGCAACAAGTTGATTGATAGTGGTTTAGCAAGTCGCCGCGGAGCGGCTTTGGTGCGCCGGAGGCGCTATATTTTCGTTAGCCCCCGGGGGCAGCCGCGGAGCGGGTGCTCCCGCGGGTGTGATTTTATATGGATTTTGTTCCCCGGAGGGGATCTCTGCAGAGGACGTACAGATCGTCAGCGGATGAAGAGATCCCCTCCGGCGAACGGGTGATGGTGGCACCTCGACCGTGGGGAGGAACCACTCCGTGGTACCACCCCACGGCTAACGAAAATATTATTGCTGTCCGATAAAAAATTTTTGAGGGTCTGAAAAAATTAGGGCGGGTTCCATTTGCAGGAGTCCGCCCTTTGTGGTTACTTTGCTTTTGCGAA
>SFNM01000043.1 GCA_004552725.1 Bacteroidales bacterium | reverse complement strand
ATTTAGTATAATTATTCACCGGATTGAGGTAACCGGATGTATCGAAAGGAGCATCTTTGAATTTTGCGCGTAATTCAGCGTAGGTTTCCAAGCGCCTGTCACTATCGTAGCCCTTGGTATCGCCCACGGCGATGAACCAGTTGTTAGTAAAGGTGCTGCCATCTGCATTATGATGATTTATGCCGGGGCGATAGATTGACGGCTCGACATTATTATTTACTTTGCTGAAGGAAACAATGCCGTAGCAGTATTTAACAGTGCCATAGTTGACGTTGCATATCGCATCTTGATATACAATCGGGTCGTTACTATCGTCTGTGATGTAGGTGTTGAGCGAGCCCACGAAGTAGCTGTTGGTTAGTGATGACCCATCGTATACGGCGCCGCAGATGCCGGCACATTCAGATTGTGACTTAAAATCGGAGTATGTGGTTTTGGCAAACGCCCACAAATCGCCGCAGGCGTAGCAGTTGGTAACCGTTCCGATGTAGTAGTCGGTACTACCGGGAACATTTCCACCAACGGACATTGCAATCGGTGCCACGTCAGTACATCCTTCGGCGGCGCTAAAGTCCAATAATGCCAAGCCCTCAACCGAGCCGCACATGTAAGCGAACATCGAGCCGTTGGCAGCCACCATACCGGTGATGCTGTGGCTGTGGCCGTAGCCGTCGTAGTGTCCGAGGAAGGGGTAATCATAGTCGCGTCCGATTGCATAGAACGGCTCGTTGCTCATCACGATGTCGGCCGTCTGTCTGTAATACTTGCCGACCAATGTATTGGAGTATGACTCCGTGGCGAGAGCGCGCAAATCCTCCTCGGTTTCAATCAAGTAGGGGTCCTCCTTGGTGCCGGCGCCTTTGTAAGCGGTGGAATTGCCGCCGCAAGCCAAGGGCAGCGGAGCGCCGTTGTAGGCACTTTCCGAGTTGTTATAGCGACCCCATACGGTGCGAGGACCGACATTAAGGTAAGAAAGGTAAGTATCACTGACGAGAAGCGTAGGAATATTTCCGGCATTCTTAACACAGCTGCTCGACACCATATTGCCGTTGGACTTTACATAGTAGTAGATGCGTCCGGAGTTTTCGAGTGTGACTTCATCGTCGTAATGCGCCACAGGGTCGCGACCATCTTCTTCGTATGATATGCTTCAGTAATAGGAGTCAAACGACACGATTGAGCATCGGTTGATTTCCACATCATCATTTACATCGCCAATGAGGCAAGCGATGTAGTGCGGCTCATCTTCAATAGTATTTTCGAAGTTAATATCGCCGATATAAGCGCAATCGGAGATTATTGTCTCTTCATTGCAATAGCCTATGAGACCACCGATTCTGCAACCTTTAAGAACGGGAGGATATCTTTTGGCAGAGTCGTAAGAAAGGTTGAATTTGAGACTACCCATGAAAGCAGACTCTTTAATGGTTAATAAATGAGCACTACTATGGTTTTGGCCGACCAATCCGCCAAATGAAGCGTATGCATTATAAGGGCGGTTATTGATATTATCGTACCCGTCATTTTGATAATTAAGTTTGATAGTGGATACACTTTGACTTATAATGGTTGTACCTTCGTTAACTGCTAAGACGCCGCCTATATAAAAATCCGGACGAGAGTCAGTGGAACGGTAGTTACAACTCCATACACCGCCCACTTTACATCGATTCATGTATAACTCACCCGAATTGGTGCATACGAAACCTCCTACGTTAGAGGCTTCACATTGCTCATGAATATCCAAATTTATCGAGCAATCGTTAAATACCACAATTTCATTGGTATGATAAACGAATCCACCAAGTAAAAGATTGGGGTCAGGATCATCGGAGTAGTTATAATTAAAACAATACGCATTGTTGATATGAACGTTGTTAAAAACGGTGTTTTCAGCGGTTCCTGCCAAAATAGCCCAACAAACTGTCTCATTACGTTCTGCAGTCGGGTCACGTTCTATAGGAGCAACAAGGCCAACATAGTCAAAGGTCACATTGCTGATTTTGGCGCCTTCCAAGTGGCCGAATAAGCCATCGTCTTCTTGAACACCGCAAACGTAGCCGGTGATGGTGTGGCCGCGCCCGTCGAAGTTGCCGCCAAAGTCATAAACTCCGAAGCGATAGACTTCCAAGGCTTGGCAAGAAGGGCTGCGCAAGTCTTCTTTTGAAGATACGCTATTGAGCGTGATGTCGTTAGTGAGGACATAGTACTTATCTTTGGTTTCGCTCGCCCTGGTATATTTGCAGATGTAGGAGAAGTTGACCAAATCTTGCGCGTTGGAGATGCGGTAGGGGTCGGTTTGCGTGCCCGAACCGCCGGAGAATGGGGTGGCCGGCATCTCCGTGGGGATTTCCCAAGCCAAGGCGCTGATGGCGGCGCAAGCCATCACTGCCAGACAGATTAATCTAAAAATGTGTATCATTATTGTTAATTTATTGGTTTACAATGATTTTGCGGGCGGAGCCGTCGCTCATCAGCAGGATGTTGACGCCGGGCTGAGGGGCGGCGAGGCGGCGGCCGCTGAGGTCGTAGATGCCGACCACTTCGGCTTCAGCTTCTGTGGAGGCGGGTGATTCCACACCGGAGGTTACACCGTGGTAGATATTCAATACTGTCGGAGCGTAATTTTGCACCGTTATATAGAACGACAAGCCGGAATAGCCCACGTATCTATCCCTTTGCTTGAAGATGTCTTTAGCGGGGTCGTAGATGTATACGGTTTCGTCGGTGTCGCATTTCAAAGCACCGTAATCAAAATAGGGTCGGACTTTAAGGGTGAAGTCTCCTTGGTCGGAGCTGTCGGCGAATTCATCCACGGCGAGGTCGGCGCTGATTAGCATATCGGCAAATTCCGAATCGGAGACAAAGTCGGAGCTCGGCTTGATGAGGTAGGCGTGGCCGGCGAGGAGGTCGCACTGGGTATCGGCCATATTCACGCGACCGAAGAATATGGTGAGGCCGTTCGTTGCCGAATCATAGTGCATGAATTTCATCTCTTCCACCTCAAAGTCAGAGCCGAAAGCAGCGATGGCGGTTTCGACGCTCATGTCGAAGGGTAGCACGATTGGATTCCATTGCCCGGCGGGGTAGGAGGCTCGCAATACCACGGGCACTTGTTGGCCGGAGTAGACGTTGATGTTGCCGGTGTTGGCGTTGTAGGATGAGTCGAGGTAGAGTTCTTCGCGCGAGATTACGGTGAAGTCGGTGTCGGTGTCTTTGAGGTAGATGGAGAAGGGCGCGGCTGCGATGTTGTCGTAATGTTTGAAAATGGGATTGCCTTCGGCATCGACTTCGAAGACGGCCACGTTGCTCAGGTCGGTGTTGGCGAACAAGCCGTAGGCATCGGTGAGGCCGCTGACATGGCCGGGGGAGGTGGTCACCGACCCGTTGAGATTGAGCACCAAGGTGCCGGTTCCGTCGATGTGCACCACGCAAGGTGTGCCGGCGGAGATGTTGTTCACCTTTACCATGTTGATGGTGTTGGTGGCTTTCTTGCCCACGTAGTACAGTTCGCTACCGTCGGGCAACTCGTCCAACTTTATGTCGCAGGGCAGGCACAAGCCGTACCAGCCGCGGCCATCGAGTTCGAGGGTGTAGTTGACCGAACCTTAGGCGCCGTAGGTAGATTGGCTCACCCAGTCGAATTTGAAGTCGTAGCCGGGCACGAGGTCGCAGTTCACCACGTTAATCCACTTGGTATCAGCGCGGTAGACGGCCATATTGTCCAACGTCCAGAGGTGGGCTTCGTCGCTGTCGCCGCTGTAAGTGCGCAGCATGTTGGGGGTGGAGAGGGGTAATCGTGCACCATCGATGACGGTTTCAACGCCGCCGGCCTTCACTTGGTAGTGCTTGGCATTGAGCAGGTAAGGCAACTGCAAGCCGCTGCCGAAGGCCTCCATGGCACCGAAGGTGGTGTTGAGTTCGGCGTAGGTGCTTAGGCGGGTGCCGCGTTGGATTACGTCTTCGGAATTGGTGATATAGTAGCAATCATTGATGGTACCGTCGCCGTAATTGGAGTAATATGTGCCGCATATTTGGCGGAGAGAGAAGTCGCCGGAGGTGGAGGTGCTGAGGATGGCGAAGCAACGGTCAACGCTGCCATAGTTGTTGATAATCACACCACCGATTTTGGCGGTGAAGGTGGGTGTCCAGCCGGAGGGAGCTTCGCCGGTGAGGGTAGTTGAGAGCGAGCCGATGAAGTAGCAGTCGCTCACGGAGCAACCTTCGTAAACAGTGCCGCAAACGCCGGCGCAAGATACATCGGTGTTGAAATTGGAGTAGGTGGAGGAAGCGTCGCACACGGCATTAAAGTCGGCCAAGACATAGCACGATGAGACGGAGCCGTAATGCACCACGGAGCTTTCCATACCGTATTCCGCGTAGTAGCCACCGACCAACGATGCGATGGGGGCGACATACGTCCTTTTCTGAGCGGTGAAGGTGAACAAGGCCAAGTTCTTGACCGTGCCGGCCAAGTAGCCGAACAGCGAGCCACGAGACGACACGATGCCGGAGATGTAGTGGCCGCCGCCGTCGAAAGTGCCTTTGAAGGGGTAGTCGCGCGTGCCGATCGCCGGCAAGAGGTCGCTGCTCATGTCGATGTCATCGGCCAGGCGGAAGTACTTGCCTTCCATACAGTTGCCGCCATTTACGGCGCTGACGATGGCGCGGAGTTCAGCCTCATTGTAAATAAGGTAAGGGTTGTCGGCAGTGCCGCTACCGGCAATCATGGTCACCACGCCGCCGCAGCAAATGGGCAGGGGCATACCGTTGTAGGCGCTTTCGTCATTGTTGTATCGACCCCAGACGGTGCCGGACACGTGCGAGTTGAGCGTCGAAATCATTGCATCATCTTTCAACTGTTCCAAGGTGTACTGCGAGGCGCCCGACACGGATGTGGCAGCAAATAACGTGCCATTGGTAGTGTTGCGGGTGCAGTTGTAGTACACATTGGTACAGTCGAATGTGCCATCACTGCCTACTTGGCGGCAGAGTGGGTCGTAGTGGTCGGACGACACGGGATAACTGTCTTCGGAGGTATCGCCCACTACCACGCAGTTGTTAATCACCGTTTTATCTTCGACGCAGCCTACGAAGTGCGACAGTTTCCAGCCTTCAGAGCCGCCGGAAGCAGACAACTTTGTGTAAATCGAGGCTAAGGATGCGCAGTTGGAGATGGTGGTTTCACCGGTCAACTTGCCGGCGATGCCGCCGATGCGGCGCTCGTGATATAAGGCAGAGGATTCTCTATTTAGAGTGATATCTTGCCCAAATTGGCACATTCGCTGATGGTGACTTTCGAACCGTCGATGCTAAAGCCCAAGATGCCGCCGATACTCGCCCACGAGGACTGCTCGCCGACGTGGCGGGTGTAGTCAACGTAATTAACACATTTACTGATGTTTACATTGTTGTCGGCATAACCCATAATGCCGCCGTAGTAGACCTGGGTTGTGTTGAAAATTGCGTAGTCGACAATTTCGCCGGAGGCCGTGCACTCGCTGATGTACCAGTCTGTATCGTACTTGCGGCTGCGGCCTACGATGCAGCCGAAGTAATCGGCGTAGTGGCGCAGGGTTACGTAGCCGTGGAATGAACACTTGGTGAGCACCACGTTGTCGGTGGTGAGTGCCGAGGAAGTGCGGTTGGTGTTGAGGATGCCGCCGAAGACTTCGAAATGGTAGCCGTCAACGATAGCGTTCTCGACCTTACAGTTTATGAAGGATGCTTCACGGGCATACATCGACACGATAGCGGCGTTGTATTTGATGATGTTGTTATCGCTGTCGCGGACGTACTCGTTGTAGCAGAACGGGGTGTCGAACACCACGTTGCGCACCGTGCCGCCGCTGACTTTGCGGAAGAAGGCGCCGTTATCGCGGATGTAGAGGCCGATGATTTTGTGGCCGCGGCCATCGAATGTGCCACGAAATTGTCGTCGCTAAAGGTGCGCTCGTGGCCAATCATCACCCACGGGGTGTAAGTGTCGATATTTACGACTCTGTGAGTTCCGGCTGAGCAACGGATGGTGTTGAGGGTGATGTCGGCGGTGAGCACCACGTATTGGTCTTCGAAATCCGTGCCGTCGTTGACCATCCAGGCGAAGTTGGCCAACTGTTGGGCTGTGGCGATGCGGTAGGGGTCGTTGATAGTGCCCGTTCCGCCGTCGAAAGGATTTTCGGGTTTTGATTCGGGATAACTCCACGAATCAGCGCTTGCCGACAGCCATATAGTGGTGAGCATCAGTAAGATGAACAGCAAACGTGTTCCAAGTAAAGTTTTGAACATATTAATCAGTGTGATAATAAGTTACATATCAATATGCAAGAATAGCCAAATCGGCTACTACACATTATTATATGAAGCACACAAATTTACGAAGAAAACGGACAGCGAGCAACCGCCAGTGAGGATTTTTAAGAAAAAATAACGCGCGGATGGTTGGCGCGCCGCTGCTCGGCTTCCGCCTCGCCGCAGAACCGCTCCACGGGCTCCACTCGGTAACCCGCGATTGGGGATTAGAGCAGAGCGAAGTCGGCCACTTGGGTCATGGTGTCGACGTAGTGGAAGGTGAGGCCGGCGGTGTAGTTGCCGGGGATATCTTCGATGTCGCGGCGGTTCTCGGTGCTGAGCACGATGGTGGTGATGCCGGCACGCTTGGCGGCAAGTATCTTCTCTTTGATACCACCTACGGGGAGCACGCGGCCGCGGAGGGTAATCTCGCCGGTCATAGCGATACGTTCGCGCACCTTGCGGCCGGTAAAGGCCGATGCGATGGCAGTCGCCACGGTGATGCCGGCCGAGGGGCCGTCTTTGGGGATGGCGCCTTCGGGGAAGTGGATGTGGAGGTTGAATTTCTCGAAGGCTTCGGCGGGGATGTTGAGTTGGGCACAGTGCGCTTTCACCCACTGAAGCGCAATAGTGGCTGATTCTTTCATCACGTCGCCAAGGTTGCCGGTGATGGTGAGGCGGTCGCCCTTGCCAGGCGAGAGTGACGCTTCTGCCAAGAGGATTTCGCCGCCGACTTGAGTCCAAGCCAAGCCGGTGACTACGCCGGGGAAATCGTTGCCCTCGTATTTATCCTTATTATACAATGGCAAGCCGAGGAGTTCTCGTAAGTCATCCGGCTGAAGGTCTTCGGCCATCGGTTTATTGCGCAACTTGGCCAAAATGGCTTTGCGCACCAAAGTGCCAAGCACGTTCTCCAAACGGCGCACACCGCTTTCGGCAGTGTAGTTTTCAATAAGATATGTAAGCGACTCATCGGAGATGTGGAATGGCATATCGTCATCGTCCCATCCGTTGGCTTTCAACACCTTAGGCATCAAATGGCGACGGGCTATCTCAATCTTTTCTTCCAACAGATAACCACTAAGGTTGATTACCTCCATACGGTCGAGTAGGGGAGTTTCGATGGTCGACGAGTTGTTGGCAGTGGCGATAAACAGCACATTGCTCAAATCGTAATCGAGGTCGATGTAATTGTCGTGGAAGTTGACATTTTGCTCCGGGTCGAGCACCTCAAGCAACGCCGACGCCGGGTCGCCCTTGTAGTCCTTGCCTATTTTGTCCACTTCATCGAGCAACAGCACCGGATTGGTGGTGCCGGCGGCCTTCATTGCCTTGATGATACGGCCGGGTAGGGCGCCGATGTAAGTGCGACGGTGACCGCGGATTTCGGCCTCGTCGTGCAAGCCGCCGAGCGACACACGTTCGTACTTGCGACCCATGGCTTTGGCAATCGATGCACCGAGTGAAGTCTTACCCACGCCGGGAGGCCCCACCAAGCAAATGATGGGCGATTTGGCCTTGGGATTGTTCATTACCACGGCTATTTGTTCCAAGATGCGTTGCTTCACCTTTTCAAGACCATAATGGTCATTATCAAGCACTTCCACCGCTTTGTTGATATCAGAATTGGTCTCCGACGGAGCGCCCCACGGCAGTTCGCACAATGTTTCGAGGTAGGAATGTTGCACGGCATAGTCAGGGGTTTGCTGATTGATGCGGCGCAACTTGGCCAACTCTTTGTTGAACGCCGACCGCACCTCGGCCGGGAAGGCTAACTTCTCTGCACGCACAGCCAATACGTCGGCCGGATCATCCTCGTCATTGCCACCGTAAAGTTCTTCCTTGATGGCTTCCATCTGCATCTGCAGGAAAGTACTACGTTGCGTTTCTTGCATTTTCTCAGTGGCTTGCTTCAAGATGTCTTGAGTCACATCCACCCTCTTTTTCTCATTCAAAAGCAACGACAGCAACGCGATAGCGCGTTGCTCCGGGTCGTTCTTGGCAAGCACCTGAATTTTCGAAGTAGGGTCGAGCGGGAAATTCGTAGCAATAAAGTTGGTGCGCTCCGGCAGCGATGACACACCGCGGATAGCGTTCACCATAGCCATCTCGCCATTGAATGTGCGCTTCACCAACTCTTCCGACACCGATGTCAACGTTTCCATCACTTCGGCATAGTGCTCGGCATCAACCACTTCCTTCTCTTCGAGCAACTGAATACGCGCATTCAACTCGCCTTTGGCCGATGGCGCGCTTCCCAAGATACGAAAACGCTGAGTACCATGCACCAACGCGGTGTAGGTTTCGTCGGGCAATTCCAAAATTTGGTACACATAGCCCACCACACCCATTCTACGCAAGCCTTTGCTCACCGTTGGATGTTCCTCATCGGGATTTTTCTGACATACGATGCCGATGGGAAACCGCTCGTCAGCGGCCCGTCGGGCCAACTCCAGCGTATATTCGCGAGTCAGCGAAATGGGAATAGTAACACCAGGGAACAGCACCAAATTCCGTGTGGCCAAAATCGGCAGATTGTCCGGATTTGGTGCTTCATTAAACTCTTTCGTATCTATATCGAGGCGCCCGATGCGCACAGTTGTTGTCTTGCTCATAAAATTTATACCAAATTGACTGCAAAGTTACAAAATTTTCCTCAATTGCACAACAGCCACATCAACCGCGACAATTTACGGTCTTTTTCATAAAAAACCATGGTTCATAAAAAAAATCGCTCAAAATTTGGTGTGGCAAACCAATTTTTGAATAATCGGCTATGTTTTGATTGTAACTTTGTGTCGCAATCTTTTAATACTATAAATATGACACACGATTTTTCAAATCTTACCGCCCTTTTATCGCGTTGCAATGCCAAAATGGCAGATGCCGTGATTTCCGAAATTCGCGCAGCCGTGAATGATGCCGCTCAATACTCGCAATCCGTAAACGCGGCTGTGACCAGACTATCGTTCAACGTAAAGAAAGCAAAAAAAGCACTCGCTGAGGAACGTGCCGCCGTTCGCGCCGCAAAGAAAGCAGAGAAGACGCAGACTGAAACACAAACTCAGACTCAAACGCAGACTGAAACGCAAACTCAAACTTCACCGAGCCAATATGTCAATGGACAAATGGCCGGATACATCAAACGCTGTTCCGAGCAAAATATTCAAGATATCTTGAACTGCTATATTCATCTGCTTCTAACCGGGAACATTCTCAATCCGGCCGATGACTCTCGCTATTTCAACAATTTTTTGTTGATGGCCAAAGCAGCCGGATTCGTGACCGACGGCACCGCTATTACAGAGCAGCAAATCGACGACTTCGTTCGTAATAACCCGGTATTTCCGCTCAACCGCGCTCAGCGCCGAAGACTTGAGCGTTTTCAGCGCAAGCACAAACGCTGAAGCGAAAACGGTTAATTTCCTTGCAGGTCTTTGACAAATTGGTCGATAATATCTTTGCGAACGTGTTGCATCACCACAATGTGCGATAGTGGACCGCCAAAACGGTCATCGTAACTGTTGGCAAGATTGTATTTGCTTACAATTTCGGGCGACGGGCGACGGAAGAACACAGTGTTGCTGTATTCATTGTTCCAACAAGGCCAACCGATGCGGCGAAGTTCGTTTACCAAGTATGCGGTATTCTCCATCATTGCGGAGGCTTGTTCGCTCCAACCCTCAATGCCGACAGTATTGAGCAACCACCAAAATTTCAGCGGCTCTACACCGGAACGCGAACACGAAATCATTCGCATATTGGCATTGAGATAAGCGATGTCGAACGAGGCTTGATTGTCGTATACTTCGCGAGTGGTCAAAAACAGTCCGCAGGGGCTGTCAATACCGAAAAATTTGTGGCCACTGATTGAAATTGACTCATACTCAATTTGTTGACGGTTGACCAAGTAGCGATATTGAGTAAACGGCAGATAGCCACCAAATAAGGCTGCATCAACGTGGCGATACACTTCTATTTCGGGATGGCGAGCCAAAACCGCATTGAGTTCTTGTTGATTGTCGATAGCGCCTTTAAAAGTAGAGCCCATCGCGTAAATAATCAAGCAGGGACGAGTGGTATCTAACGCCGCTTCGAGCGAGTCGGCAATCATACGCCCCATTTCGTCGGATTTGATGAGTTGTACATCGAGATTTTGCACATCGCACAGGCGATAATTGCTGTAATGGGCTTCGTCCGACACATACACCACGGGCATCTTGCCGGTTTTCTTCTTCAGATAATTTACACCGAAATAAATACCATGGTTATTGCCATCAGTTCCGCTCATGGTCACAATACCCCACAAGTTGTCTTGCTCAAAGCCATAGAGCGGTGCAAAGCGTTCGATGACTTCGCGCTCGAATGTCAGCGATGAAAGTGCACCTGATTGGGCAAATGGGTCGCCGGCATTGTTGATGAGGATATTCTGCATATTGTTGGCTGTGTACCATTGGTAAAAGCCATCCAAGCGCGAGGCGTAATTGCCGGGATAACCTAAAGCATTGGGGCGCTCCACTTTGCACGACTTCACCCATTCATCTAATTGAGGAAATCCCGACGATACAAATTCAGAAGATTGTGCTGATGAAGTTGAAAAAATGCCAATACAAATTGCGATTGACGCTAAGAGGTTGTGTTTCATAGGTTAAGTAATGTTAGTTGTTCGACGGATTTTGCGGCACCAAGCGCCAAGTGCGATAGTCATAGCCCATACGCCGCACTATGCGATGCCAATAGTCATCGCCATGGCCGGTGAGCAACTGTGGGTTGGCCTCAACTGCGGTCACCGCCCAAGTGTTGTTGGCAAGTTCTTGTTGCAATTGTCCGGCCTCCCATCCGCTGTAGCCCACAAAAAAGCGGATGAAGCCTTCGGTCTCGAATCCTTGGTTCACATAATCGATAGCATCGGAATAACGGCCATCAACAAACACTCCGGGAATGATTTCTTCCGCTCCATCAATGATGTCCGGCCCGAGAGTGTGAATAAAATGCAATTCATCTTGCGCCACCGGACCTCCGCAATAGAGCGGCACTTCGCGAGTGGATGGACAAATGGTTTCCACATCCTTGAGCGTGCAATCTATCTGCTTGTTGAGCACCAAGCCCATCGCCCCGAGTTCATCAGGAGCATGTAGCATAAAAATTGCTGAATGGCAAAACCATTTCTCAGTGAGAAAAGGGTTGGATAACAACAAATTGCCATCACACACCGGTTGTAATCCTCCGGCTTGGGCAAAAAAATGTTTATTAAATGTGCTCATAAAATGTGGGCTGTTTTAAACATTTTTAGATAGTACTCGGCTTTGGCGGTGAGTGCAAGCGGATAGGCTCGCGATGTTGATGGCAAACGCCATAATCGGACAATGTGTGAACCGCGTTGCCACTCCGAGTATGTGCCGATTTTTGGCACGGTCGTATTAGTGGCTTCAGCCAACAATGTAGCGGCTTTCTCGCCTGTGGCCACAATGTCGGTGAGCGCCGGTATCTGATTGGCCAAGGCTTCGATGTTGCGCGGCTCTACCACTTCGAGACATTTGTCGGAAGCATTGTTTTTAAGCCTGCGGATGCGCACACAAGTGTCGCTCATCGCTATGCCAAGTTGCCGAGTAAGTTGCTGAATACGCGCTAAGTCGAAGCGCTTCTCAGAGGGTATCCACAATGCCAAAGGGTCGCCTTCAAACAGCAGCCCTATGATACGCCAGAAGTCGTTGGTGGGATTTGGATAATAGAAATCCATACTCCAACGCTGACGTCCGGGCGGGAATGTGCCGAGCATCAGCACGCGAGCGCCGTCGGGTGTCCACGGTTCCCACGGATGTACTTCTATAGGCAAATTGCCGACTGATGTAGCCTCTCCCTTCATCAAAACGCTTATTTATCGGCCAAGTAGGCAAGAATTTGCTCAGCGTGGATTTTGGTCTTGATTTCTTTTGGAGTAAAAATTTTGGTGATAATGCCTTCTTCATCTACCAAATAAGTAGTGCGCAAGATGCCAATGGTGCGACGGCCGCAAGCCACTTTCTCACCCCAACAACCTAGCGACTGAAGCAAGGTGGTGTCTGTATCGGCTATCAATGGAAATTCCAAGCCCTGAGCGTCGGCAAACTTCTTTTGAAGTTCCTGACGGTCTTTGCTTACGCCGATAATCTCGTAACCGGCCGCCTGAAGTTCAGCGCGATGGGCTTGAAGCGAGCAGGCTTCAGCAGTGCAACCGCTTGTGTTGGCCTTGGGATAGGAATAGAGCACGATTTTGCGTCCGCGAAAGTCGGATGCTTTGATTTCGTTGCCGTTTTGGTCTTTGCCGAGTATTTCGGGAATTTTATCTCCTACATTCATAATTCGTTGTAATTTAACAGTTTATTTTGAGCGGCGCACACTCGCAGCACGTTCTTTGATGATGCCTTGTCGGAAGGCGTAGAGCAATTCAATGAGTTCATCGATTTGCGACTGGAGTTCGCGACCTTTGTCGGTATCGCGAACGCGCATACGATATTGACTGAGTTCCACAATCTCCATCGTGCTGACGATGTCGGAACCATTGCGGATAGCCTCTTCGGCCGAGGTGAAAGGATCGTGTTTCACCAACTGAAAGCCGCGACTGTGATATACCAACGTATATCCGGCCATGCCGGTAGTTTTGTGGTAGGCTTTGGCAAATCCGCCATCGATTACCATCAACTTGCCTTCGGCGCGGATAGGTGTTTCGCCCTTACCGAGTTTCACCGGCACATGGCCGTTGATAATGTGGCGATAAGCGCCTTCCACACCAAACTCGTCCATAATCATGTCGCACACCTTGGGGTCGTTGCGCAATTGATAGTAGAAACCTTCTTTCTCCTTGTGGGTGGCTTTGTCGGCGATAAAGTAGCGCTCGAAGGTGGTCATTCGCTGCTTGTCAAACAGCGGGGAGTCGGGACCGCACCACAGATACCAATAGAAATCGGCTGCTTGTGTACGTTGTGCCACCGGCACTTCGATGTTGAAGGCCGCACGCATCACTTGCTCCACCTTGCGCATCAAACCGATGCCGTGATATGGCGTGCCGTCGATAACCAAGTCGCGTAGTGTGGCGTCTTCATTAAGCGGTATGGAGGCATGGAAAAGCAAATTGCTATTGCATACATTAAACATCGAACCATGGCGGAACAAGCATTTCATGTGGCGAGCCAGTTTATCGCTCACCAAGAATGAATGTCGCAGTTTTGCAACTAACTCAGCCTCTTCAGGCGAGAGGCGATACGGGTCTTTAGGGTCGATGGTGGGGAAATTGACGTCGCGCATCGGAAATTCAGTGCCGTAGAGGTTCACTGTCTTGCGCTCGAAGTCGATGAGATGTAGCAATTTGCGGTCGGCCATATTCCACTGCGGATAGCGGTCGATGAGTGCGGCTTCGAGTTTGAATTGCAACACGGCGATTGCCTTGTGCATACGCGCAATCAGACGGCTTGATTTCTCAGTGATGGGATTGTCAGCATCTACCTTAGGCTCGAAGCACTCACAATCATCATCACCGTATGTTTCCATGGCGAAGGTTGCTAAAGGCACCAAGTTGATGCCGTAGCCATCCTCCAGGGTGGTCATGTTGCAGTAGCGCAAGGAGATGCGCAATACGTTGGCAATGCAAGCCTCGCTACCGGCTGCAGCACCCATCCACAGGGCATCGTGGTTGCCCCATTGGAAGTCGAACTTGCCATAGTCCATAAGCGTGTCCATGATGAGATGGGCACCGGGGCCACGGTCGTAGACATCGCCAAGGATGTGCAGTTGGTCGATACTCAGGCGCTGAATCACATTACACATCGCCACTATGAAAGCATCGGCCTGGCCGGTGGAGATGATGGTTTCGATAATGCGATTGAAGTAGGCTTGCTTATTGTCGTCGCTGGGCGATTCGTGCAAAAGTTCTTCAATGATGTAAGCGAAGTCGGGCGGTAATGCCTTGCGCACTTTCGAGCGCGTGTATTTCGACGACACCGACTGACACACTTTCACCAATCGATGCAAAGTGATGTTGTAGAAATTGTCGAGATTTTCTTCATCACCGGCATGGATGTATTCCAACTTCTGCTCAGGATAATATATAAGAGAACAGAGTTGGCGGATATCGTCGCTGCTGAGCGAGGTGCCAAAGATATCGGTGACTTTGCGCTTAATGTTGCCTGAAGCATTCTTGAGAATATGACGGAAGGCTTCGTGCTCGCCGTGAATGTCGGCCACGAAGTGCTCGGTGCCCTTCGGCAAGTTGAGGATGGCCTCAAGATTGATTATTTCGGTCGAGGCAGCCGAAATGTTGGGGAACGACTGCGAAAGCAGTTCCAACACACGGCGGTCAGCATCAATTCTTTCAGGAGTATAAGTGGGTTTAGTAACAGTCATTGCGGATAGGATTTGAAAGACACCGCAAAAGTAGCAAAAAATTCTTTGCTACGCAAATTTGTACTTGGTTTTGATTTTTTTACACGAATTTTTAAATAGTTTATTGGAAAATGAAAATAAAGTATTAACTTTACGACAAATTTCAACAAAATGGCACAAAACGAACAACAACCCACGTTAGAAGATGTAATTTCTTTGTATAATCTCAAAGAACTTAACTCTTGGATTAGAAAACTGAACTTAAACATCTCATCCAAATTGCGCAAGGCTGAAAAAGTACATTTATTAGCGCAGAACCTAAGAAAGTCTCCTACAATTATTGTGAAATATCTGCCCACATATAACTTGCAGATGTTCCTAGATATAATTGACGGAAAGATATCTTCACACTCCTATGACATCTACGAAGATTTATTCTTTTTTGAGACATACGGAATGGCGTATTGCACTAAGCAGAAAGATTGGATGCCGGAGTTTGTTCCCGAATTAATAGATATCTATAAGCCGGCTATTGAGGCCGAAATAGAGCATCGACGCACTTCCGGTATCCTCGAGGTAGAGAAACGCGTATATGGGTTGACAAATATTTATGGCATCATTTCTGCGACAGAATTTAACAACATATTTAATGAGTCGGAATGTGCTCTTATGGCCG
>SFNM01000042.1 GCA_004552725.1 Bacteroidales bacterium | reverse complement strand
TATTATACGCCGAGTTTGGCTTTAACCAAGGGAGTTACGTCGATAACATCGGTGCCTTGGTAGAGAATCAACGAGGGTTCGAGAGGGAAGATGAATGTGAAACCGCCTTCTTGGCCCACTGCCTTCACTGCATCGTTTACGCGTTGTTGGATAGGAGCGGTGAGTTGTTCTTGCAAACGCTGGAGGTCTTGAGTAGCGGTTTGACGGAATTGTTCTACCTTTTGAGCGCGGTCTTGAATTTCTTGGAGACGACGTTCTTTGATAGATTCGGGAGTAGCGGGATCGTTTTGGATAGCCTGATAGTCGGTGTAGAGTTTATTGAGTTCTTCTTGGAGTTTTTGGAACTCGGCTTCATACTTTTGCGAAGCATCGGTAAGTTGCTTTTGCATGTCGGCAATTTCGGGCATTGCGGTGATTACTTCATCAAAGTTGAATGTGCCGAATTTTTGAGCGGCAGCCGAGAGGGGAAGAGCCACTAACAGGGCTAAAAGGAGTTTTTTGATCATGATGGAATGATTAGTTGTTATTTTTATTTTGATTATTTACAAAATTAGTTGGCAGTGGAATATCCCAAACGTTGGAGCACCTCGTTGCTTACGTCGATGGTAGGCGAAGCGAAGATAATGTTCGACGACGAAGCGCGGTCGAAGATACACTGATAGCCGCGCTGAGTGGCTACTTGCTTCACGGCTTCATACACCTCATCTTGGATAGGTTTGAGCAGAGCCACGCGCTTTTGATAGAGTTCGCCTTCGGGGCCGAAGTATTTATAGCGCAGGTCGGTGGCTTCTTTTTCTTTGTTCACTATTTCTTGTTCGCGTTGCTTCACTTGGTCGTCGGTGAGGAACACTTTGTCGGCCAAGAAATTTTGGTAGAGGGTTTGGGCTTCTTGGGCCACGGCCTCAACCTCGCGCTGCCAACGCTGCGAGAGTTGGTTGAGTTGTTCATTGGCCATTTCGTAGGCGGGCACATTTTTGAGGATGTACTCCATGTCAACGAGGGCGAATTTTTGCGCTGCAGCCGAGGCAATGCCGGCAAAGACGAGCAGCAGGACTATTGTGAACTTTTTCATGATTAAGTCGATTGAATTGGTGTTATGTTGCAATTTTTGACTTGTGAGATTGCAAAAGGTTTAAAATTCTTGACCGAGAACGAAGTGGAAGTGGCTTCCGCCTTTGTAACCTTGCACACGGTCGAAGCCGTAGGCCCAGTCGATACCCATCATACCCACCATAGGCAGATAGATGCGCACACCCAGGCCGGCGCTACGTTTGAGGCTGAAGGGGTTGAACTGGCTGACAGATGTCCACGCGTTACCGCCTTCCACAAAGGATATGGCATAGATAGTGGTAGTAGGTTGGAGCATCAGCGGGAAGTGGAGTTCCATGCCTAAGCGAGTATAAGCATAGCCTTCGGAGCCCCACGGGGTGAAGGCACCGTTGTCGTAACCACGCAAAGCGATGGTTTCGGTAGCGTAGGTGTATGAGCCCGACATACCGTCGCCGCCAACGTAGAATGTTTCAAAAGGCGAACGCAGATAGCGGTTGTACGAGCCAAGCAAACCGAAGTCGGCGCGAGTCATTAGCACCGGTGTGTATGTGCCGTCGGCATTGCACAGCGGTGTATATGTGCGCGAGCGGAAGCGCAATTTCCAATATTCAATCCAGCGATACAATTCTTTCTTGCTTTCTTCGGTGTTGGCTTCGGAAAGTGCTTTCCAATCTTTTTTGCCGAAGAGCGAAGCGGGAGGAGTGAAGTTGAGTGTAAGGGAGAATTGTGAGCCGCTACGAGTGTAGAGGGGGTTGTCGATAGAGTTGCGAGCGAGTGTGAGGCCGAACACCAATGCGTTCGACGTACCGTTGTTCATATAATATAGGTATTCCCAGTTTTTGAGGTAGTACCAGTTGTAGGCCAACTCAGCGGTAAAGGTGAAGTAGTCATCGGGCCATTTGAGACGTTTACCGAAGCCCACACTCACGCCCACCATTTGCAGCACCTTATTGGGGTCGTATGATGCTTGATAGGAGTTTTGATAGTAATCGTTGCCATAACCGTAGCCATAACCATAACTGTAGCCATAGTAGTTGTAGGCATTCGACCAGCGCTGGTTGTAGAACGAGGAGTTCACTCCGGTCTGTCGGCTATAGTAGGCTGAAACCGACAGCGAGTTCGGACGTTTGCCGCCAAACCACGGGTCAAGGAACGAGATGGAGTATGCTTGATAGTAGCGAGCGTTGGTTTGTGCGGAGATGGTAAATGTTTGGCCTTCACCTTGGGGAATAATGCCCTTGTAAGTGGAAGGATAGAACAGGTTCTTGATGGAGAAGTTGGTGAATTTTAGCGATAGTTTGCCAATCACACCGGTTTGACCCCAACCCATCGAAAATTCGATTTGGTCGTTGGCCTTCGACTCAAGGTTGAACACAATGTCGACGGTGCCGTTTTCTTCGTTCGGTTCGGGGCGAATGTCCATATTTTCGGGGTCGAAATGGCCGGTTTGCGCAATTTCACGAGCCGAACGCATCAAGTCGCTCTTGGAGAAGAGGTCGCCGGGGCGCACGCGCAGTTCGCGACGGATTACGCGCTCGTACAGGCGGTCGTTACCATTGATTATCACGTTGTTGATACGTGCTTGCGGACCTTCGATGATACGCATTTCCAAGGAGATGCTGTCGCCCTCGATGTCGCGTTCGATAGGCACGAGGTTGTAGAACAAATAACCGCGGTCCATATAGATGTTAGCCACAGCGTCGTCATCCTCTTGCAAGCGCTTGTTCATAAGGGTTTGGTTGTAGACTTCGCCCGGTTCCATACCGAGGATTTGGCTGAGCACTTCAGTGGGGTACACTGTGTTGCCCACCCATGATATGTCGCGAATATAGTAGCGTTGGCCTTCGTCGACAGTGATATACACGTCGACGCGGTTGTCGGAGTATTGCACGACGCTGTCCGACACGATGCGAGCATCGCGATAGCCCAACTCGTTGTATTTCTCCAAGATACGATTGAGGTCGTCTTGATAATCGGAGTAAACGAACTTCTTTTGGCGGAAAAGATTGCGAATATCGGCGTTTTCGTTGGTTTTCTTGATTACGCGTTTGAGTTTGCCGTCGGAAAGCACTTGGTTGCCATCAATATAGATATGGTGCACGCGCATTCGGTCGCGTTTATTGACATTTATGTCCACAATCATCTCTCCGGGAGCGGAAAGGTCCTCGTGGAGCACGATATCCACATCTACGTTATTGAAACCTTTGTCTTTGAAGTACTTTTCAACGATGAGTTTGGCGCGGTTTACAATATTTTGGGTGATTTGGTTGCCCTTCATCAAGTTGAGTCGTTCCTGAAGATCTTGGCGCTCGCCTTTCTTCACGCCATTGTAGTTTACCGCCGAGATACGTGGCTGTGTGCGCACAGTGAGCAAAAGCCATGCGCGGTCGCCAACAGTTTTCACCAGCGAGAACCGTGCCTGCTGGAACAGGCCTTGGCGCATCAAGCGTTTGGTGGCATTGGTTATGTCATCGCCGGGAATGGCCACGCGCTCACCAACTTTTAAGCCGGTATATCCGAGTACAATTTCGGGGTCGTAATTATCATTGCCTTCAACAGCAATGTCGGCGATTTCGTATACTTTGGGCATGGCGGTATAGATTACCGGCGGATTGTAGATGGTGTCGCCAACTACCTGAGCGAGAGCCGACGAGGCAACGCTCAAGCAAAAAATCGACATCAGGAGTTTAAGCAGTTTATTATGCATAGCGAAGGGGCAGAAGTTCATTGGCAGGTTGTGACTTGTTCGCCGGTACGGCCGAAGCGGCGTTGTCGCTGTTGATATTCAGCGATGGCCCGGGCGAATTCGTCGTTGGTATATTCGGGCCAATATGTAGGTGATATAATGATTTCGGAATAAGCAATTTCCCACAAAAGGAAATTGGATATGCGCTTGTCGCCCCCGGTGCGAATAAGCAGGTCAGGGTCGGGCATAAAGGCGGTGGAGAGATGGGCTTTGATGGTGTTGTCGTCGATATCCTCCGGAATGAGCACACCGCGAGCGGCTTCATCGGCAATCCGACGGACGGCATTGGAAATGTCCCATCGAGCTGAATAACTCAAGGCAAGCACCAAGTTAAGGCCGGTGCAGTGCGACGTGTCGGCAATACATTGTTCAAGACGTCGGCGAGCATCAGCGGGCATACGATCCATGTCGCCGATGACATGAAGCGACACGTTGTTGGCCAACATTATAGGCAATTCACGCTCAAGAGCCACCACTACCAAGGTCATCAGTGCGTCGACTTCTGCCTTGGGTCGATTCCAATTCTCGGTGGAGAATGTGTAGAGCGTCATATATTTAATGCCCATATTTGAGGCCAATTCGGTAATTCGATGCACTGTGTTCACGCCTTCCACGTGTCCTGCCGAGCGGTCGAGACCACGCTGCTGCGCCCACCGGCCGTTGCCATCCATTATAATGGCCACATGAGCAGGAAGTCGTTTGGGATCTATATTGGGGGTTGTAGTGCTCATAGTGTTTAGTCTACATAATGACAAGTTTCGCAACGCTTGCCGAATTCATAACTAATACCTATAACTATCCGCGACACCCAGTCGGTATTGCGGAAAAAGTCGGTTTCTATACGGTTGAGGTCGGCCAAATCCGGTCCGTCAACCTTGTCGCTGAAAATTTTGGTCATGGAAAACTCTGCATGGAGATTGATGCGCTCTTTGATTTTGTAGCGCACGCCAAAAGCCATCGGCAACGAAGGCGCTATAGCGGTGTTACCTCCGCTTGAAGCCATGCTAAGCCCCAAGCCTACAGCGAGATAGGGAGATATACGGCGTAGCCGCTTGTACGTTTCGCCTATACCGAAACTGAAGAAGTTGACTTCGCCGCGCACACTCAAGTCAAATACATTTGAAGTGAACGAGTACATTGCATTTTCGGGCAACACGTTGGCCATACCTTCCGTAGAACCGCTAAGCGAAGCGTATGTAAGTGCACCGCGCAACGACCATCGAGTGTCGATGATATACCGCGCCGCCAAATCGGCCGTGAAGCCCGCCGATGCAAAAGGATTCGAAGAATTGGCTTCGCCTATGTATCCGCTGAGTCCCAACCCGCCCCCAAAGTCGAATTTATATGGTGCGGTGGCCGTCTGCGCCGTTGCACAGGGTGCCGCCGCAGATGCCATAAGGATGATAATCAGCAGAATACGTTGCATACGCCAATTATTGTATAGGTTGGTCTGTGAGTCGGTTGATTACACCGCACCACATTGTATTATATGTAGCACCATTGATATTCTTGCCACCGAAAAGATAGATGAATGGGCATTGCCACTGCTCTATCGGGCGTGAAGCACGCGAATTGCGCAAAGTCGATTCAACCACCACGGCTTGTGCGCAATATACTGCAGGCATATAGTCGGGCAACTGCATCAGCGCCGAGGCTTCAGTCCAATTCACACCGTAATCCGACGACACGTATACAGTGCGATTGATGCTTCCATCCGCGGTCTTGCCGCCGAAGAGCATCATTGTAGCATAGCGAGTGGTGGTCCAGTCTGAATCCACATTCACAGTGTAATACGGCACTAATATAGCACTTTCAAGAGCCAACGGCATACGGCGGCGAGCAATTTTCGCCCACGAACTGCCGTCAAACCCCCATGTATCTTGGCTAAGTGTACCATCAAGCAGTCGACCGCCAACCACAATCAACTGTTGGCGCGGAGTCATCTCAAATCCATACACCACAGAAGTAGAAGTCTTCTCGTAGGGCATATCGGCCGGCATCGGCTGAGCTATACCGCAAGGGAAGGTGCATAGCGACCACGAACCGTCGGCTTCTTGACGCGACGCCACAATTTCCGAGTGGTAAGCACCATAGATGTAGTGCAGTTTTTCACCGCAACTCTGCCACTGGAACCCATCGGTAGAATAGTAAAGGCTACCCTCATTATCCAAGATATAGAGAGCATTATCTGTAGCAGTGAATGAGTCGATATTCGGTGTAAAGTCAAACGATACGGCCTGCGTTTGCCATTGGCCGAGACCACCATCGACATTTTCGGTCAAATCGCTCACAGCCAATGAGTATTGCTGTTGGTAGCGAGTGAGGCAATATACTTTGGAGGCCGAAGCAGTGGTATGTTGCTCGTTAGGCACCTCAAACAGGCTCGGCAAAGCGGTGCGTTCGGCGCGACTCCAACACAAAGTGTCGGCTTGCTGCCTACGTACATTCACTTTAATAGTGTAATTGCGCTCTGTAGTACCATCATACGATATCAAACGCAACTTTACAGGGTTGGTGAAGTCAATCGAGTCGGTGGAGTTCTCCAAATAATCAATTACTGTGTCAGTTTGGCCGGCGCGTTGCACTGTTAATTCTGCCAACGACACCGCTGTCATTGTGGAAATCACCGGAACCAAGCGAGTGACATTTGTGCCATAAGGCAATGAGTCGGCATTATATATCAAGCCGCGCTTTTGGTCGATTGTAAAAAACACAGAATCGAGATTAGCGGCCACTGAATCATCTTCTGAGAGATTGAAAGATTTCACACCGGCACTGTAATTTACGGTACCGGTATTCTCGGGCTCATCGGAGTTGCAAGCCACAAAAACAATCGTGGCAAAAACCACGGCTAAACTTATAGTAAGTTTTCGTATCATGAGTGTCTATAATATTTCAGACTACAAAGTTAAAACATAATGCGAAAATAATAACAAACTTGGGCTTAGTTTTAGCGAAATTTGTCACGTTTTTATAGGTTTTTAACGCACTCGGGGCTTTTTTGCGCAAAAAAGTCGATGCGATTACCCTCAATTTGCTCCGTTCTAACCGGGGGCAAATCCAAAATCGGAGCCTTCGCACGTCCTCGACTACCAAAGCGCACTTCTGCGGTTTCCACTCGCGCCGCGTCCCACAATCCTTCAGCCACAAACCGAGCCAATAGGGTAGCACCGCCTTCGACCAACACCGATGTGATGCCCAGTTTATACAATTGGTACAAGTCCTCTGTCAGTGAACCGTTATCCATCACAATCGGAGCATTCACAGTAGAAAAATCATCTTCGCTTAAACGATGTCGCCGGTCCAATATTATTGGTCGAGGCGAACGCCCGGGCCAGTGGCGGCAGTCCAACCGCGGGCAGTCGGCAAGCACTGTGCCGCTTCCCACCATAATGGCATCGTGAAGTGAGCGCAATCGATGCACAAGCATCGTACTTAGCAGGTTGGAAAAATGATAGGAATGACCCTCCGGACGATTGTCGTCCATATACCCATCGGCACTTTGTGCCCACTTCAATGTAACCCACGGCCGCTGAAGGGTATGCGCTGTCATAAACCGCACGTTCAACGCACGACACTCTGTCGCCATCACACCTTCCACCACCTCAATACCGGCCTCGCGAAGCATTGCCACTCCCCTACCCGACACCTGCGGAAAGGGGTCGCCGGCTCCTACTACTACCTTCTTCACCTTACTGTCAATCAGCAACTTGGCGCATGGAGGCGTCTTCCCATAATGCGAGCACGGCTCTAATGTGACATACACGGTCGACTCCGGCAGCAAGTCGCGCCGACGCACCGAAGCGATAGCATTAACCTCGGCGTGCGGGCCTCCACATCGACGATGATAACCCTCACCGATAATCGCGCCATCCGCACCTACAACCACCGCACCTACCATCGGATTGGGCGACACGTTGCCCTTCCCACACGCCGCCAACTGCAGCGCCCGCGCCATATATCGCTCATCAACTCTCATCTTCGTGTTCTGATATGTTAGTTAACGCGGTTTTGGGGTGAGCCCGCAATGAAAGCAGCTAGGTTTGCCACGCTCACGTCCAACAAGCGATGGCGCGCAGTGACCGACTGCCACGCAATATGAGGAGTTATGAGCAACCGAGGTCGCTCGCCTTTTACTAAATCATCCGCCAGCAAAGGACAATCAGCCATCGGTGGCTCGCGATCCAAGACATCAACCGCTGCACCGGCGATGATGCCGGCGCGCAACGCTTCGGCCAAGTCTGACTCGTTGACAATGGGACCGCGAGCAGTGTTGATAAGTACTGCTGAAGATTTCATCGCTGCGAAAGCGCTCCGAGAGAACAATCCGCGCGTTTGAGGTGTGAGAGGAGCATGGATAGTGATCACATCAGCCTCGGCCAGCATCTGTTCAAAGGCAACCTTGCGCACGTATGTCGGTAAGGCATCAGCCGCCTTGGAGGTGGGCGAAATCACTTGCATACCGAACGCATGCGCGATGGCGGCTACACGTGAGCCAATGTTTCCCAAACCGTATACACCCATGGTCAGCCCTTCCAATTCTTCTATCGGGCCCATGGTGAAGGAGAAGTCGGGCGCTGCCACCCATTGCCCCTCTGCCACTGCTCGCGTGTAACGGCCTATATTGACCTTCAATTGTAAAAGCAGTGCGAACACAGTCTGCGCCACCGAGGCTGTACTATACGCCGGCACATTGCACACTGTCACTCCGCAACGCGTAGCCGCTGCAAGGTCTATATTGTTATATCCGGTGGCCAACTCACCGATGAAACGCAACTTTGGCAACGACTCAATCACCTCAGCCGTCATATTGATTTTGTTGACAAACACAGCCTCGGCATCCGCAGCACGCGCCACCACATCCTGCGGTGCAGTACGGTCATAAACTGTCAGTTCTCCAAATTGAGCCAAGCCATCCCAACTCAAATCACCGGGATTAGCCACATATCCATCAAGAATTACAATCTTCATATCCAAAAATTTTTCTGCAAATATAGCAATTTTTTCCAAACAATCCCACCAAAAAACCGTAACTTTGCAGTATGAAGACAAATTTTATATTTAACGACATCCGTTGGCGATGGTTGCTATGGTTTGTGAGTGCAATAGCAATTTGCGCGTTGATGGCGCAGTCAGTCTCACCGCTTTTTCCATTTGATGGGTGGGATAGCGCTGTGTATCGTATGGTGAGCGATTGCTGGTTGCGCGGGGCGTTGCCATACGTTGATGTGTTTGACAACAAAGGTCCATATCTCTATCTAATTCAGGCTATTGGCTCATGGCTCGGAGGAGGCCGATGGGGAATATTTGTATTAGTAATAATTAATTTCACACTAATTATTGAGTTAGTTTGGCAAATTACCGGTGTAATTCTCAACAAAGTTAGTCTTCGTCTTTGCGCATTGGCCGTATTCCTCTTACACTTCTTACTTATGTTTGAACGTGGAAATCTCACCGAAGATTGGAGTATGGCACCGATTCTGCTATCGCTGTGGTTGGCAATGCGCCGACTGTCAGAGCCGACCGACCTGCAAATCGGACGCGAGGTGTATGTCTACGGCTTGTGTTTCGGAGTGGTAACGCTGATGCGACCCACCAACTCACTGGTGTTCGCCGCCATCGTGCTGGGCTTCAGCGGGTTGCTGCTATACCAAAAGCAATTCAAAGCTTTAGGAATAGCTACATTGTGCTTCATCGCCGGAACTGTAGCGGCCATCGCCCCCATGGCCGTGTATTTCTACTGCCACGACGCGCTGGGCGAGGCCTTCAACTGCGTGTTCACTTACAACATCCTCTATGCGCAAATGTGGTCGGCAGTAAGCGGTGATTATTGGCCTGTTCATAATTTGATGTTGATGCTTCCGGCTATCATTCCTCTCGCGTGTTCGTTTATCTACGACCGGAAGAATCACACCCGTTTTGCGGTGGTGATTATTCCTGCTACCATCCTATTTTGTCTGATTCACCTAAATCAAGCCACGTACTATCACTACTATGCCCTGCTCACTCCAATGGTTGCCGTAGGAGGTGCGATGATATTAAATCTGCATAAGCATCTCCTCTCAGTTATCTGCGTGGCACTACTCTTACCTTCTTGCTACCTTAAACGAGCCGAAATAACATCGCTTTGGAAAATACAGCCGCCATCTTTCGAATACATTGACGGTTCCTATAATGGTATGCAATGTTGGGCAGATTATATTCCAACCAATCAGCGCGATGATGTAATGCTATTCGACACAGGTGTAGGTGAATGTGCATTATATACACTCATGCAAACCGTACCGCCGATGCGTTTCACTCATCTCACTACCCAACTCATGGCCGTAGATCCTGCAATCCGCGCTGAGGTTGATGAATATCTCCGCCACAATAACCCACAGTGGATTCTCATATCCTCCACTTCCAACTATCCACTGATGCAACAAAAGCTCACCCAATACACCCTCGTAGCCGAAGACTCCTACCTGCGCCTCTTCCGCCAACACGAGGAATGAATTTTCGTCAACTCGCGGAATTTTTCCACTAAATATTTGTAAATCAAGAATTTTTACAGATTTTTACCAAGTAAATAATAGGTGTAATAAAGGCTCTAAGCCTCAGGTAATGCCAACAGATATTCCGGAGCGAAGTCTGCTCCATTGTCCCATTCCACAGTGTTGTATCTCACAGCAAATCGCTTGAAATAGTCCAAGTCTTTCAGCGGCTCAAACACAACCCCGTTGAGCGACGATCTCAAGTCGACAACCTTGTTGACATCATTGTTAAACCACAAATGAATGCGGTAACCGTCAACATATTCTGCGCGTATCACTTCCGTAAACATTTTTCAACTCATTTAAGAGGCTCAATCTTATCCAATGGTTCACCTTTTTGGGCTTTATCCCAGTTAGTTAGCAACTCATCGCGATGTAATTCCAACCATTCAAGAATCATTTTCAATGCTCTAGCAGGCATTTCACCTTTAATGATTCCATCCTTAATGCTAATGATGACTTTATAGTCGCCATACCACGCATGAAATTGCGCAGGTGCATGGTCTGCAAAATTCATCAGGATAATGATTCCATAGAAAAGACTGATTTGTGGCATACTTATGTTTTTTGCAAAGTTACAGTTTTTTCTTCATAAATCGAAAAATTATCAACAAAAAAGCCACTATAGCGACTAAAATGTAGAAACGAATTTTTTCAACGAAGAACATAGATGTAGAACGTACCCGAAAATACGTTCTACGTCTACGCTTTTACGTTGCAAATGTCTAATCCGGTGATAATAGGTTAGTGCACCACTACGCGGGTGGCGGTGGTGGGGAGGGTGGCGATGTAGAGGCCGGCGGGGAGGGGCACCACTACCTGGTGGCCGGCGGTGACGGGCTGTTGGGCTACCACCGCGCCGGCGGGGGTGTAGATGGTGGCGAGGCCGGCGGTGGAGGCTTCAATCACCACGGCGCCGTCAACCGAATAGATGCGCTCGGTGGCGGTGGCGGGGTCGAGTTCGGAGGTCACTTCGCCTTTGTATTCGGTGAAGAGAATCTTGCGACCGCCATTGGCTGCAGCGTCGGCCACCAGGATGCCTTCGAAGGCTTGGTAGCCGTAGGTGCGGTCGGGCATAGTCTCCGAGTTGCCTTCAATCACCACGCCTTTGCCGTTGAGCAGGCCGCACCATTCTTTCTCGAGGGTGAGGTAGCGCACGCCGTCGATTTCGGTGGTGACGTAACCGTAGAAACGCGCCACTTCGTTGGTCTTGGGCGCCACGAAGAAGCCGTGATAGTCGTCGTCGGCGTAGTTGGTGTAGTTGCCATGGAGGATGTGGGCGGAGGTGTAGGTGCTCAGGTTGATGGAGGGAGCGGCACCGGCTATGGAGTAGTTGGCCGCGCTGGCGAGTTGGTCGCCGGTGTACTGTGCCACAAAGCCGGTGGAGAGGGCCTTGCCCACGTAATCCTCGCCAAGGTCGGGGATGGCAATCCAGTCGAATTGGTCGTTGTCGTACCAATATTTGCTTTCAAACTCTTCCATGGGCAGACCTTCGATGGGTTTGCTGATGTCGGCACTTTGCTTGGCGGTGGTGGCATATAGCACACCGTCGTGAACGCGCACGCCGTAGAGGGTGAAGTTGAGCTGGTACACTGCACCCGCGGTGGTGAGGTCGGCGAATTTGTCGGCTTCGATGATGAAGGGCACTTCGTCGCCGGCACCGGGGAACTTGGCGGCGGGAACGTAGCCGCGGAAGGCGGCGACGCTTTGGCTTGCGGTGAGGCGGACGAACTTCGAGCCGTCTGCGCTGAGCACGTAGTCGCCGGCAGCCGCGGTGGTGGCTGCGAACGTACCGGAGAGGTAGGGGTCGGCGGTGGTTGAACCGGTGACGATGCCGTCGTAACTGTCATAGTCGATGACCACGCCGTTGGCATTGTAGAGGATGAACGGCGTGCCGGCGGCAGCTGTGGTAATCACCTTGGAGGTGACTGCAGAGGCGGTGTAACCATCAATGGCCAGCATCAACGAACCTTCGGGCAACATTTCTTGCCGCACTTCAAACGGCAAGCACAGCACCTGACATTTTGCCTCATCGGTGTTCTCAAAATGCACAGCGTAAGTCTGGAACGAGCCGGTGTATTTGAAGTCCATCTTGTCGTGGAGATACAGTCGCGAGGCCACACCATTTTGCGACACCAAGTTGGCCTTGGCAGCCACGAGAATCTGGCTGATGGATGTACCCTCAGCAGCAGTGACCACATTGTTGTCAAGCGGCACTGCGGGCAGAGTGAAGTCCACATACAACTTATCCGGAGCGGTAATCATCGAAGCGTTTTTCAGCGTGTAATATGAATACTTTCCGTTGGCCGAGGTTACAGCGTAAGGATTGGGCGTGGCGGTGGGATAGTAATAGCCCCACTTCATATTGCCCTCATTGCTATTGCCGTTGAGGTAGTAAGCATCCCAGCCACCGAGGTCGGCGAGCGTTTTGTATTCCGGGTCTACTATGATATTCAATTCCTCATTATTTAGATTGCCACACAACTTTGCATCAGGGAATTCAGCAAATGAGAATTCATAAGTAGCCTCGTTATCGTAGCCTACGCAGTAGCCGACGAACACGTTTTCATTGCTTCCATTATAGCCGGCGAGATCTGCCATAGAGTTATTTATCGTCATTTCAGAGTAAGGATCAGTGCCGGCGTTGCCGAGAAAGCCGCCGATATAGCACTTTTGGGTCATTTTATCGACCGAATCATAGTCGATGGCAGGTAGCGCCACGCAGTTGTGAACCACTGTTTCACGAGAGATTTCTTCGCTACCCGCTTCATAGCAAAAATTAGCGCCCAAAAGGCCACCAATATAGCAGGGTCCGGAGTGGGTGTCATTTACGCTGAAGTTGCACATCGCCGTCGACCGCTTTACGAGGGTATAATTCTGCAAACCAACTAAACCGCCGGCTATGTAAGATGCCTCAATCGAAGTATTCTGCACAGTGCATCCATCGATAGTGATATTTGCTGTATTCATAGTATATGGTGTATCTCTGCCTTCAAGATGCACGTTGGTGGAGACACTTCCCACGAGGCCGCCCACATGCGATTTGCCGTGCGACACGATGCTGCAGGCCAGCACATTAATTCCCGAAAGCGGGGTGTATTTAGGCCCTGTGGCCTCAATTTCGGTATCCGGCTCACATGTAGTGTTGTAGGAGCCGACAGCGATACCGGCAGTGCAGTTATCACTAACAACAAAGTTTACGCACGAGAAGTTGATGTTGCTGAGCGAGCCGCCGTCTTCAAGTTTGGCAAATACGCCTACATAACCGTTGCCCGGGAAGGTGTAATTGATATTGCGCACGGTGTAGCCGCCGCCATCGTAATGGCCCTTGAAGCTGACGAAGGAGTAGTTACCTGTTACCTCATCGATATACATTCCAATGGGGGTAAAGTCCTTGCTTTCGAAATCGAGGTCGCACACTTGCTTATAGTATTTTCCATCCAAATTCGCCTCGGCGTATTTGAGATTGTCACTGATGGCAAGGAACTTCTCTTCACTATCGATTATGAAGGGGTTAGCCTCCGTGCCTTCGCCTTCTATGTCATGGAGGGCATACTCACGGCTGACGCCGCCCCACTTGATTGGCAGCGGCAGCTTGGTGGCAGGGTCGATACCCCACTTCATGCCCCAGATGCTTTCGTAGGTTTGTTGGAAGACTTCACCTTGGAAGAACAACAATTCGGCTTTCATGTTGTAATCTCCCGAGGCTGTAGCTTGGGCTGAGGTGGTATTGAGGAAATAGGTGTTTTCCCTATCATCTTTATCGGGAAGATTGCGCGACACGCCGAAACTGTGGTTTGTCCAGCTCCCTTGGTAGTTGAACGACGAGGCTTTCACCGTTCCCACATTGAAACTGCAGGTAATTGCAGGACTGTCGCCGGCGATACCGCCGCAGTGTGTGTAGACGTAGTCGGCACCGTGGTCAGTCTTCCACTGCATATCCGGCACATCAACCGCGCCGTAATTGGCACAGTTCTTCACCTCGATGTATGCTCTGCCAACTACACCGCCCATATAAACATCTACAACAGAGCGAGTATAGCCTTCATCTACGCAATACACGCGGCCAAAGTTGGCTGTATACTCCACTTTGGAGCAACTGCCGGCAACGCCGCCCATAGAAAAGCTTGCGTGGTCGGTCTGGACAGTGGCATAGTTGCGGCAGTGGCTCAATACGCTTGCCCAACCGGCTATACCGCCCACGGTCTTGGAGTTAATACCTTTGATAAGGCAAGAATTACCGTTGGCATCGGTGGCGGCGGTTGTGCAGTTCACGATATATGCATTGACGCAACCGCCAATACCACCTATGTAGCCATCGGAAATATTTAGGCTGCCACAGATATTGACTGCGGTGGAGCAGTCGTAGACCGAACCGGTGCTATATCCGACAATACCGCCCACGTAGACGGGGCAATAGGCATTATCCGAGGGATTTGCGCCGAGCTTGCCGCTAAAGCGACATGAGGTGATATTTTTAATGCCTTTGTGCAACCCGACGATACCACCTTGATAGGTGGTTGCTTTATTGCCGTAGATATTGCCTTCGAAGGAGCAGTCACTCACCGATGCGTCGTCGGTAATGTAACCCACGATACCGCCTACATAGAGGCCGTCTTCGGTAGATGAGCTCAAGTCAATCACAGCATCCTTCACGTTGAGATTCTTGATCGTGCCATTACTTTTGAGGGTGCCGAACAGGCCCACGTAGGTATCGAATTTCGAGCTTTTGCTTATATAGAGGCCGGAGATGGTGTGGCCGCGGCCATCGAACGTGCCCAAGAACTTGCCATCCTTGAACCATCCATAGCTGCCGATGGGCATCCATGCCTTGGCCGATGATGGATTGGCCATGACGTTATAGTTGAGCACGATGTCGCAGCCGAGGGCGATATACTTGCCCTCGTAGTAGTCTTTGCACTCATAAACCATGTAGGCAAAGTTGGCCAATTGCTGAGCGGTGTTGATGATGTATGGGTCGGAGGACGAACCGCTACCACTTGCGAACACTTGCGAAGGGGTTGAACCGGGCACCGACCACGACTCGGCGCCGCGCATCGGCCAAATAGTCAAGATTGCGAGCACAGTCACCGCAATCACGCGAATAAACGATTTCATAATTAAATAATGAGGTTTGTCTGGTATTATTATAAACAGTATGGGTACAAATAGTGTGTAAAGTTAGCCACTCTCCCCGAAATATAAACCTTAATTCCGCAACACTATAGTTTAACATTATTTATAAGTGCCTGAGCAACAAAAAGTTACCCAGGATTTTGCCATGTCAGATTTTTCACTTATCT
>SFNM01000041.1 GCA_004552725.1 Bacteroidales bacterium | reverse complement strand
CTCGCCTCCTCTTCGACTTACAGGGCAAAGTTAATCATTTTCTCTTGAATCCACATCATAAAACCCTAACAAATTTTGCACTTCGTTATGGATTCTACATGCGTGCTTTACGCACAAAAGCGAAATATGTGGAACGTAAGTCTATTTGTTTAGACTGAGCGGTTTTATGCTTTCGTTTTTTACGATTAGAGAAATGTTGATGGGAAAATGGCACAAAAATCGTTAAAAATGCGGAATTATGGAGATAAATGATTGCTATGTCGGTGGAAATTGCTAAATTTGCACGATAAAGCAAATAACAACAGATAAATAATCCAATGGCACAACAAGAAGATGTGTTTAAAAAAATCGTAGCCCACG
This sequence comes from Bacteroidales bacterium, assembly GCA_004552725.1. GTDB lineage: Bacteria > Bacteroidota > Bacteroidia > Bacteroidales > Muribaculaceae > CAG-873. The sequence goes on along the minus strand of SFNM01000041.1, from coordinate 15,333 downwards.
CCAAGGAATACGGTTTTGTGTTTCCTTCAAGTGAGATATATGATGGCTTGTCGGCAGTGTACGACTATGGCCAAAATGGAGTAGAACTTAAGAATAATATCAAAAGATATTGGTGGGAGGCAATGACTTTGCTTCACGAGAACATTGTAGGCATTGACTCCGCCATTTTTATGCATCCTACCATTTGGAAGGCTTCGGGCCACGTGGATGCGTTCAATGATCCTCTGATTGATAATCGCGACTCGAAGAAGCGTTATCGCGCTGACGTGCTGATTGAGGACCATATTGCTAAAATCGATGAAAAAATCGAGAAAGAGATAGCCAAAGCACGCAAACGTTTCGGCGAAAGTTTCGATGAGGCTATGTTCCGCCAAACAAACGGGCGCGTGGTTGAACTTTTGGCTCATCGCGAAGCCGTTCATACTCGTTTCTCCGAGGCAATGAATGACAACGACCTCGATGGCTTGCGCCAAATCATTCTCGATGAAGAAATCGTAGACCCGATTTCCGGCACGAAGAATTGGACTGAAGTGCGCCAATTTAATCTGATGTTCAAAACTGAGATGGGCTCAACCGCAGATGGCTCAATGACCGTGTATCTGCGTCCGGAAACTGCGCAAGGTATCTTCGTGAATTACCTCAACGTGCAGAAGACCGGTCGTATGCGTATTCCATTCGGTATTGCTCAAATAGGCAAAGCGTTCCGCAATGAAATCGTAGCGCGTCAGTTTATCTTCCGCATGCGCGAGTTCGAACAAATGGAGATGCAATTCTTTGTGCGCCCCGGTTCGGAAATGGAATGGTTCAAATATTGGAAAGAATGGCGTTTGCGATGGCACAAAGCGCTGGGTCTCGGCGACGAAAAATATCGCTACCACGACCATGAAAAATTGGCGCACTATGCTAATGCCGCTACCGATATTGAGTTCCAAATGCCGTTCGGCTTCAAGGAAGTGGAAGGTATTCACTCTCGTACCAATTTCGACCTTTCACAACACGAAAAATTCTCGGGCAAGAAGATTCAATACTTCGACCCAGAACTCAATCAAAGTTACACTCCGTATGTGATAGAGACATCTATCGGTGTGGATCGTATGTTCTTGAGCGTCCTCTGCTCTTCGTATGAGGAACAATCGCTCGAAGGTGGCGATGCGCGTGTGGTGCTCCATCTTCCGGCTGCCTTGGCACCGGTGAAATGCGCCGTGATGCCTTTGGTACGCAAAGACGGCCTTCCCGAGAAAGCACGCGAAATCGTAGACGAACTCAAATTTGACTTCACCACACATTACGAAGAAAAAGACTCTATCGGCAAACGCTATCGTCGCCAAGATGCTATCGGCACTCCGTTCTGTATCACCGTTGACCACCAAACATTGGAAGACAACACCGTGACACTGCGTTATCGCGACAGTATGGAACAAGAACGTGTGGCTATTGCCGACCTCCACAAATTAATCCATTCGCAAGTGAGTCTCAATGCTCTTTTGCGCAAAATTTAATAACCTCAAATCCTCTTCTGAAATATGAAAAAATCGTATGTAATCATAGGCGTAATCGTACTGATTGCGGTGGTATGCATCGGCTGGTTTGTATCCGCTCGCAATGGTATGGTAAGCCTCGACGAAGCCGTAAATAAGCAATGGAGTGAAGTTGAAGTGCAATATCAACGCCGCTTAGACCTTATTCCCAACTTGGTTTCGACCGTAAAGGGTTATGCCGCCCACGAAAAAGAGACCTTGGTTGACCTCACAGCCGCTCGCACCGGTTTGCAGAAATCCTACAATGAGGCACAAAACTTCGCCGGCGCTCAAGCCCCTGCAACCGAGCAAGATCTCGATCGCTTTAATGCAGCACAACAAGAATTGTCGCGCAGCCTCAATCTGTATATCAATGCCGTGCACGAAGCATATCCGGATTTGAAAGCTAATGAAAATTTCAAAGACCTACAAGCACAACTCGAAGGTACAGAAAATCGTATTGCTACCGCTCGTACTCGTTACACAGAGGCTGTACGCGATTTCAATGTGGCCGTGCGTCGCTTCCCCGGCTCGATTGTGGCTTCAATGTCGGGCTTCGATGTGAAACCTCAATTTAAGGCTGATGCCAACGCTGCCTCTGCACCAACGGTAGAATTCTGATAATCAATTATGAAAAAGATACTTCCACTGTTTGTGTTGTTGATGGCCGTGGCCATTGTGCTCCCCGCATGTAGCGATGATGATGACAATGATTATGCCACCATCTACAAGGACTGGAATGAGCAGAATGCCGCTTGGTTAGCACAAAAAAAGGAACTTAAAAACCCTGATGGCACGCCATACTATCAAGTGATTGTGCCTTCATGGTATCCCAGTGGCTATGTGCTCATCCACTATTTTAATGATCGTAGTGAGACAGAGGGCAACCTCTCACCACTGTATACCAGTGTGGTAGACGTGATTTACCATGGGTATGATTGTGAGGATGTGCCATTCGACTCATCGATGACACAAAATGCATACGGTCGTCCCGGTGTAGAGCGCTTCCGCTGCAATGGCACCATCTACGGATGGACTGCTGCGCTTGAAGAAATGCGAGTGGGCGACACAGCTGAGGTGATTATCCCCTACGAGATGGCCTACGGTGTGACGGGTACCACCGGCATCAAGCCATACTCCAACCTGCGATTTAACTTGCGCCTCTACGATATTTATCGCTACGAGGCCTCGCCATACTAAAAACTTTCACCAACTAACAATTAACACTGATGGGGCGCTCTGCGATGATGCAGCGCGCCCTATTTGCGTTTGTCCGGATGGCTTTCAAGAGGGAGTTTTCCATTGATTCTAAATTTTGTGGAGATTTGCAATTCTATGGACAAAAAGTGTTATTTCCCACAGTTTTTGTCCGTGAAATCGGCAAAATTGCCATTTTTGTGAACAAAAACTGTTATTTTCTACAGTTTTTGTCCGTAGAAATTAGATACCGAGGAAGGTGAAAGGACGATAGAGACGGGCTACGCCACGGCCTCCATGTAGGGAATAGTGGTAGAAGAGAGTCCAAAGTTGGCGTCGAAGCCATGGTTGACGTGAGAGTATGGCGCGGGCATGGTCGGCAGCACCTTCGCTGTGGCGGGCCCAGGTGGCGGTCATCAGCAGGCGCTGGAGGTCGACCCAGTGGCGGTGGCGAGGTGGGAGGACGGCTTCGATACCGTCGAGGGCTATCTTGATGGAGTCATAGCTGACTTGTGTGTTGGAGATGGAGTCGGGCTGGGGGTAGACTACGGCGGTTGGGGCGCCGCGGCGTTTCACCATGATGGGGTAGGTGAGTAGGATGCGGTTGCCAAGTTCGCAGTCATCGAACATTCGGGAGTCTTTGAGCCAGCCACCGACTTGGCGGAATAACTCTGTGTGCGCCATATATAATTGGGTGGAGAATGTGGAGTGGAATACATTGGCGTATATGGAATCGCGTGTGGTGAAGCGTAGAAAGCGAGTGTGACCATCGGGATATTGCAACTCAGCATCCCAGCCGATGATTTGGACGGTGGGGTTGGCGGCGGCGGTGGCGATTGCTGAGGTGCAATGGTCGGGAAGCATGATGTCGTCGGAGTCGAAGAACATCGTCCAGGGGGTGGCCACACGCGCGAGGCCGGCATTGCGTGCGTTGGCTGCGCCGGGACGCGTTTCAGTGATTACTTCAACGGAGAAGTCGGGCGCAGTATTGACTTCGGCCCAATGCTGTAGCACCTCGAGTGTGTTGTCGGAAGAGTTGTTGTCGACCAGCACGACCGCCAGCGGTCGCAAGGTCTGAGCCGCCACCGAGGCAAGCGTCCGCTCCACGATTGTGGCGCGGTTGTAGACGGGGATAACTATAGTTAACTGTGCTTGGCTCATTTTCTGACATTTTTCTATGCAAAATTAAGAAAAAACGGTGAAATTAGAAAAAATCTGCGGAAAAATTTTGTGCAACGGGCAAAATGGCTTAAATTTGCATAACCTTATATCCATAACAATGCTGAACATTAGTGAAATATTCAATGCAGCCGCCGTGCTGAAGGGTGTTGCCCGCAAAACAGCTGTCATTCCGGCTCCGGCGCTTGCCAATGATTGTGAGTTGTATCTCAAAACGGAGAATTTGCAACTTACGGGCTCTTTCAAATTGCGTGGAGCCTATTATAAGATTTCTCAACTGAGTGAAGAAGAAAAGGCTCGAGGTGTGATTGCATGCAGCGCAGGCAACCATGCTCAAGGCGTGGCTTTAGGCGCTACGCACAATGGCATCAAGGCATTGATTTGCTTACCTGCCGGTGCTCCTATCTCCAAAGTGGAAGCCACCAAAGGCTATGGCGCTGAGGTGTGCTTGGTTCCGGGGGTGTACGATGATGCTTACGCAAAGGCTATTGAACTAAAGGAACAGCACGGTTATACATTTGTGCATCCCTTTGACGACCCGTTGGTTATAGCCGGCCAAGGCACTATCGGCCTTGAAATCCTCGAACAGCAGCCAGATTTGGAGGCGGTTGTGGTGCCCATCGGTGGAGGCGGCCTTATTTCCGGTGTGGCTTTTGCAATCAAGACTTTGCGTCCTGACGTGAAGGTGTATGGCGTGCAAGCCGCTGGTGCACCCTCGATGGAGCGTTCGATTCATGAGAAGCAAAAAGTACATCTCGATTCAGTGCAAACTATTGCCGACGGCATCGCCGTGAAGCAGCCGGGTGATCTCACCTACGAACTCTGTGAGAAATATGTAGACGAAATTGTCACCGTGAACGATGACGAAACGGCTGCCGCAATACTCGCTTTGATGGAGCGCCAAAAACTCGTGTCGGAAGGAGCCGGAGCAGTTTCGGTTGCTGCTGTGATGTTCAATAAGTTGCCTATCAAAGGCAAGAAAGTGGTCTGCATCGTGAGCGGTGGCAACATCGACGTGAACACCCTCAACCGCGTGGTGACCCGCGGTCTGTCGAAGAGCGGACGCAATTACTCGTTCATTATTGACCTTTTTGATAAGCCCGGACAACTTTCCGGTGTGCTCAACGTGGTGGCTGAACAAGGCGGTAACGTTATCTCTGTGACCCACGAACGTATTAATGCCTCGGCTGAAATCAATGGTTGTGCTATCCGCCTCGAACTTGAAACTCGCGACAACAATCACATTGCCCAGATTCGCAATGCATTGATTGAACGCGGCTTCCACGTGGCAAACTAATTCCATATCCCGCTATACGGTCGGCGTTAGGAGTTTACATTTGTGAACCTAACGCCGGCTGCTTTTTTGTTGGTGATTTACATTTGCAGATTGAGGTACAAGTAAAGCGAGGCGCAGCCATCCGGCCACGCCTCGCTTTGCGGTATAATGGTTTTAGGATTAGTCGATGGGTTCGTCGGCTTCGTAACCGCCCATTTCGCGGAGAGCGTTTTTGAGCATTACGTATTGTTGGAAGAGGTGGTTGACGGGCACTTCGTTTTGAGTGTAGTCGTGCATCGGGCTCTTGAGGAAGAAGCTGAGGAAGCGTTGGATGCCGTGGCGTCCGGCGCGAGCAGCGAGGTCGCTCAGGAGAACGAGGTCAAGGCACAAGGGAGCAGCGAGGATAGAGTCGCGGCAGAGGAAGTTGATCTTGATTTGCATGGGATAGCCCATCCAGCCGAAGATGTCGATGTTGTCCCAGCCTTCCTTGTTGTCGTTGCGCGGGGGATAGTAGTTGATGCGCACTTTGTGGAAGTAGTTGGTGTAGAGGTCGGGTTGGTTTTCGGGCACGAGGATAGATTCCAAAGTAGAGAGTTTGGAAACTTCTTTGGTGCGGAAGTTGGCGGGTTCGTCGAGCACGAGGCCGTCGCGGTTGCCGAGGATGTTGGTTGAGAACCAACCGCTGAGGCCGAGGCAACGAGTGCCGATGATAGGAGCGAAGCCGGATTTAACGAGAGTTTGGCCGGTTTTGAAGTCTTTGCCGGCGATAGGCATACCGGTTTTTTCGCTGAGTTCCCACATAGCGGGGATGTCAACGGTAGTGTTGGGAGCGCCCATGATGAAGGGAGCGCCTTCAGAGAGAGCGGCGTAAGCGTAGCACATTGAGGGCGCGATGTGTTGACGGTCGTCGGCCTTCATAGCGGCTTCGAGAGCAGCGAGGGTGTAGTGAACGTTTTCGTCAACGGGAACGTAAACTTCAGTTGAAGCGGCCCAGAGGACAACAACGCGGTTGAGGTTGTGGGCGGCTTTGAAGTTGCGGATGTCGGCACGGAGATTTTCAACCATTTCCCAACGTGTAGCGCCTTTCATATAGTTTTCGCCGTCGAGACGTTTAGCGTAGTCGTGGTCGAAAGCGGCTTTCATGGGCACGATTGCTTCGAGTTCGTCTTTAACGGGGTTGATGTCTTTTTCTTTGAGGACTTCAGCGTTGATGGCTGATTCGTAAGCGTTAGCGGGGTAAACGTCCCAAGTAGCGAATACGATGTCGTCCAATTTAGCCATAGGTACGATTTGGTCGTAGGGGAGGTATTTAGCGTCAGCACCTTTACCTACGCGAATTTTGTCGTATTGAGTCATTGAGCCGATGGGCTTTGCCAGACCTTTGCGGGCCATGAGAACACCGGTCATAAAAGTGGTAGCAACGGCGCCGTTACCAACGACCATTACACCAAGTTTGCCTTCAGCGGGCTTAACAGATTGAGCCATTTTTAATAAATGTTTATTTGTTTGTTATTAGTTTTTTCACATAAAAAGGAAGGTCGAGAAAGACCTTTCGCTAATTTGAGCGTGCAAATGTAGTGAATATTTATGAATTGCAAAAAATATTAGCACTTAATGTTAGTAAAAAATAGTTTAATTTTGCTAATAAAATAGCTAAATAGTTAAATACAATTAAAATCACCTACTTTTGCGTATGATTACGTTAACAAACTATAATAGTGCTTTGGCCATTTCTTCGATGTTTGCCCATTGATTTTGGTTGAATGAGGTTGGTTTAGTCGAAGGGGGACAGTCGACGGATGCGCGCCATTGTCGGCCGAGTATGGTAGCAGTAGGGCAACCGAGAGATGCGGCCGGAATGATATCTTTGTCGATGCTGTCGCCTACTACCAATACTTGTGAGGGTTGCAAGCCGAGGGCTTGGCAACCGAGTGCAAAGATTTGAGGGTCGGGCTTGCGAATACCGACAACAGCGCTTTCAATCACAGCGCTGAAGAGGTGTCGGATGCCGTAGTTGGTCAGAACGGCTTCAATATTGCCATAAAAATTGCTGACTAATGCTAAGGGATAGCGGGCGGCGAAGGCTTCGAGTATGGGCCGAGCGGTAGATACGCATCGACGCGCCACGCTTTCGGCGGCTTGAGCCACGGCTTCCACACCGTGCGGCTCGAGGTTGAGCACTTCAAATTGGCGGGCGATTTTGAGGCGCAATACTTGGAGAAAGTTGTCGGATGGCTTTACCAGCGCGTTGCGAGCCAAATGGCGCTCGCCTTCGATGTAAGCACGACGGAAGTCAGGGTAGGGAATGTTGAAACCGCAAGAGAGATAGGCATCGAAGATTACTTCGCTCCAGTGGTCGCCTTCGGAGTCGATTGTGCCGCCGTAGTCGAATATGATACCTCGGACGTTGGCCAAAAGATTATTTGTCATATTTTCCGGAGGCAAGGTCGGCGAGCGCTTGGCGGCATATTGCCTCGTGGCGTCGCACCATATATATAAGGAGAATGTTGAATACGGTGATTTCGGCCGCGAAGTAGAGCCATGGTTGTCCCACGCCGATAGAGAAGAACAGGAAAATTGTGCGCCAGTTGAATGTGAGAGCGTTGGTGTACTTCATTAGCGGTAGGCTGACTGAGCGGAAATCAGCGCGAAAGCGCTCGGAGGGTAATCCTTCGGGGAAGCGAGCGGCAAGTTCGCGGCGCAGGCGTTGCAAGGTTGGAGCGGTGGCTTCTTGGTTGGCGGTGTAGCCGGTATAGAAGGTGAGGGTGGCTTTGCGCCAGAAGTTTTTGCGCCAAGAGAGGGCAGTGAGACGTTGACGCAGTTCGGCGGTATCGTCGAGTTCGGATTTGCCGTTGACCATTAGCAGGTGGAATTGGCGATAGTGGTCGGCCATGGCGGCTTGCTTGGCGTGGCATATACCGGCAACGGCGGCGATAATCCAAATGAGCCATTCGCAGCCATCGAAGATGTAGTGGCCGAAAGTGATGCGCAGGCAGATGGCAGCATATATTGCGAAGAACCAGATGTCGCCGGATAACCCATCGAGGATACGACCTAAAGCGCTGTATTGCTTGGTCATACGGGCGAGTTGGCCATCGGCACTATCGAAAGAGTTGGCCCAAATCAATAATATGATGCCAATGACATTAATCCACCATTTCTCGTAGAAGAAGCACACACCGGCACCAATTCCCAAGAAAATTGAGGCGATGGTGACCATATTGGGTGTGATGCCGAGTTTGCGGAAAAGGTAAGCCCAGGCGAAACCGATAGGGCGGTAGAATGCCAAGTCGATGCCTTCCTCGGTGTCGGCCGATTTGAGTGATGCTTTGTATTGCTTCTTGAGGTCTACGAACATATTGATATGGAGAGAGTTAGCTGATGTAATTGGTGTAGCGGTTGATAAAGCGACCGAAGGCGGGGATGCGCATCAGGCCGTATTCAAACAGCAGGTAGCCGAGGATGGTGACGCCGATGCCGCCCAGTACGTCGAGGATGTAGTGGTGCGACGAATAGACTGCTGTGAACCAGATGCCGAGGCATATTACGGCTGCGGTGATTTTTATCCACATAGGAGTGCGAGCGCGCAAGGTGTAGAAGAACGCTATGAGCATGTAGGCCGAGTGGAGCGAAGGCATGGCGGCGAACACGTTGGCATTGCGAGCGTATAGTCCGTTGAAAATTGATAGGCCGGTCATGGAGTCAAAGCGTCCGAGTCCGGCAGTCTCGCCGTGTGTACCGGCAATGAAGTCGAAGCCGTGTGATGCTACATACCATGGCGGTGCGGCCGGGTGAATGTAGTATCCGGCGAAGCCGAGGAGGTTGACCAGCAGGAAAACGATAGCAAAATGGAGGTATTCGCTACGTTGACCATTGAAATATAGGTAAATTCCGAATAGGATAGGCACCGGCACCCAGCAAAGGTAGAAAAAACCGGCCAAGAAATCCATAGTAGGACAATTGTGGACGGCAAAGAATTCGTTGGGGGTAACTATTCCGGCTGCAGTGGAGATGCCGAATAGGGATTTTTCATTCTCATATAGGCCGCGAATGTCTACGGGGTTGACTTCGTAGTTGGGTAACAGGTTCATCCAATCGTAACTGATGCCGAAGATGAAGAACGGCAACAAGGCTACCACCAGTCGGCGTGTAGAGTTCGTGGCGGCAAACATAGCGGCGATAAGGATGCCCAAGAAGGTGTGCTCCGGTCGAAACCCGATACCCCAAGCTGTGACAGAGAGCCACACCACCAAGCCAAGCACAATCCAAAGATTGTGGCTTAAAGGATGAGCGGGGAATAGTGGCTGCTTCATTTAGTTAGTTCGCGTTTGCAGTGGGCCACGCGGGCAAATGCTGTGATATTGGCAAATACGGCGATAATGGTCATCGCGGTGGTGAGGATATACATGGGGTCGAACGACACTTCGCATTGGCCGCAGATACCGGCAGCGAGAGCGGCCACGGAAGTAACGACCACTCGTTCGGGACGTTGCATAAATCCTACTTTACATTCAATATCGAGGCCTTCGGCGCGAGCACGAACGTAACTCACCATTACCGAGCCGACCATGGCCAAGAAAGCGATGAAGGCGGAGATTTTGTAGCCCGAGGCAAACATAAAATATGCGATGCCACCGACGGTGAACAATTCGCAATAGCGGTCGAGCACGGAGTCGTAAAGTGCACCGAAGCGGCTGACCATGTTGCCAAGACGAGCCACTTGTCCGTCGAGCATATCAAACAATGAGAACAAGATGATTACTGCGCCGGCAAGGGTGATGAGCCACCATTGGGAGAATTGGCCATCGGTACAGATGTAACCGGCATAGCCAAAAATCACAGCGGCGGCAAGGTTGCCGAGCAGACCGATAGTGGTGACGATATTAGGTGTGATTCCGATGCGAATCATGAAGTGTACAAAAGGATTGATGACGGCATAGATGGCTTGCTGCAAACCGTCGCGGCATTTTTTGAAAGTGCTTTGTGTTGCCATATATTAATGATTTTCAGACTGTTTACGATGTTTTGGAATGAAGAAGTTTACAAAAGTGATAGCGTATTTGTCGAAATTCGAGGGTCGATACACGAAATTGCGTTGGAGCACGAAGTTCCATGCCAACGACACGACCAAAGAGGCGAACAAGCGAGCGGCTGCGAAAATGCCGTCGGGCTTGAAGCCAATCGACAGGAGCCAATCCCATTTGCTGAGGAGGGTGGCAACGCCTGTAGTGCCATACATATTTAATAATAATGAACCAACCCATACCATGAAATATTTTACGGCTACGGCTTGCACCGATTGACCTTTAGCATGGAAGGTAAAGCGGTAGTTGATACAGCAGTTGACAATGCCGCCAACGACAGCGCCAACGGCCACTGAGAGGTTGGAGCGATAGAATGGGTCGAGCGCGGCAAACACGAATGCGAAGAACACAAACGAGGTGCCCATATCAATCCACGAAGCAATTTGCGACGAGATTGAAGAGCGGATGAATGTGAACCATCCGCCGCCGTTCACTACTTTATTGCCTATTTTGGATAATGATTTGGGTGTCTTCATATTAGCATAAGCAAAATTTGTAGGATAATAGCGCCGTAAATGCCTGCAAGAATATCGTCGGCCATAATGCCATAGCCGCGAGGCAGTTTTTCGCACGCGCGTACACCCATTGGTTTAACAATATCGAAGAAACGGAAAAGGATGAGCGAAGCGGATGTGGCAACCCACATTGCAGAATTGCTCCATACGTCAGGCTTTCCGGCAAATATGGCTAAGGGTAGCATGTTGATCCATTGTCCCACGGTTTCGTCCATAACAACTCGTGATGGATCGGGTCCCCAATAATTTTCAGCAATTGAAGCCGACCAAACGCCTAAAATCGTGAAAATAATGATGAGAACGAGAGTGGTGATTAGCAAGGAGAGCGCTGTTTGGCAAAAGAAAAGCGCTGCAAGCCAAACGGCTACACCGCCAATGGCACCCATGGTGCCGGGTCCCCAGGGCCAGTATCCGCAACCGAACGAGGTGGCAATCAGCCGCGGAATGATAGGAAAATGTTGGTTGTTAGCAGTCATGTTAGCGGCGATTTTTGATTTGGTTCATAACCATTCGAGCGATAACGATGGCTGCTTCGGCGCGACAGGGTGCAAATGAGGGCCAGTCGTTGAAGTCGATGATTTTGTAAGTGCCGTCTTCGGCTACAATGCAGTCGCCTCCATACACTTGCACGTCGAGAATATCGGCGGCTTTGGCGCAGTCGGCTTTGAGACTTTCGACATTGAATGGTAAATTGTGGCTTGGACCATTGATGGCTTCTTTGCCATATTTGGAATGGTCGTTGTCGAAGGGATAGAACCAATGGAAGAACGATGTGCCGCGCACACCATAGAATTTAACCAAGTCGCCCGGTTGGTGGCGGTTGATTACAGCGCGTTTGATGCCTCGAAGGAAAAATTCTTGGAGCATTTCTTGTGCTTCTTGTGGGTGGCGAGCGTATGTCACGTCTTCGTGGTGCTTGGTGTGGCTTTCGCCGCGCTTAATCCAGCAAGCGGAGATGCCGGCGTCGGCAAGTTTGTTTTTCACCACTTCGTCGGTGTCGACAATCAGCGAGTCGGGGTATGGAATAGAGCGGCTCATCATGATGCGAGTGAGGCGCTCGCGTACGCAGTTTTCCACGCCGTAGCCCGAGTTGATAACCAAAGCGCCGTTGTCTTCAAGTTGTTGAAGGCGTAGGTAGGACTCGCGTTCGCGGCACATACTGAGGATGATATTCTCGCTGACAGCGCCGGAGAGGAACTGTTCCTCAGAGTATATGTTGACCTCGCAACTACGTTTGCGCAATTGCTCGGCCACCATGTTGAGGATGGCGGCATCATTGCCTATGTGGTTGGGAGAGAAGGCTCCGGCACGCATGATGCCGGCTATTTTAATTTGAGCCATTATCGGTATTACTTAAAGTCAAAAAGCGGAGAAACAACAAAATGCCCTCCTATCAAACTGCAAAGTTAGCAAATTTTTTTCAAACGCGCAACATCCCGTCAGCAATCATCATTCACAGATGATGCACTAAATGATTTATTTAACGTATAACGTAAACATATTATCCAAAACGATAGAATGAGCTGAGATTTATGAATTAACATAATTTAAATATGAACAAGTTGGGTTGAAAGCATGATAAATATACTATTATCGTTTCAAATATCTTATTCCGGCGGATAACCTATTGATATTTAGGATATTGGCTTTTATGTGCTTTTAGAAACGCCTTTTATTTGTCTGCGAAGGCATAAAAAAGGTCGTTCGCAGACAAATAAAAGATATTTTTGCCTCGAATTTTAACATTTACCTTGCCGTCGCGGCTGAAATTAGATTGTTGAGAAGGGCTTACCGCCGGTGGCGGGGGAACATTTTGCGGAGGCGCATCAGCAGTGGTGGCAGGCCGGGGGCGGCTACCATTAGCGTCACGGCACCGATTATGAGCAGTAGGCCTATGGCTAAGCGCAGGGTGAGGGCTTCGCCGAAGATGGTCACTCCGAAGAGTACTGCGGTGGCCGGTTCGAGCGCGCCGAGAATGGCGGTGGGCGTGGAGCCTACGTACTGGATGGCGGCAGTGGTGCAAATTAGCGATACGGCTGTGGGCAGTAGGCCGAGGGCGAGCAAGCATCCCCACATATACCATTTCTCGGCCGGAGGTACTTGTATTCCGCTCAGACAAGTTGTGCGCACCACAAACAGCAGGCTTCCGAACAAAAGTACGTAGAATGTGATTTTGAGTGTAGGCATAGTGCTTAGACGGCTACGATTTACACCCACGATATAGATGGCGTATGATAACGCGGAAGCGAGTACCAAAGCGGTGCCGGTGAGGGAAAGCATGGCGCCGCTGTCGCCTTGGTATAATAGAGCGATGCCTCCCAGAGCGCCGGCAAGGCACACCACGGTGAGCCAAGTGATGCGCTCGCCGAATAAACAAGCCATGATGCCGGCCACCATCAGTGGATATACAAAAAGGATGGTAGAGGCAATGCCGGCATCCATATAGTTGTAACTCTCGAAAAGAGTGAGCGACGACAGCGAGAACAGCAATCCCAATGCGGCCAATGGTATGATGTCGCGACGTTCAATGGCAAAATTGTGGCCACGCATTTTCAACATCACAGCCAAGGCGATGATGCCGAAGATGTAGCGAAACAGCAACACCGAATCCGCCTCCATGCCAATGCCGTAGAGTGGCAACGCAAAAAGCGGGTTCATGCCGTATGTGGCGGCAGCCACTGCGCCGAGCGCATATCCTTTGACTTGTTGACTCATTTTGTGGTATTGCAACCGACCGAGAGCCACGGGCTGAGGCTCTCGGTCGGTAGATATGTTTATGTTGATTAATGCAGGCGAGCGACGGCTTCGGCAATGCGGCGCATGGCTTCGCGGAGGTTGTCGTCGGAGGTGGCGTAACTGAAGCGGATGTATCCGGGAGCGCAGAAAGCGCCGCCGTCAACAGTTGCTACGTGTCCTTCTTCCAACAGGTACATGGCTAAGTCGGCAGAGGTGTTGATTACGCGGTCGCCGCAACGTTTGCCCATCAGCGCGGATACTTCGGGGAAGAGGTAGAAAGCGCCTTGGGGTTCGTTGACTTTGAAGCCGGGGATTTTGGAGGCAAGTTCCACTACCAAATCGCGGCGACGACGGAATGCTTCGCGCATTTCGGCTATGCAATCTTGCGGACCGGTGTATGCTTCTTCAGCGGCTTTTTGTGCGATGGAGCAAGTGCCGGAGGTGTATTGGCCTTGGAGTTTGGAGCAGGCTTTAGCGATGGCTAAAGGAGCGGCGCAATAGCCGATACGCCATCCGGTCATAGCGTATGCTTTCGACACGCCGTTGATGATGACGGTGCGGTCGGCGATTTCGGGGAAAGAACCGAGCGAGGTGAACGAACCGGTGTAGTTGATATGCTCGTAGATTTCATCGCTGAGGACGATGATTTGAGGATGGCGAGCCAATACGTTTACGAGCGCTTGGAGTTCGTCTTTGGTATAAACGCTGCCGGTGGGGTTCGAAGGCGAGCACAGTAAAATCATGCGAGTGCGCTCGGTGATGGCGGCTTCGAGTTGCGCCGGGGTGATTTTGAAGTTATTGTCGATGCCGGCGGGCACGTCGACGGTGATGCCTTCGGCTAATTTCACCATTTCCACATAACTAACCCATGCCGGGGTGGGGATGATAACTTCGTCGCCGGGGTTGATGGTGGAAAGGATTACGTTGCACAAGGCTTGTTTGGCGCCGGTCGACACTACGATTTGTTCGGGCGCGAAAGTGAGCCTGTTTTCTTTGCGGAGTTTTTCGCAGATGGCTTTGCGGAGCGACAGATAGCCCGGCACCGGTGAGTAGAAAGTGAAATTCTCATCGATAGCACGGGCAGCAGCGTCTTTGATGTGTTTAGGGGTGTGGAAATCGGGTTCGCCAACCGACAGGTTGATAACGTCCACGCCTTGGGCGCGCAACTCAGTGCTTTTTTGCGACATGGCCAGGGTTTGCGACACGGCCAATGAATTTACTCTTTGAGATAAGAATTCCATAGTACAGTTTGAATTATGTTAGATAGGTATCGGCAAAGTTAATAAAAAAAAATGAATTATTAGCAAAATTCACGAATAATTCGTATCTTTGCGAAGTAAAAAACCTGCTTTTGGCTGAAAAACCCTAAAATATTAGAAAAATGAAACGGAAATTAACCGCCTTAGCCGGCTATATGTGTGTAGTTGCTTGCGTTTTGCTTGCATTCGGCTGTTCTACCAAGACTCCCTCAGACCTTACTTCACTGATTGGAGATGATGCAAAAATGGCCGTATTCTTCTCGCTTGATGCTATTGAGGAGTCGTTGGAAGTGAAAGATGGCGAACTGCCGGCCGACATCCAAGACTTCAGTGAGGATTTCTCAAATGTGATTGAAAAAGTTTTGTCGATCGACGGCTATGATAGTGATTGGATTTTGGCAGTAGGATACTCCGGTAGTAATTCGAATGTTTGTGTTAGTTCCATTCTCGATGAAGGAGCGTTGAAAAACTCGTTGGAAGAGGCCGGCTTTAAATCGGTTGAAGGCGCGTATGTACACTCTGATGCTGATGTGTCTGTTGTGATGCGCGATAACCTGTGTTGGTTTGTCG
>SFNM01000139.1 GCA_004552725.1 Bacteroidales bacterium | reverse complement strand
AGGGGGGCTTACTTTTTGAAAAAGAAAGTCCGGAGCCTGGTTTTAAGGGACTTCGGACAGATATTCTGTGTCCTTCTAAGTTTTACCGGACAGCAATAAAGTGTAATCAAATTATTTGCTATGAAAACTAATGTGCTAATAATTGTGGTGGCGATGGTGCTTCTTTGCGCCGGGGTGTATTTTTTGGTGCGCTCAATGATGCGTTCATCGGCTGAAAACAACGACCATTTAACACTGTCGTTGGCGTGTATAGCCGTGGCTAACGGCCTGATTGTGTGGCGTAATCGACGCGTAAAGCAGGGCAAGGAATAGAGCCAAATTGTCACTAATCTGTGACATAATGGCACGACCGGGCCTTTGGCACGGGTATTGTTGAAATTCAGTTGTAATGACTAAAAAATGAAAGGTTAACAATAGTATGAATTTCAACAATTTCACAATCAAATCGCAAGAGGCTGTGCAGCGGGCCGTGGAAGTGACCCGCGCTGCCGGGAGCCAGTCGATAGAGCCGGTAGCATTGCTACGCGGTGTAATCGACAAAGACGAGTCGTTGGTGAAGTTCCTATTCCAAAAAGTGGGCGCTAATCCGGCGGCTGTAGATGCAGCAATCGACCGAGAGCTCAAGGCGTTGCCCAAAGTGAGTGGCAGCGAGCCTTTCCTGAGTCGCGAGTCGAACGATGTGCTGCAACGAGCCATTGACATCACCTCCAAGATGGGAGATGAGTATGTGACACTCGAAGCATTGCTAATGGCTATCTTCGAGGTAAATTCTTCAGCATCTAAGATACTGAAAGACGCAGGCGTGGGCGCTGACGAATTGCGTGCCGCCGTCGACGAGTTGCGTCGCGGCAACAAGGCCACGAGCGCCAGCGCTGAGGACACTTATAATGCGTTGTCGAAATATGCAATCAATCTGAATGAGCGTGCACGCAACGGCAAACTCGACCCGGTAATCGGTCGAGACGATGAAATCCGTCGTGTGCTTCAGATATTGAGCCGACGCACCAAAAACAATCCTATGCTGATAGGCGAACCGGGTGTAGGTAAAACCGCTATCGCCGAAGGTTTGGCGCAACGTATCGTGCGCGGCGACGTGCCCGAGAACTTGCGTTCGAAACAGATTTTCTCGCTTGATATGGGTGCGCTGGTAGCCGGTGCCAAGTACAAAGGCGAATTTGAGGAGCGTCTGAAATCGATAGTGAATGAGGTGACCGGTAGCGACGGCGAAATCATTCTGTTTATTGATGAAATCCACACCCTCGTTGGGGCCGGCAAGGGCGAAGGCGCCATGGATGCCGCCAATATCTTAAAGCCGGCCTTGGCACGTGGCGATTTGCGCAGCATCGGCGCCACCACACTTGATGAGTATCAAAAATACTTCGAAAAAGATAAAGCGCTGGAACGCCGCTTCCAAAAGGTGATGATCGACGAGCCAGACGAAGCTTCGGCAATCGCTATCTTGCGTGGTCTGAAAGAGCGCTACGAAAACCATCACAAAGTGCGTGTGCGTGATGAAGCAATCGTGGCGGCAGTACAACTGTCGGAGCGCTATATTACCGACCGTTTCTTGCCCGATAAGGCCATCGACTTGATTGATGAAGCGGCTGCTAAACTGAAGTTGGAAATCAACTCGGTGCCGCAAAGCATCGACGAGTTGCAACGCGCTATCACTCAGAAAGAGATAGAACGCGAAGCAATCAAGCGCGAAGGTCAAGATGAACGTGTGGCTCAAATTGAGCGCGAAATCGCTTCAATGCGCGAGCAGGAGAAGAGTCTCACTGCCAAATGGCGTGCTGAAAAAGAACTTATCGAGAAAATTCAGCAAAACAAAATCGACATCGAACACCTCAACTTCGAAGCGGAACGAGCCGAACGCGAAGGCAACTACGCTTTGGTGAGCGAAATCCGATATTCGCGCATCCGCAACAAGCAGATGGAGAATGAGCAAATTCAAACCCGTCTGCACGATATGCAAGGCGACAAAGCGTTGATTAAGGAAGAGGTCGATGCCGAAGATATTGCCGACATTGTGTCGCGTTGGACCGGTATTCCGGTTTCGAAGATGGTAAAAGGCGAGAAGGAGAAATTGCTCCACCTCGAAGAGGAACTCCACAAGCGCGTGGTAGGTCAAGACGAAGCCATTTCGGCAATCGCCGATGCCGTGCGGCGCTCGCGTGCGGGCTTGAACGACCCCAAACGTCCTATCGGATCGTTCATCTTCTTAGGCACCACCGGTGTGGGTAAGACGGAATTGGCCAAAGCGTTGGCCGAATACCTCTTCGACGATGAGAATATGATGACTCGTATCGACATGAGCGAGTATCAGGAGAAGCACTCCGTGTCGCGTTTGGTCGGCGCGCCTCCGGGATATGTTGGCTACGACGAAGGCGGTCAACTCACCGAGGCCGTGCGACGCAAACCCTACTCCGTGGTACTTTTCGACGAGATAGAAAAAGCGCATCCTGATGTGTTCAACATCCTGCTGCAAGTGCTTGATGATGGCAGACTTACTGATAATAAAGGCCGTAACGTCAACTTCAAGAACACTATCATCATTATGACCTCGAATATGGGCTCGCAACTCATCCGCGAGAACTTTGAGCATCTCACCGAGGCCAACCGCGACCGGGTGGTGGAACAAACCAAGGCATCCGTGTTGGAAATGCTAAAACAAAGCATCCGCCCCGAGTTCCTCAATCGTATCGATGAGATAATCATGTTCACTCCGCTCAATCGCACCCAAATCGAGGAGATTGTACGCTTGCAAATCGCTACCGTGCAACGGATGTTGCGCCAATCGTCCGGCATCGAACTTACGGCAACCGACGCAGCCGTGAGCCGCTTGGCCGATGAAGGCTTCGACCCCGAATTCGGTGCACGCCCTGTGAAACGAGCCATTCACCGCATGGTGCTCAACCGTCTGTCGCGCGACATCATCGCCGGCGCAGTCACCTCCGAGCGCCCAATCGTAATCGACACCGACAGCAACGGCTCCCTCACTTTCCATAACTAATCCATTCCCTTAAAGATACAGCGCAGAGCGTAGCAATGAAGCCGTGCTCTGCGCTGTATCTTTAAAATTTCACGTAAGAATATCACTTTGTGAATCGTATCAATTTTGCAAGTTGTAGGAAATAGTCGTTTGTCCATATAGTCGTTTCTTGAGGATTGTGTAGAAACGGCATTACGTCCTGCTTTACCAAATTCATATCAGCCTGCTGCAATCGTGACTGTAGCAACTGGTAGAAATCATCTTTGTTCAACTCTATGCCGTTAAAATCCTTGGCACGCATGCAAAAGTGCTCGAAATCAAGTGGTACTTGATTTCGCACGTACCATTCAAAGTCATACCAATCGCGGCCTTTGATGCGATTGCCCCATTGGCGGAAGATAAGCGCGTGCATCTTGCCGGCAAATAGATTGGGTAGAGTAAAGCAATTAACAAAAAGCGAGTATGGCTGAAGAAGTAACTGCGGTTCTGTGGCAAATCCCATTGGAGGATTTGTATCGACCTCAATTTTGATTTTGAGCGACTTTTCGGTTTGGAAAGACAGATTGTAAACCTCAGTGTTATCTTTCAGAAAGGCGGATTCTACTTTG
>SFNM01000002.1 GCA_004552725.1 Bacteroidales bacterium | reverse complement strand
GAGGATGGGATAAAAAAAAGCGCGCCAAGTGGCGCGCTTTTTTGGTATGGAGTATGTGAATTAGTCGGCGTTGAGGTTTACGCGTTTGAAGATGGTGCAACGGAGGCCTTTTTGAGCGGCTTCGAGGTATTTGCCGATGGTAAGGTTACCGTCTTTGATGAATTCTTGTTCCATCAAGCAGCCTTCTTTGAAGAATTTGTTGAGACGACCTTGAGCGATGTTTTGAATCATTTGCTCGGGGAGGTTAGCGGCTTTGGCGGCGCTGGTTTCAGCGATGATTTCGCGTGCTTTAGCGGCTTCGTCTTCGGTGAGCCAACCTTTGGCGATGTTGGAAGCGATGTGGTCTTCGCTGTCGAGCAGGTTGGGGTTGAGACCGGCTTTTTTGAGGGCGGCTTCAACGGCTTTCTTCACTTGTTCTTCTTTGGTTTTTTCTATAGCGACGGAGAGTTCGGAATCGATGGTGGCTTGGGGCACGCTTTCGCGGTCAACAGCCACTGGGTTCATGGAAGCGATTTGCATAGCCACGTCGCGACCTACTTGGTAGTCAACACTTTCGAGGTTGAAGCCGGCGATAGTAGCGAGCTTGTTGCCGAGGTGGTTGTAGGATGTGGTTGAAGGTGCTTCAATGAATTCGTAAGCGGAGATTTCGGTTTTTTCGCCGGTTTTGCCTGATTCTTCGGTAACGAGGTCGGCAACGGTGCGGCCGTCGACGGTGAGAGCTTTGAGTTCGTCGAGGGATTTGCAATGGTTGGCGACAGCGAGGTCGAGGAGTTGGCGAGTGAGGGCGACGAAGCCTTCGTTTTTGGCCACGAAGTCGGTTTCGCAGTTGAGAGCGATTACAGCGGCGAAGGAGCCGTCGTTTTTAGCGAGGACGCAGCCTTCGGCGGCGGTTCGGTCTTCGCGTTTAGCTGCAACGGCTTGACCTTTTTTGCGGAGGATTTCAACGGCTTTTTCGATGTCGCCGTCGGTTTCAGCGAGGGCTTTTTTGCAGTCCATCAAACCGGCCGAAGTGAGGTGGCGCAGTTTGGTGATTTCTGCCATTGTTACTGCCATATTGTAGTAAATTTTTGATGGTTTAACGATAAATTATTCGGCTGCGGGAGCTTCTTCAGCAGCGGGAGCTTCAGTGGTAGCTTCGGGTGTAGCGTCGGCACGACGAACGCGACGGCGTTCGCGTTTGGGAGCAGCGGGAGCTTCGCCTTCTGCTTCACCTGCGGCAACGGTGTCGATTTTTTCTGCTTTGCGTTCTTCGAGGCCTTCGTTCATGGCAGCAACGAGTGTGCCGACGATGAGTTCGATGCTCTTGGAAGCGTCGTCGTTAGCGGGGATAACGAAGTCAACGTTGTTGGGGTTGGAGTTGGTGTCGACCATAGCGAACACGGGGATACCGAGACGGTTTGCTTCGGCTACGGCGATGTGTTCTTTCATTACGTCAACAACGAAGAGAGCAGAGGGCAGACGGTTGAGGTCGGCGATGGAGCCGAGGGTTTTTTCCAATTTGGCGCGTTGGCGAGTGATTTGGAGGCGTTCGCGCTTGGAGAGGTTGTCGAAAGTGCCGTCTTTGGCCATTTTGTCGATGGCGGTCATTTTTTTGACGGCTTTGCGTATTGTGGGGAAGTTGGTGAGCATGCCGCCGGGCCAGCGTTCGATTACGTAAGGCATGTTAACGCTTGTGGCGAGGTCGGCGATGACTTGTTTGGCCTGTTTTTTGGTAGCAACGAAGAGTACTTTTTTGCCGGCTTTGGCGATGCTCTTCAGAGCAGCAGCTGCTTCATCGATTTTGGCAGCGGTTTTGTATAAATCAATGATGTGGATACCATTGCGCTCCATGAAGATGTAGGGAGCCATAGCGGGGTTCCATTTGCGTTTGAGGTGGCCGAAGTGGCAACCGGCTTCGAGGAGCTGATCAAAAGTGGGAGTTGACATTTTGTAGTAATTGGGGTTTACATTCTTTTGTTTTCAATCGACGGGTAGGGAATGTGTCCATCCCGGCGATTTAGATACTAAACTCGATGTGCTGCAACTAAGCAGCGGCAAACGTATAAATAATAAAGTAATAGATTAACGTTTGCTGAATTGGAAGCGCTTGCGAGCTTTGGGTTGACCGGGTTTCTTGCGTTCTACGGCGCGAGGGTCGCGGGTCATGAAGCCGGCGCGGCGGAGAGCGGCCTTGTCGTCGGGGTTAACTTTAACCAGAGCGCGAGCGATGCCGAGGCGAAGTGCTTCGGCTTGGCCTTTGAAGCCGCCACCGTCGAGGTTGACTTGGATGTCGTATTTTTCAACGACGTCGAGAGTGGTGAGGGGTTGCTTCACGATGAACTGAAGAATCGACGAGGGGAAGTACACTTCCAGGGGACGGTGGTTGATGGTGATGGTGCCGTTACCTTCTTTGAGGATTACGCGAGCCACGGCGGCTTTACGACGGCCTACTGCATTTACTGTTTCCATACGTTCGATTATTTCAGTTTGTTGATGTCAATAGCTTTGGGTGCTTGAGCCTCGTGGGGGTGCGAGGGACCGTTGTAAACGTGCACGTTTTCGAGGATGCGACGACCGATGCGGTTTTTGGGGAGCATACCTTTGAGCACGCGGAGGAAGAGGGGGTGCATGCCGGGACGGAGGTGCTTGTTGAAGGATTTTTTCATGAGCACTTCGGGGGTGAGCTCGCGTTGACCGCCGGGATAACCGGTGAAGTTGAGGTAGATGCGGTCGGTGAATTTTTTGCCGGTGAGGGCAACTTTTTCAGCGTTGATGATAACAACGTTGTCGCCGCATAGAACGTGGGGCGAGTAGGTGGGTTTGTGCTTGCCGCGGAGGATTTTGGCAACGACGGAGCAGAGACGGCCCAGGGGCACGTCGGTGGCATCGATGAGCACCCATTCGCTTTGAACGCTTTGAGCGTTGGGGGAAATGGTTTTGTAACTTAAAGTATCCACTTTATTTAATTGATTAATAGGTTGTTAAAACGCCGTAAGAGGAGGGACGCTCGGCCAAAAGCGCCTCGCCCCGTCGGGCAGATGATTATATTATGGACATAATCGGACTGCAAAGTTAGTGATTTTCAGCGAGAAGTGCAAATATTTCGCCAATTTTTTGCAAAAGTGGAGGGCGGCGGGGCGGTGCAGGGCAGTTCGGCTTCCGCCTCACCACAGGACTCAACTGCGGCGGGGCGCTTCGCTGCGCCGAGCCTTCGTCGGGCGCTTCGCTGCGCAGAACCCGGCGGACGGGGCGGGGGCGGGGTGTGAAAAAGCCTGCCGCTGGTGGCGGCAGGCTTGGTATTGGGTGGGGATGGTTATTGTACTAAGGAGCGGCCTTTTTCGATGGCTTGCTCGTTGAGTGGGATGAGGTGGTGGTGGCGTTCGGGGAGTGTTTTGCGGAGCGCTTTTACCACGGCTTCGGTGTCGACCACTGGGCGCATTGCGAGGAGTGCGCCGAGGAGGATCATGTTGTAGGTTTTGGAGTTTTTGAGTTCGATGGCGGCTCCCATTGCGTCGACTGCTTTTACGGTGATGTCGGTGCGGGTAGGGAGGTGGTGGATGCCGTTGGGGTCGTAGAGGAGGGTGCCTCCGGGTTTAACTTTGGATTCGAATTTGTCGAGTGATTGTTGGTTGAGCACAACGGCGGTGTCGAATGAGTCGAGCACAGGTGATGAGATTGCTTTGTCGGAGAGGATGACGGTGACGTTGGCGGTGCCGCCGCGTTGTTCGGGGCCGTAAGCTGGCATCCAAGTGACTTCGAGGTTGTTCATCAGGCCGGCGTAGGCGAGGATTTTACCCATGGAGAGGACGCCTTGTCCGCCGAAACCGGCTATAATAATTTCTTCTTTCATTGTTATACGTTTTTAAGGTCGCCTAATGGGTAACGTTCAAACATGTGTTGTACCATCCATTCGTTGGATTTGGCGGGAGACATTTTCCAGCCGGAGTTGCAGGTTGAAACTACTTCAACGATTGAAGTGCCTTTGCCTGCGAGTGCGTTTTCGAATGCTTTTTTGATGGCGGCTTTTGCTTTGCGGACTGCGGCAGGGGTGTGGACTGCTTGGCGGGTTACGTAGCATGTGCCATCGAGTTGAGCCATGAGTTCGGTGATGCGCAGGGGGTAGCCGTTGAGGTCGGCGCGGCGGCCGTAGGGTGTGGTGGCGGTTTTCATGCCGAGGAGGGTGGTGGGGGCCATTTGACCGCCGGTCATGCCGTATATGCCGTTGTTGATAAAAATCATGGCGATGTTTTCGCCGCGGTTGGCAGCGTGGATTGATTCGGCGGTGCCGATAGCGGCCATATCGCCGTCGCCTTGGTATGTGAATACGAGGTGATCGGGGTGTAGGCGGTGTAGGGCGGTTGCAACTGCGGGAGCGCGACCGTGGGCTGCTTCAACCCAGTCGACGTCGATGTAGTTGTAAGCGAATACGGCGCAACCTACGGGGGCGACGCCCATTGATTTGTCTTCGAGACCCATCTCGTCGAGGAGTTCGGCGATGATGCGGTGAACTACGCCGTGGGAGCATCCGGGGCAGTAGTGAGTATGGCGCAGGTCGAGCAAGCGCGGACGAGCGTAGATTTTATTTTCGTCTTTGATGATTTCTTCCGGTTTCATGGCCTGAGTCATTTAATGTCGTTGAAGTGAAGTTTGAGGGCATCGAGTACTTCGGTGGGGTTGGGAATCATACCGCCCATGCGGCCGAAGTGGTAAACGGGGATTGAGCAGTTTACGGCGAGTTGGACGTCTTCGATCATTTGACCGGCGTTGAGTTCAACCACTAACATGCCTTTGACGCGTTTGGCCAGGTCGGCGAGTACTTGTTTGGGGAATGGCCATAGTGTGATGGGACGGACGAGGCCGATTTTGAGGCCAGCTTCGCGAGCTTCTTCGATGGCTTTGAGGCAGATGCGGGCCACGGTGCCGAAGGCCACGATAACGTATTCGGCATCTTCGGTGTAATACTGTTCGAAGCGGACTTCGTTGCGAGCGATTTCATCGTACACGGCCTGGAAGCGGAGGTTGTTTTCTTCCATTTTGGGAGATTCCATTTCGAGAGAAGTGCAGATGTTGCGATGTTTGCGACCGTGTTTGCCGGTGATTGCCCAGGGGCATTGTTGACGGATTTCTTCGTCGGTGCGGCGCGGGCGTTGGGGTGGGAGGACAACTTTTTCCATCATTTGTCCCACGATACCGTCGGCGAGAATCATCGACACGCAGCGGTATTTGAAAGCGAGGTCGAAGCCGAGGGTGACGAAGTCGGCCATTTCTTGTACGGTGGCAGGAGCGAGGACAATCATGTGGTAGTCGCCGTGTCCGCCGCCTTTTGTGGCTTGGAAGTAGTCGGCTTGTGATGGTTGGATTGTGCCGAGACCGGGGCCGCCGCGCATTACGTTGACAACGAGAGCGGGGACGTCGGAAGCGGCGAGGTAACTGATGCCTTCTTGCATCAGGGAGATGCCGGGGGATGATGATGAAGTCATGACGGCCTTGCCGGAAGCGGCACCGCCGTAGACCATGTTGATGGATGAGACTTCACTTTCGGCTTGGAGGACGACCATGCCGGTGGTTTCCCAAGGCATTTGTTCTTCGAGAGTTTCGAGTACCTCCGACTGGGGAGTGATAGGATAACCAAAGTATCCGTCGGCGCCGTAACGTATAGCGGCGTGAGCGAGGGCTTCATTGCCCTTCATCAATTTTACATCTTCTTCCATAGTCGTAGGGGCTTTAGGATTTGTTTACAACTCGATAGACCTCGATGCAAGCATCGGGGCAAACCGTGGCGCATGAAGCGCAGCCTATGCAGGCGTCGGGATTGGCCGTGAATGCGAAGTGATACCCACGGTCGTTAACTTCTTCGGGTTGGAGCTTGAGCACGTCGGTAGGACATGCTACTACGCACAATTCGCATCCTTTGCATTGGACGCTGTTGATTGTGACTGCTCCTGCAACTTTTGCCATTCGTTTCAGGTTGTTAGGTTAGTCAATAATTTTCTTTTGGTTAGGCACCGCAAAAGGGTGCGAAAGTTTCCGACTGCAAATATACTGAATTTTTTGTGAGATACAACATTTTTGCACAAAAAATTTTCTATTGTGTAGTTTTTTTGCGGTGCCGGCGCTTTGCATGGGGCGCTACCGCGCCGCTCGGCTGCCGCCTCGCCACCGAACCTCACCGTGGGCGCTGGCGGCGGGGCGCTTCGCTGCACCGAACCCGGGGCGGCGCTACCGCGCCGCTCGGCTACCGTCTCTCCACAGGACCCAAGGAGGGCGAGGGTGTGGTTTTGCTGCGCCGAACCATGTGTGTAGAGAAAGACAGCGCGCGGGCAGGAGACTGCTCGCGCGCTGTGGTATTTTTGTATGGGTATTATTTTTTACCGCGGTTGCCGTAACGGCTCATGAACTTGTCGACGCGGCCGGCTGTGTCGACGAGTTTTTGTTTGCCGGTGAAGAAGGGGTGAGAAGCGCTGGTGATTTCGAGTTTAACCAGGGGGTATTCTTCGCCGTCGATGGTGATAGTTTCGCGAGTTGCGATAGTGGAGCGGGTGATAAAGACTTGGTCGTTAGACATGTCTTTGAATGCAACCTTGCGATAATTTTCGGGATGGATGCCTTTTTTCATTGTTATAACGTTATAATCTAATTATCAATTGATTGAGGGCGCTG
Organism: Bacteroidales bacterium; assembly: GCA_004552725.1. Lineage (GTDB taxonomy): Bacteria > Bacteroidota > Bacteroidia > Bacteroidales > Muribaculaceae > CAG-873. The sequence continues at coordinate 42,678 of SFNM01000002.1, read as the reverse complement.
GTAAGGCGCTTTATGGGTAATGGCTTGCAAATTTACGACTTTTTTTTGGATTGGCCAAGTATTTCGCTGATTTTTTTGCCTGCGGAGTCGAAAACGGATCGCCAAGAGGGAGAGTTTGGCTTGTGTTGTACGTCGAGCGATTGGTCTTCTGTGGGTTCGAAGGTTGGTTCTTGCTCGGGCTGAGGTTGGGGTTCTTGCTCGGGCTGAGAGCCGATGACGAGTTCGGGGTCGATAGAAGGCGGGGTGGCGACAGTTTGTGGTTCTTGGTCGGCAGGTGCGTTGTCGAAATGCTCGGGAGAGGGGTAGTCGTCGATGTTGAAAGCGATTTCCGGTTGTTGGTCTTGCAGTGCGAGGGGTTCGGCTTGAGGTTCGGGCTCGGAAATCGGCTGAGTTGATGGTAGTTGCTCTTGGCTTGGCTCGGGCTGTAGGATTTGTTCTTCGATTTTGATTTGGAAGGTTATGATGGTGCAGTTGTCGCGACCGCCGGCGTTAAGAGCAGCCTCGAGGAGAGGCTTGGCAGCGGCATGTCCGAATTGGGAAGTGATTTGCTCAATGGTTGAGTCGGGACACATATCGGAGAGACCGTCGGAACATATTATATATATGTCGCCGTCGCATGGAGGGAAGTCCGAGTCGAGGAGAGTTTTGTCGATGAAAGCGTTAGGAACGCCGAGGGCGTTGTAGATGAGGTTGGAAGGTATGTCGGGGTTTTTGAGGCGTTCGCGTTCGGAGTGGTCGGTTGAGAGTTGTTTGAGGATGTCGCCTCGGAGGCGGTACACGCGGGAGTCGCCGGAGTTGAGCATATACAGGTGTCCTTGGTATGAGAAAATACCGGTGAAAGTGCAGCCCATGTTGGCGAGGCCGGGTTTGGTTTGTTCGGCGCAGATGAGGTTGTGAGTAGAGTCGAACCAGTCGTTGATTTCGCGCAGTATTTGAATGTTGTCGAGGTCGGGGGGAAGGTTTAAGATGAATTGGTCGAAAGCGCGAATAGCCATTTCGGAGGCGATTTCGCCACCGCCGTAGCCGCCCATGCCGTCAGCGACGATAGCAGTGAAGCGGCTGGAGTCGTTGATTTTGAAGCGGGCGGAGTATTCATTATCGCGAAGGATGGTGCCAGTGATGAGGGCCATGTCTTCGTTGTTAGAGCGGACGCAACCGAGGTTGCTGACAGCGGAGAGATTGATGGATATGTTCATTGGACGTAGAATGTATAGGTGCGAGCAAATTTAACGCGGTCGCCGATTTTGATGGGAACGGGGACGTTAGGTTGACATTGGATGTCGTTGACGGTGGTTCCGTTGCGAGAGCCGATGTCGGTGATAGACCATTGTAGGGAAGAGTTACGGTCGATGCGTGCATGAATGCCGGAGATGAATTGGAGGTTGCAAAGTTGGGCGATGTATGCACCTTGAGTGCGACCGATAACAGCACCGGGTTGAAGAGGGAGGACGATGCCGAGAGCATCGGCACGGAGGGATGTAGGTTGGTTGTCGGAAGGAGGCAGGGCAGTGCCGGTGGCTTGTGGCTGCTGAACGGGCTGAACGGGTTGCACCGGTTGAGCGGGTTGCACCGGTTGAGCGGGTTGCACGGGTTGACGGGGTTGCTGTGGCTGCTGTGGTTGCTGTGGCTGCTGTGGTTGCTGTGGCTGCTGAGATTGGGCAGGTTGCTGAGGCTGAGCGGGTTGGGCGCTACCGGCCGGGGCAGTTGGCACACCGCAAGTGGGGCAGAATTTACCTTTGCGGAATTGGCCGCATTTGGGGCATTTTAGCAACGCGGTGCCACATTGGTCGCAGAAAGCGCTATCGAGTTCTATGTCGGCCCCGCAGTGGGGGCAAGGTGTTAGATTAGCCATAGTTATAAAGAGAGGATTGAGGGGTTAGTCGCGCACGTCCATGTCGGCGGGTTCGAGGATGTAGAACGAATCTTTGGAGAAACCGGGGAGCTTCATTTCGGAGCGGAGGCGACGGCCTTGGTTGATGATAACTTTGTCCACATAGTTGCGGGCTTCGCGGGCGTTGGCGAAGTTGCGCGTCTTGTGGTTTACCAGAGAGGTGAAGTGGCGTAACATTGCGTCCTTGGCGGCATCGGTGAGTCGCAGGTTGTGCACGCGGGCAAAGATGTTGGTGGCGATTTCGGAGAGTTCTTCGGCGGTGTAGTCATCGAAGTTGATGGTGGTGGGGAAGCGCGACGACAGGCCTGAGTTGGTGTTGAGCCACTGCTGCATTTCGCGGTGGTACCCTGCGGCGATGCAGATGAACTTGTTTTTGTAGTTCTCCATCACCTGAAGCATTTCGGCCACAGCTTCGGCGCCGAAGTTGCTTTCGCCGGAGCCGGTGAGTGAGTATGCTTCGTCCACGAACACCACGCCGCCCATGCCGCGCATCATGGCGGCGTGAGTTTTGGGAGCGGTTTGTCCCACGTAAGGTGCCACCATATCCTTGGCGGAGATTTCGATGACCTTGTTCGAGGGCAGCAGGCCGAGGGAGTAGAAGATGTTGCCCATGAGGCGTGCGACGGTGGTTTTTCCGGTGCCGGGGTTGCCGAGGAAGAGGTAGTGGTCGAGGTTGATTGAACCTTTCTGGCCCATGTCTTCGGCGCGTGCTTGCAGAGCCACGAGGGTGTCGGCCAGGTCGCGCACGGCTTTTTTGACACCGCCCAAGCCGGTGAGGTGGTCCAATTGAGCCATAATCTCGTCGATGTTGAGCTTCTTGGGCGCATCGTAGGGGATGTCCTTGTCGGTGATGGTGATGAGGGCATCGTCGTCGGCATCGATGTCGATGTTGGCGAAGTGGCGCTCCTTGGTTTGGTCGAAAAGTTTGATGATTGTGCCGGCGTTGCCGAATTTTTCGTCCTTTGCGGTGACCATTTCGCCGATTTTGCGGCGAAGAAGAGCGACGGCATCGTCGGTGATTTTGAAGTTGCCCTTCTTGACCTGTTGGAGGAAGATTTGAGTGAGGTCTTCCTCGTTGTAGTCGGGGATGTGGATGCGGTGAGTGAAGCGGCGCTCGAGACCGTCGTTGGCATTGCGGATGAACTCGTCGATTTCGGTCTTGTAACCGGCGATGACGCAGATAAACTGGCCGGCGCGTTCGCTCATGCAGGTCATCAGTGCATTGACAGCCTCCACGCCCGAGGCGTCCTGAGTGCCAGGAGTGCTGACCGGCAGCAGGTTGTAAGCCTCGTCGATGAAGAGGATGCCGCCCATGGCGTCGTCGACGGCTTTGGTCATGTTCTTGCCGGCGGATTTGGCGTAAGAGTCGAAGATGTCCTCGGCTTTCTTTACGATGACTTGGTCGGTGGGGAGGATGCCGATGGCTTTGAACACTTGGCCTAAACGGTTGGCCACGGTGGTTTTGCCGGTGCCGGGGTTGCCGGTGAGGATGATGTGGACGTTGGTGACGGAGGCATTGCCGATGCCGCGTTCAATCATGCGCTGCTGCATCTGCACGCTCTTGGCGATGGCTTGGATTTGCTCCTTGACCGGCCCCATGCCAATCATGTCGTCGAAGGTGGCGAGGATGTCGTCGATAGATTTTTTTGAGCCGGCTTCGATGTCGGCCATGGTGAGGACGTTTTCGGTGCCGGGTTGGAGCGAGCCGTCTTGGCGAGCGGCATCCACGCGCACACGCATGCGCTTTACGGCGGCTTCGAGGCGGTTCTTGACTTCGCCGGCATTGCCGAAACGCTTGCTGCGAGTGAGGTATACTTTGTCGAAGTACTGGCCGATTTGCTGCTCCACATCGTCGGCAAATGTGATGGCGGGCTTCACGCCCTTGGCCATATTGCGGAAGATTTGGGTGAGTTCGGGGCCGGTGTAGTCGCGGAAGTTGATAGTAGTGTCAAAACGACGCTGCAGGCCGGAGTTTGTGCCCAAGAATTGCTTCATTTCCACGGGGTATCCGGCCATGATGCACACGAATTTGCCTTTGAGGTCTTCGCAGTCTTTGAGCAAAGTGTCGACCACTTGCTTGCCGAAGGAATCGTCCTTGCCGGAGCAGAGCGAGTAGGCTTCGTCGATGAAGAGCACGCCGCCCATGGCATCGTTGACAGCCTTGCGCACAAGTTTTGACGACTCGCCCACGTATTGCGACACGAGTTTTTCGCGGTCGACTTCCACTAAGTGGCCGCTGGGCAGAGCGCCCATGGCGCTGAGCGCATCGGCAAAGAGACGCGCCATGGTGGTTTTGCCGGTGCCGGGGTTGCCCACAAAGATATAGTGGCTTTTCACCGAGCCGTAGGGGTCGAGGCCGGCTTGGCGGGCGTTTTCCACCGTGACGGCTATTTTGCGGATTTCGTTCTTGATTTCGTCGATGCCCACGAATTGGTCGAACTCGGCCATGACTTGGTCGAAAGTCTTGGGCACGAACTCCTTGCCATGAACCTCGTCGGCGGAGACGATATTAGGTTTGACCGGGTCGGCGGCGGTAATTACGTAAGAGTCGTAAGCCAACTTGGCGGCATAGTGGCCGTAGGGGAAAGTGTCGGGGTTGTCGCGCTTGGCGGCGGTTAGCACGCGGCCGATTTTGGCTCGAGCATCGTCCTCGACGGAGCATTTATAAAGGGATTTGAGTTTGCGACAAACGATTTCGGTGAGAGCGGCGATGTCGGGCTGCGGCACTTGCCATTTGTATTGGATTTTGGCGACAGCAGCGGGGTTGTTTTCGAAGAAACTGTTGAGGTCTTCGTCGCCGAGGATAATCACGACGGGCTTGTCGGGGTCGGCGCACCAATCGTCGACGTTTTGGAGAATTTTATCGAGGTCGCATACGGAGTCGGCACGGTCTTTCGGACAGTGCTTTTGGGCTTCATCGATTACGAGCACACCATTGCCGATTTTTTTGATTGAGGCGTTGATATCCTTGATAAATTCGGCATAGTCGACGGATTTTACCACCGTAGGATTGGGCGATTTGATGATGCCGGCGGAGAAGAGTTCGTTGGCAATAGCATCGGCGACTACGTTTTTGCCTACGCCGGCGGGGCCGGTGATAACGAAACTGAGGCGGGCGCGCATGTCGACACCGTGTTGTTTGCCTTGGGTAGCGATGGCTCGAGCACCGTCGAGCATGGCAGTGATTTGTTGCACCAAGTTGTCCTTGCCCACCAACGAGGCGATGCCGGTGGCGTCGGAGCTGGAAGCGACGATAGGCGCACCGCAGTGTTTGCAGTATTTGGCCTTGTCGCGATTATCTTTGTTGCAGGAGCTACATTTCATATTATTAGAGGAGATTATTGCTTGGTAAATTCGAAGTCGTGTTGCGAGCCTTTGGCCGGGTTTGTGTATTGACCGGAGTAGGTGATTTGGTCGGAAGTGTACACGGTGCCATCGTAGACAACGTTGCCTTGGCCGATGACGTTGAAGCGAAGGTTTTCGCCGTGGAGTGCGCCGACGATTTCGTGGGTCATCGGGGTGGAGTATTGGATGATGACCTTACCGTGGATAGAATCGGTATTGTCGGCGGAGAAGATAGATAGCGAAGCGTTTCGTCCGTGGAAAGTACCGACGTATTCGCCCACGAGGTCTTCGGGATTAACATGTTGTACGGATTCGATAGATGTTTCGTAGTAGTTTTCGGTTTGATTGCGCAAGATGAGGCCGAGGCCGAATGCCAAAGCGGCGAGAAGAATCATACCGAGGGAAGTGAGGATTACACGTTTGCGAATGGTATGTGCCTTGCTGAGGGAGTTGTCGAAAGTGCTTTTGGGGTTGATATTACGGGAGCCGAAGGTACGGTTGGCGGTACCTAAAGCGTTGCAGATGTTGAAGATACGAGCGGCATCGTAAAACTTGTCGTAAGTGGCTTTGTCGGATATGACTGTGTCGCGGGAGTCGCCGAAGAGTTTGATAGCCAAGAAAATACCGGCGGCAAGGAGTGCTGCGGCGAGGATGTAAACGGCGGCGAAACTGAGGAGATAGAATAATCCGAAGCCGACCCAGTAGCCGATGAAGCCACCGATAGCGAGGCCAATGCAGCCGCCTTCGGCGCAAATGATAGCGCCGAGGATAGCGAGGACAACGCCGGCAACGGTGCCGATGCCTTGAACCACTTCGCGGATAGCATTGTCGTCGCCGACGATAGTCATCCAAATCATCCAGCAGAGGACTCCGATGAGAGGAGCGAAGCCGAACCATACGCCGGCATTTCGCCAGAAGCCGAGGGCTTTCCAAGCGTTGTTGCGGTCGCTGATTGCTTGGTTGAGATCGTCGCGCGAGGCAACGGAGTTTTGGTAACCGGAGTGTTGAGGGGCGTAAGTGGCGATGAAGTCGTAGTATTTTTCGAGTTCATCTAATGAGAAAGATGCGCCGGCACGTTCGTGGAAGAAGATTGTGAGGTAGTCGGCAAGGCCTTTGTTGATGTCTTTGTTGAGTTCGGAGGATGGCATGGCCCGCACCTCGCTGAGCGAACTTACGGTTCGCATGTTGGAGAAAGTGTAAGTGGGGGTGTGTCCGAGGAATTGGATCACTTTCCAAAGGGCGATTGCTTGGTTGTAAGGAGCGGCGGGGTGGTCGCTGATGCACTTGTCGATGTTGATGATTGATTGGATGCCGGAGATGTGTTTTTGCATCTTGCGGGCTTCCATGAATTGGTAAAGACGGGAACCTACGAAGGTGTCCTTTTTGAGCATTGGGAGGAGTTCTACCTTTGTGGCCTTGGTATATCCCGATTGATATTGGCGATTGATTTCTTCGCCGAGTTGTTTGGGCGAAGCGAGGTTGCCGTTGGGGGTGAGGGTAATGTCGGCGGCCGGGGCGAAGTTGTAGAGGAAGAACCAGCCCTTTTTGTCGGCTACAGAACCGGCGTTTTTGACCATTTGAGCGAGGAGAGCGCCACATTTGCGGTCGTAATCTTTCGATGAGAGAGTGAGCCAAGTTTGGAAGTCGGCTTTGGAAAGCATCGAGAGTGAGAAGTCGGTGATGCCGTGAGCGGCGACGTTCTTGAGAATGTCGTCGACGGAGAATTGGTTGTGCCACTTCTTGTCGTCTTCGTATTGGATTACATAAGGCTTAGTGGGGTCGAGGCGGTAAACGAGTTCGAAGACCCAAACGTCGGCATTTTGCTTAACGAGTGCAGGGTAATCGTGGGCGACTTTAGCCCAGGAAGCGCCGCGCTGTTCGAGGTATTTCCAGAAGAGGTGGTTGGGGTCGGAGAGTTCCTTTTTGTAGTCGGCGAGGAATGCCCATAGTTCGTCGGCGAGTTCTTTTTCCGAGCGACATGGGGTTTGCTTTTTGCCGATGTATGGGGTGTCTTTGTCGAGGATGTTGCAGAGGGTATATAGTTCGGCTTCGCCGGCATTTTTGATGCGCGCGGGGTATGTATTGGCAATTTTGGCGCCGTTTTGGCCAAGGGAAGCGAGGTACACCCAAAGCGAATGGTCGGGGTTGGCGAGTTCTTTGACGTAAGTGGCTTTGTTTGACCAGAGTTCTGAGGCTATTTCCTTCTGAGCAGTGATTGGCTTGCCTTTGAGTGAGAAGAAAGGCATAGCGGGGTCGAGTTTGCGACAAAGGGCATAGATGCCGTGCACATCGGAGCGGGAGATGATTGGGCGGAAAGTGGCTTCGAGTTTTTTGATGTCATCGTTGCCTCGAGCGGCGAAGTAAGCCCAAAGGAGAGCGCTGTGCTTGGCGAGGTCTTTGGCGTAGGCGGTGCGGTTGTTCCAAATTTCGTTTTTGATGTCGGCAATGGATGCACAGGCAGTGCGGCTAAGGCCGAGGAATGGCATGTTGGGGTCGAGCAATAGGGCGGCGGTGTAGACACCGGCATCGCGTTCGTCCTTGTTGGGATAAACGCGTTCCACGATTTTGTCGATTTCCATGGCCAAGGACACTTTTCCGGCGCGTTCGAGGCCGCTTTTAGCCATACCGCGGTACATAAAGTCCTTTGCGTAATCCAAGTGGGCCAACATCATTTTGGCCAATTCTTCGGGCGAGTGGGCCACGAGGTTGCGCGAGTCGTCGAAGGTGACGGAGAAACCGGGCGAAGCAGCGGAGGCAGAGGTAGCTGCGCCGTCTTTTTGGCCTTTTTCCATAGGCTTGCCCGAGCGGTACCATTCTTTGATGTCGTCGAAGTCGGCGCGTTTGTCGGGTGCGAACTGCAGGAGGCCTCGGAGGAGCGAAATGGCGTAATCGCTCATAGGCTTGCCGCCGAGTTTGAGGTATTTGAGGAATTCATCTACCACGGTGTTGCGGCTTTTGAAGCGGAGCAAGTCGTTGTAGGTGATTGCGTTGTAGAAGTTTTTGACGCCGAAAACCATAGCGAGCAGTGTCATGCCCATGGAGTAGAAGTCGGTGGCATAACCAACGATAGAAGTGCGGTTGTCGGCGGTCATTGCACCTTCGGGGGAAACGAAGTAGCCGGACTTTGCGATGTCGAAACTGGCTTCTTTTGCGCCGGGTTTGAGAATGCGAGCGATGCCGAAGTCGGAGAGAACGAATTGGCTGTGGTCGTCAGAGGTGCAGAGGAAGTTTTCGGGTTTGACATCGCGGTGCACGATGTTGAGTTGGTGGCATTGATGTATGCACATTGCCATGCGCATAGCCACTTCGATGAATTGGTCTTCGGATTTGATGCGCACGGCATCGAGAGCACCGAATTCGGCGAAGTCCATCACTTCGAAATAGTGAGGATTGTGAGTGTTGGGGTCGGACCAAGTGCCGTGGTCGCGAAGGTTAACCAAGAAGCCGCCTTGGGCTTTCTTCACAATATCGAGGATGGTGGAGTCGGGGGTATGGCCCACGATGTAAAGTTTGAGAGCGAATTTGTTGCCGCCGTTTTCCACGATAATCACTTTGGCTTCGCCGGATGTAGTTCCAACCGGTTTAATAGTGTTGTAAACTATGCCGTTGAGAGTGTATTGTTGGAGTACGGGAATGGCATCGACGGCGCCGTTGCGTCGTTGGCCCGGGGCTGCAGGAGCTTCGGCTGTGCCGGAGCCGGAGGGCGGGACTGCGGTGCCGGTGCCGGAGGGTGGAACTGCTGTGCCGGTGCCTGGGATGGCTGTACCGGTGCCTGCCGGTGGAACTGCTGTGCCGGTGCCTGGGATGGCTGTACCGGTGCCTGCCGGTGGAACTGCTGTGCCAGTGCCTGGGATGGCTGTGCCTGTACCGGGTATTGAAGTACCGGTGCCTGATTTGTTGTCGCTCATATCTATGGTGGGGGGATTAGAGTTTTATTGATGAGTTAGAAACTACTTCGGAGACGGAGGTAGTAATTACGTCTTTGGTGACCCATTTTCCGCCGAATTCGCGCACGCCGCATTCCGACGGTTTGTTGTGCCAAATGTGGCAACGGTTGCACACCCACGCGATGCGTTGTGTCTGCTTGGTCACGGTGGTCACCTTGCTGGTGGTGGTAATCATGTGGGCGCAGGCGAAATTGCGTTGCACTTCGGGCGGGTCGGCCGGATTTGGCACCATTTGGTCGATTTCGGCTTGGAATTCTTTGACCTTAGCAGCGTATTGCGCTTTGAGTTGGGCGAGTTTGGCGGCGGTGTCGGCAAAAGAAGAACCGCCACCGGAGAGGTCGAGGTCGCCACCGGAACCGCCAGTAGAACCGAGACTAAGTTGCTGAGGTTTGGCTTGTTGCTGTTGCTGCTGCGGCTTAGATGCTTGTTGTGGTTTTGGTGCTTCAGTTGGCGCGTGGCCGCGAGCGCGTTCGAGTTGGGCAAATTCGTCGAGGAGTTTTTGAGTGGCGGCATCGATTTTGAGAGCTGTGTCGAGGGTTTGGGCAGGTGCTGCTTGTTGCAGTTTTTGCTGAGCCAATTGCTGCTCGAGGAGTTGGATTTGGTCTTCGAGGGTTTGCATTTCCTCGGCCAACTTGAGAGCACGCTGGTAGCGCGGGTCGGCTTTTGCTTGCTCCACGGCGTAGAGAGCCATGGGGTTGAGCGGATGGTTGCACTTGCGGCAGAACGAGCGGAAGTTGAGGGTGCCACATTGGGGGCAAGTGATGCCGCCGCGCGGGTTGCCACATTCGGGGCAGAATGTTTGGCCGGGAGCCATTTCGCTGCCGCAGAAGGTGCAGTTGGTAGTGGCAGGACAACCGCAGACGGGGCAGATGGCCATGCCGGGTTTGATTTCAGCGCCACACGACACGCAGCGATTGCCGCCTTGTGGCGCGCCACATTCTTCGCAGAAGCGAGCGCCGGGAGCGAGCGGAGCACCGCAATTGCTACAGTGCGAGCCGTCGTCGGTAGCGGTCTGGTGTTGGTGCTGATGTTGATGAATATATTGGTGTTTTTCGAGATTTTGTTCCATAGCGCATAATTTTGGCCAAAGGTACAAAATTTTTTGCTATTAACAAAATGATAAGCAAAAAAAAGCGGCCGCCGAGAGGCGACCGCTTGTGCGCATGAAGGGACTCGAACCCTTACGTCCGAAGACATTAGATCCTAAGTCTAACGCGGCTACCAATTACGCCACACGCGCTTAAGATGGTGCAAAGGTACGAATAATTTGTGAAATGGCAAAATATTTTTTGAGAGAAGGCTTAGTCTACGTAGGGAGCCGTGGTATAAAGGAGCGAAGCCACGCTGATGGCGCGGCTTCGCGGTAATGTTGTAGGGCTGGAGGCAGGGCCTCGTTGCTCGATGTTATTTTAGAAGCGGATTTTGGATGCGGTGGAGCCTTGGCGACGGATGTAGATTTGTCCGGCAGCGGGGTTGGCCACGCGTTGGCCTTGGAGGTTGAAGTATTCCACGGGAGCGTTGGAGTTGTCGACGTTGATGTCGATGTTTGAGGCGGGTGTGTAAGAGAGGTTGTCGAGGCAAGCGTATGAGGGCACGCCGTCGTTGCTACTTTCGGTGGTTACTTCGATTTTCTTGACGCAGCCGAGAGGTGAGAGGTCGCAGTAGGTCCAATCGGTGATGATTTCTTGTTTTCCGTCGCGGAAGTCGGCGAGGTAGAACACAACTTCTTGACCTTCAGGGTCGTCACCGCGGAACACTACGCGGTGGTAGTCGCCATCAGCGAAGGGTTGGCAATAGCCGTCGCCTTTGGTGATAGAGTTGTATGTGTAAGCGTCGTTGCAGAGGTAAACGCCGCCGACAGTTGAGCCTTCCATGCTCTTGAGGGTGGTGATGTAGAATTGTCCGGTCCAGAGGTTGGCATATAGCACGCCGAAACCGGCAGATTCATGGCCGGCAGCGGTTACGCTTTTGAATTGGCCCTCGGTGTAGTCCACGAAGTCGTTGGTATTGAGTGTGGAAGCGGCAAACCCGCTGTAGTACATCCAGTCGGGCATGTAAGAGTTGTCGAAAGCGAAGCCGCCACTGTAGAACGTAGCAGTTTGGGCTGCAACGTTGTCGGCGCGACCGTTCCAGTAGGAGTTTTCAGCGAGGCCGAGGTCGTCGAAGGTGGCGTCGGCCGAAGAACCGTATACGTTGATATCGGCGTAGGTGGTTACGGTTGCTTCAGAAGCGTCGGTGACGTTGAGTTGGATTGTGGCGGGTTGGTCGAGGGTTAACGACAGGGATTCGTCGGTGCCGATTTGTTCGCCGGCGGCGTTGCGCCAATCGTAGGTGAAAGGCTCTTGGCCTTGGATGGTTTTGATGGAGAGGGTGACGGAGCTACCGGCATTGATGCCTTCGACGGGGGCGATTTCTACATAAAGTTCATCTTGGGCGGCGGCAGAGAGTGCTACGGCCACGAGAGCGAGAGAAGTAAATAATTTTTTCATGCAGTATAGTTTTAAATGATTAATAATCAAAATAAAAAGTCCCGATAGGCAACTAAGGCGCTTCGGGAATACTGCACGATTTGCGGCGAGGTGCAAACCTCTAATACAAGTAAATCGGCCCATAGTCCCGTAGGCTTAATTGTGGGTGAATGGCAGGTCTTCTGACTTATCCCGGTTCTCCAACGCCTTCCCGGCTGCGAGGCCAGTGGCAGGTGTGTTGGGAACTTGCTTGCTGAGTGCAAGCGGGGAATTACAGCAGCGGGTACTGTCGAGGAATTACACCTCGTTCCCTTTTGATGCTTAAGCGAGCCGACGCAACGGCTCAGCAACCATTTGCGGTGCAAAGGTACGAATTATTTGTGAAATGGCAAAAAAATTTGCACAGGTTCAGAGCATTTGCAAAAAAGAGCGAAGCCACGCTCATGGGCGCGGCTTCGCGGATATGGTGGTCAGAGGCGGGGATCTCGTCCTTCGTCCCTCTTAACTCGTCCCTTTATTAGAAGCGGATTTTGGAAACGGTGGAGCCTTGGCGACGGATGAGGATTTGTCCGGCGGCGGGGTTAGCCACGCGTTGGCCTTGGAGGTTGAAGTATTCAACCGGAGCGTTAGCGTCAACGTTGTCGATGGTGATGTCTTTCACACCGGCCATGTCGGCGAGCAGGTCGCCGGTGTATACGATGGTGAAGTCGTAAATCAGACCGTTGCCTACCCAAGGCAGGATTTGGCCTTGGTAGTCGCAAACAGCGGCCACATAGTCCTTGGTGAGGCCGGTGAGGGTGCCGCCTTCGCCGTCGTCGCCGAATACGATGTCGGTTTCAACTGTGGTGGAGCCGAGCGAGGCGCTCTCGCCTGAAATCTCCACATCGCACAGGTAGAAGGGGTACATATCGGTGCCGTCGGATTGCTCGGTAAACACGGCGTCGACGCAGGTGGCAGTGCGAGCAGTGGCATCAACGGTGAAGGGTACTGGGTAGGAGAAGCCGCCGCCCAACAGGTTGTAGCATACCAAGTCGTTGCCTTGGATTTCGGTGTAGATAAAGTCGTAAGTATCAGTGGGTTCGGTGGTATCTTCTTCATAGTAAGAATACTGCACGTAGCCGTTCACTTCGTTGAAGTCCACGTAAGCCAAGAAGTCGAAACATCCCACGTATGCGCCTGTGGAGGCATTCATTGCGGCGATGCACAAGCAGGTGGCCCACTGAGTTTGAGCTGCGTTGAGATCGCCCATGTAGTAGATGTTGCGGTTCTCAACGTCGACGTTGAACACGATGTCCTTGTCCAACAGGGTGTTGGTGTTCAAATCGAGTACGGCGAGGTACACGGTATAGTTACCGGCTGCTACGCCCGGGTCTTGGGGCGAGAAGGTGATGGTTTGAGTAGTGGGGTCGAACACACCGCCGGTAAGTTCGATGGATTCGTCCCACAGGCCGGAGATTGTCACAGTGCCGTCGCCCACATCGAAGATGCCGGCGGTGCCGTCGATTTGCCAGCCCACGTTGTCGGTTTGGCTCTCATTGGTGCGCAGCGAATAGCTTTCGCCGAGGTAGACGCCTTGGAAGTCGGCTACGGAGGTGGCGGCAGCAGCCTTGGCCGGGGCTTTTTGTAGGCGAGCGGCTTGAGTTTCGGGAATTACCACGTTTTGGATGCCGGATGCGGTTTGGAATTGGTGGCGAGGGAGTTGAGGCAATTCAGCGCTCAAGGGGGCTACTGCGGAGGCGGTGAGAGCGACGGCAGCGGTCGACAACAGTGCGTAAAGTTTTTTCATAGGTGAAAAATTTTTTGATTGGTTAATGTAAGCGGAAAACGGTTTTCCGCCGACAAAGTTACAGAAATAATTCTTTTATGGCAACATTCTGTCGCTCAATTTAGCAAAAAAATATGCTTTTTAACACTTAAGGTGGAGAGGTAAGGGGTTAGAGGGGTAGAGCGGACCCACAGGTAGCCTGTAGCCTTGAGGTTTGCTTCGGGGTCTGCTTGCCTCGGCATATCCGGATGACCCGACCGCCCGCGCCCATACACAGCGCAGGCGCGCAGGAATGTTCCTGCGCGCCTGTTGAGTTATTGCGCCGCTGCATCACGTCTCCTTCCCTTTAGGGGAGGGAGACGTGATGCTTTTAGAAGCGAACCTTGCAGGCTTGGCTGCCTTGGCGGCGGATGAGGATTTGTCCGTTGGCGGGGTTAGCCACGCGTTGGCCTTGGAGGTTGAAGTATTCAACCGGGGCGTTGGAGTTGTCCACGTCGATGGTGATGTCTTCCACCCCGGCCATGTCAGCGATGAGGTCTCCTTGGTAAACCACGGTCAGACCGTAAATGATGCCGTCGCCAATCCAGGGCAAGAATTGGCCTTGGTAGCTGGTGCCGCAAGCGCAGTATTGAGTGCCGATGCCGGTAAGTTTGTCACCTTCTTGTTCAACCACTTGTACGGAGAAGTCAACGGTGGTGCCGGTGATTGAAGCGTTTTGGCCGTCAATAGTCATGCCGTAGAGCAAGAAGTCGTATACGGAGCCATCTGAGTCTTGTTGTTGCGAAACGAGGCCGTCGGTTACGGTGGCGGTGAGGGCGTCAGCGTTAACAGCGAAAGGAACGGGGTAAGCGAAACCGCCGGCGAGTACGTTGCTGACTACCAAGTTGTTACCTTGGATTTCGGCGTAGATGTAGTCAACGCCTTCGGTGAGTTCGGTGGCGGTGTCTTCGGCGAGGTAGCTGTATGAGCAGTAGCTGTTGACTACGTTGAAGTCAACCATGCAGAGAGCATCGAACAAGCCGGCAAATTCACCGGAGGTGGAGAGGGCGCACACACCGATGATGGTGTCCCAATTGTTGCCGCTTAAGGTGCCTTCGTACCAGATTTCACGGTCTTCGAGGCTTACGTTGAACACCATGTCGTCGGAGAGCATGGTGAAGCCTTGGGTGCCTACTTTAATCGGAGCGATAGCGATGCTGTATGTGGCGCCTTTGACTGTGGTGGTGAGGCCGGTGTCTTGAGCGGGGAAGGCGATGGTTTGGGTAGCGGGGTCAAACACGCCGCCTACCAAGGGCAGACCTTCCATGTAGAAGCCGTCAACGCCCACGGTGCCGTCGCCTAAGTCGCCAATCATTACGATGCCGTTGGTGAGCCAGCCGTCGTAACCGGAGTAAGATTCGTGGAGGTAGAGGTTTTCGAAGTCGGCCACGGAAGCGGCTGCGGCGGCGTTAGCTTTGGGGGCTTTGGCCGGACGGTTGATTTGAGCGGGCGACTTCAGTTCGAGAGTCGACAGGTTTTGGTGGAGTTGCATCGAAGGCACGGTGATTTGGTGCGGTTCGAGCGCGGGAGCGGCGGCGGTGGCGCTCATGGCCACGGCGGCTGCGGCGAAGAGAGTGTAGATTTTCTTCATACGTTGGTTTTAAGTTGTTAGTAATAGAGTTGTTATAAGAATGATGGGCGCAAAGTTACTTATTGTTTTCTAAATAAGCAATAGTAAGGGTGAAGAAAAAGCAAAAAAAATAAAATTATAACAATTTTAGTTTGTAAGTGAGTCCGATATTGATGCGTAGAAGATTTGAGAGGAAGTCGGCTGATGGGTCGGCGTTGTGTCCGTGGGCATAGTTGATGCAAGCGTTGAGGCGAAGGTTATGCCCGGCAGCGTCGAACGGAAAGTATTCCACACCGGCGCCCCAAGTGGTGATTTCGGTGCCGGGAAGTACGGTAAGGTCGGCCGGGGTGTTGGTGCGGTTGACGTCGTAGGTAAATTTAGCGAACGCGTTGAGGCGTTTATGGCATACGAGAGAGCAGTCGGCCGAGATGGTGCAATTGCGGAAAAGGAATGTTTGGTGAGCGGCGGCGCGGTTGATGAGGTCGAGTTCGAAGGTGGCACGACCGAGTGAGAAACTGTGTCCGAGGGCAAGATAAGAGATATAATGCGAGGGGCGCCATTCGATGAGGTTGACGGAGTAGAGGGTTGAAAGGGGCCCGTGGTGACCGACCCACATAAGGTGGTATGCGTAGATGTCGTTGTACTCCGGGGTGCGGAACGGGCTTTCGGAGAATTGGAAGGTGAAAGCATCATTGCCGTGGTTGACTTTGTAAGTGGCTTGCACGGCGAATTGATAGCAAGGGAGCGACCCCCAGAATTCGGAAGCGGTGTAAATGTCGATGGGTGCGCGGTTGTATTCGTAAGTGCCGACGGCGAGGGCTTGTTTGCCGGCGGTGAATTGCCATTGGTCGGAGGGCCGATATTCGGCGTAGAGCATATCGGTAGCGGCGAGGACGTCGTCGGAAGGGATGTGCTTGTTGATGCGTTGGCGCCAGAAGTATGATACTTGCGGAATGATGTCGCCGGAGAGTGCCACGTTGAGATAGTCGCATTTGAAGCCATTACGGTCGTGGAGTGCATCGCCGTCGATGGAGTAGTTGTAATAGCCTAATCGTGTTTCGACGTCGACGTGAGCCGTTGGACGCAGTTGGGCTCCGGCTGTGTAGCCGCCAAGGATGGCGGCTACACATAGGATATGGCGGAGTGTCATAGTTTGCGGAGGATAACGCGGTCGATGAGAGCGTGGTTGGTGTCGATGTTCATGTTTTCACAGTCGCTGTCGAAGAGAATTTGGAGCAGGTGAGAGCCGGCTTTGAGGTCGGTGGTCACAACGGAAGAACTGCCCCATTCGCTCCAGTTGCCCACACCGCGTTGCGGCATCACGAGTGTGCCGACGCGTGTTTTGTCAACGGCGATATGGCGAATTACGCACTTATTCTCGGTGTTGACCGGACCGTTGCCGTTGGCGTAAATCAGGGCGATGGAGTAGCGGCCATCCTCGGGCACGTAGATGTCGAGGTCGATGGCTTTGGTGGAGTGGTCAGTTTCTATGAAACCGTTGCCGGTGTATCCGGAGATGACAGCAAAAGGTTGGTAACTAACCTCTTGCGAAAGCATTTGGGTAGTTTCATCGGGAAATTCGAAGGAGTATGATGGTAGGTTGTCGACCGGTTCGGAGGCGAATGACTCTATACCGGGTGCAACGACAGCCACCACTTGGTATACACCGGGAGTAGATGCATCGAAGGTGGTGGAGTTGGTGCGAGCGATGCGCTCACCGTTGCGAATGATTTCGTAGTGGTAGGTTGAGAAGTCGGGGGATGTGCCGTTTTCGACCGGGCGCCAAGTGAGGATGTTGTTTTCGATGCGAGCGATAGGAGTGACGGGTGTTTTGACGTTGCGTTGGTGGTTTACGGCCATAGGTGCGATGGGCTTGTCGTCCATAGTGATGACGATGGAGTGGCGGCCTGTGATGTTAGTGGGAATGATGGGTTGGTGTTCTCTGCCGTCGAGTGTGAATGATGCTATGTGAGCGCCGGCACCGCGCACGGTGATGTCGAGGCTTGCATTGCGGTATTTGAAGCCCGAGAGGGTGCGTTCGTCGCGGAGGTTTGCGGGCACGAAAGGACGGAATTCCAGCCCATCGGCCAGGAAGTTGATGCCGAAGAGGATTTTGTGGGTGATGGCGATGTTGCCGGCCAGACACCACAGCATGTTGGAGGAGTTGAGTTCGGTGGCGATGTCGCCGTTGTCGAGCACGAAGTTCTCCTTGTTGGTGCAGAAGAGGGCAGCCGGGCGGAATACGGAGCCAATGGCCTCGAGGCAGCCTTGTTCGTTGCCTACCTTAGCGTTAGCCATAGCCCAATAAGAGGCCACCCAGGGCCAAAGGGCATTGTTGTGGTAGGGCGTCATATCGGAAATCTGCGGGTAGAAGATGCCCACGCCGAAGGGGGTGGTGGGGGTTGATTCTGTGATGCGTCGTGCTTGCTGATAATTAGCCACTTCGTTGAGGATGGCGAGGCTTAAGCCGAGTGATTCTGCTCGAGGATTGAGCACCGGATATTCGCGGCCATAGTCGTACATTGCATAGTAGCCGAGGTCTTCCATCCATAGGTTGGTGTTGATGTCGGCATAGAATTTTTCGGCGCGGATAATGAATTGCTGGGCTTCGTCGCTGTGGCCGAGTATGTCGGCGATTTCAGCGAGAGTGCGGTAAACGACAGCATGGATTACACTGGTGCTCAGCGCGTGCGACTGGTAGATGTCGGCTGTTTGCATCCAGCGTGGGTAACTTTGTTCGCGCCAGTCGATGAAAGATGTTTCGCCGCGAGTAAGTCCGGATGGGTCGATGTTGACCACTTGGTCGTCGGTGGCCATTGAGCGTTTGATGATTGGGTAAATGTATTCGAGCCAGGCGCGGTCGCCTTCCACCTTGTAGAGTTCGAAGGCGGCGAGTGCCCAAATCATGCGGTCGGAACTCACGGGCCAAGCGCCACCACTGCCGGTGTCTTGGATGATGCGCCCAAGGCGGTCGACTTTGCGCATGAGCGAGCAACGGGTGGCTTCGGGTTGCATATAAGCCATCGACAGGAGAATTGAGTAACTGACATCGCGAGTCCACACGCCGGGCCATTCTCGACCGGTGCGCAGGGTAGTGTCAGGCTCCACGGCGTTGATCATTTCTTCGAGTCCGAGGTTGTAGATGGCGGTGTGGAGTTTGTTGGGGGTTGAGAGTTGCGGATATGCGGATATGTCGCGAGTGAGGGTCCATGTCTTTTCGATAGGCATGAAGAAACCCGGCTGAGCGGAGTAGTCGGAGATGAGGCTGCGGCCATCGGGCGAATATGCAGTGTAGACGCCTTGGATAATGGAGTCGCCACGCCAAACGTAGGCATCGGTGGCCACGATGTCGGCAGCGGAGGCTGACAAGGCCGCTGCGGCCATAGTGAGGATGGATATCAGGTGTTTATTCATTGTGATATTGAATTTAGGTTGGTTATTTTCAGTTGGTAAAAGTATCGAGATTGGGCTGTGACGGGCATTGCGGCTGAAGTGCGCAAACCGGGGAGCCACACAATGGTGTCGTTGGCGGTTAGCACCCATGCAGAGCGCTTTTGCGCTTCGCTATATTTGGCTTGAGCAAAGATGTCGCTCAGCAGGCGGGAGCCGTTCATTCCGAATGGTTGGATGCGGTCGCCGATGCGCGGATGGCGCCATAGCCATCGGCATCGGTCGGCACTTTCGCCGTCGACCAGCAGGATGGACGCATCGCGGCCGGGGCGGACAAACTCTTCGGGCAAATGGCGTGTAACTTGCATTTGGAGAGGTGTTTGCGTCGACTCAAGCCGATGAAGTGGGAATTCTTGTGTGGTATCGACTGCCGATAGAGGTTGGCGGAGCCAGCCGTGGTCGACAAAGCGAGTAATTCCGCTGCGGGAGATGAATTTTCCGCCAAAGGCGGTTGCGGCGGTGAAAATATCGTCGATTTGGCTTCGAGAGAAGCCTTCGGGTTGTAAGATGGTGAAAAGAAGCAACTTAGCGTCGGGGTCGGCGGCCAACTGTTTTAGATTGATGCCTTGCGGAGAGGAGTACAATTCCATTCGGCGCTCTACGGAGCGAGCAAAAAACGCGGCATCTTCGCTTAGATAAGTGATTGAGCGAGCGATGGCCTCGGTCGCACCCGGGAAATCGTCTTCGAGTTGAGGCAAAATGTTGAGCCGCAGTTTGTTGCGCTGATAGATAGTGGAGTTGTTGGAACTGTCGACTACCCATTCCAACTGTTGTTGGCTGCAGAAATCTTCGATTTGCGAGCGGGAGCAGTCGAGGAGCGGGCGAATGATGAAGTCGCGGCTGTAAGGCATCGACACCAACCCGGCGATGCCGGTGCCGCGAATGAGGTTTAGCAAGAGGGTTTCCACGCGGTCTTGGCGGTGATGTGCTACTGCCACCGCAGCGTTGTACTCGGCGCTTAGTTGCTCAAACCATTGGTAGCGAAGCGAGCGGCAGGCCATTTCTACCGACTCGCCTGTGGCTTGGCATCGTTGAGCCACATTGAAATGTTCTACACGACACGAGCATCCAAGGCGTTTGGCAGCGGCAGCGGCAGCGGCTTGGTCGCGGTCGCTTTCATCGCCGCGTAAGTGGAAATTGCAGTGAGCAGCGGTGCATTGGTAGCCCAACTGAATTAAAGCGGCCAACAAAGCCACGGAGTCGGCTCCACCACTGAGAGCCACAATCACCGCCCCTGCCTCGGGGAGCAGCCGATGCGAGCAGATGGTACGGGCGACTATTTGCAGAAGGTTGCTCACAATAATATATATGCGTTATTTATTTTTGCGGAAAGGCCGTTGGAGGGCAATGGCCCAGTCGTTGAACGTCATGGCCATCGGAGTCAACACGGGTCGGAAACGAGGCTTGCCGCGGGTGATGAAGATACGCAATTGCTTGTGCTCACAGTTGATGTGGAGTTCGGCAGGCATATCCACCGACTCGCCGTCGAGGTGGGCCGGGCCGGCTTGCGACCGTTTGATGGTGAGTCGGGGTGTGCGTATGATTTTCACCGATGAACTGTATCCTAACGAACCGGCGAACAACTCGATGCCACTTATCATGTGGGAGAAAACGTTGCTGTCGTGGACGATAGTCACGTCGAGCATGCCGTCGCGGATTGAAGCGGCCGGCGCCACGAAAGCGTTGTTGCCGTATTGCGACGCATTGCAAACGGCTACCATAAAAGCGCGGTCGGTGATTACTTGGTCGTTGCAAATAATTTGGTATGTGTCGCTGCGATATTTGATAAATTCGTCGATGGCGCTTTGAATGTATGTGGTAAAACCGCGCCGTCCTTTTTGTGCAAAACGGCGCGACACGGCAGCATCGAAGCCTACGCCGAAGGTGCAGAAGAAAGGATGTCCGTTGACGGTGCCATAGTCACATGCGGCCACGTTGTCGGCCTCAATCACCGCTAACGAGCGCTCCACATCGATGGGTATACCGATGTGACGAGCGAGGCCGTTGCCGCTGCCGGCAGGAAGGATGCCAAGAGCGGTATGAGTGCCGATGAGAGCGCGTGCCACTTCGTTGATGGTGCCATCACCGCCACAAGCCAACACGCCGTAGTCGCCGCGGGCTGCGGCTTCAGCAGCGATGCGAGTGGCATCGCCGGGGCCGGCGGTGAGTCGTGTCTCCACAGAGTAGCCCATGGCCTCCAACTTGCGCGGAACCCATTCCGACACGCCGTCTTTGGTGAGAGTGCCTGCTATCGGATTGATTACTAAAGTGAGATGACGATTATTTAGCATAGTAATGCAAAATTAGCAAATATATGAAAAACCGCCAAACTTTTCACGCAAAAATTGCTTACAAATCTTCGCCGGCATCGACATTTACATTAAGTGCATTGGGGTCAAAACGTAAAAAAGTAGACATAAAAGCGTAATTTTTATTTCGTTAATAGCAATACGCTTTTATGTCTACGTTGCCCCAGTATGGGCAGCGGTTCAGATACCGGCGCCATCGAGGAAGAAAGGCTCCTCAATGGCCCTGCTTTGGAGCACGCGCGAGTGGGCGGGGACATCGTGGGTAAGCCACACGTTACCACCCACGATGGTGTGGTGGCCGATACGCACTCGCCCCAAGATGGAGGTGTTGGAGTACACCGTCACATAGTCTTCGAGAATGGGATGGCGAGGCAAGTCCATTGGCACGCCATTGCTGTCGTAGGTGAAGTTTTTGGCTCCGAGGGTCACACCTTGGTATAGCATCACATGGTGGCCTATCACGCTGGTGGCTCCAATTACTACTCCGGTGCCGTGGTCAATGCTGAAGTACTCACCGATTTGAGCCGCAGGATGGATGTCGATGCCTGTGACCGAATGTGCTATTTCAGTGATGATGCGCGGAATGATGGGCACACCTTGCAAATATAGTTGATGGGCAGCACGATAGTGAATCATCACCTTCACCACAGGATAGCACAAGATAACTTCTTGCATGGACTTTACGGCCGGGTCGTTGTGCATCACTGCGTGCGCATCGGTATGTAGCAGACGCGAAATCTCGGGCAATGCATCTACGAAGTCGTCGGCAATGGCTTTAGGGTCGGCGATGCCATCGATAGTGGCAAGTTGCTCTATCAAGATTTCGTGGATGGCTTGAGGCCCGTTGGTCCATGCCGGAACATCGCTATAGTCGGGGAAGATTACATAGCGCACCAATTCCATCAGCCGTTTCAATTGATGTATCGAAGGCGCACGCATATTAATCTTCGAATAAAGATGTGGAGAGGTATCGTTCGCCGGTGTCGGGCAGAAGAGTCACAATCAACTTTCCGGTGTTCTTTAGGCGACGAGCCAATTGCAGTGCAGCGGAGAACGCGGCGCCGGAGGATATGCCCACGAGCATGCCGAATTTGCGTGCCAATGATTTGGCGCCGGCGAATGACTGTTCGTCAGTGATAGTCATGACTTCATCAACTACTGCGGCATTGTAGGTCTGTGGCACAAAGCCGGCGCCGATGCCTTGAATACGGTGCTTGCCTGCTACGCCGGTGCTTAGCACTGCCGATGAGGCCGGTTCTACTGCCACCACTTTCACTGCAGGATTGTGCTGCTTGAGAGCCAAGCCGGTGCCGCTGACAGAGCCGCCGGTGCCCACTCCGGCCACGAAGATGTCGACCTTTCCATCGGTGTCGGACCAGATTTCTTGCCCGGTGGTGCGCTCATGTATCGCAGGGTTGGCCGGGTTGACGAACTGGCCTAGGATTACGGCTCCGGGAATGGATTGTCGCAATTCTTCAGCCCTGGCGATGGCACCCTTCATCCCGTCGGCGCCGGGTGTGAGTTCGAGTTTTGCACCGTATGCTTTGAGCAGATTGCGGCGTTCCACACTCATTGTGTCGGGCATGGTGAGGATGGTGTTATAGCCTTTGGCCACACCTACCCATGCGAGGCCCACGCCGGTGTTTCCGCTGGTAGGCTCGATGATGGTGGCGCCCGGGCGGAGGATGCCGCGAGCCTCGGCGTCTTCAATCATAGCCAAGGCGATGCGGTCTTTGACGCTTCCGCCGGGATTGAATGCTTCCACTTTGACTGCGATACGTGCCAATTGGCCTTCGAAGCCGGCAATCTCCACCAATGGAGTGCGGCCGATAAGTTCGGTAATTGATGAGTAAATCATTATATATTGTTTTGATTGGAAAATAAAAAAATCGCTTTACCAAATATTGGCAAGGCGATCAGGTTTGTTAACGATAATATGGAATTATAATCACATCATCACACAACCGTCGGTCCGAGCCAATACATTGATTCGGAACAACAGCAACAACATGCTACGGATGATGTGAACAAGTAATTCATTTGATGCTTGAATTGAATTCGACCGCAAATTTATAACAACATTTCTAAACTTCAAAATTTTTTTGTCGGAAAATTGGTGTGGGAAACCAAATTTTGCAGTGAAGGGTCTAATTGGGTTGTAACTTTGTGGACGAATTTGAATAACGATGAATGATATGAATACTTACGACTTTTTGAAATCGATAGCGGCGGCAGCGGGAGGATGGCTCGCGGCGGCTTTGATGCCCGCTGCTCCGTATGGTATGGTGTGCACGTTGATGGTGATAGCGGATGTGGTGAGTGCGCGGCGACTGGCGCATCGCTTGGGAAGGCAAATGCCTACCAAACGACAGCAATTGAAATTCTCTTCGGCACGGTTCGGACGCACGGTCTCGAAACTTTGCCGTATTTACGGGCTTTTGACACTTGCAGCATTGTTGCAACATACTTTTGGGGGCGATTGGTGCGATTTGCTCAAGTGGTCGGCGGCGATTGTGTGCTTTTGGCAAGGATGTTCTATAATAGAAAATGAGGCATCGGCCAATGCTTCGCCGTGGGCTAAAATTGCCGGGAAAATATTGGTTGACAAGACTTCGCGTCATCTTGGCATAGAACCGGAGGATTTGGCCGAAATTATCAAAATTGACGATGAAATAAAGAGTAAAAATCCAAAAAATCAGGAAAATAACTGCTAAAAATTACTTTTTTTGAGCATTTTACGATTTTTTTCAAAAAATTTTGCAATTATTTCAATGAAATAAGTTATATTTGCGACAAAATAAACCTCAACAAACTTATACACATGAATAAATCAGAACTTATCTCTGCAATTGCAGAAAAAGCAGGCCTCACAAAAGCCCAAGCAAAAGCATCCCTCGACGCAACTATCGAAGCAATTGGCGGCGCACTTGCTGCCGGTGATAAAGTTGCCCTTCTCGGTTTTGGCACTTTCGCTGTAGCTGAAAAAGGTGAACGCACCGGTATCAACCCCCGCACTAAAGAATCCATCACAATTCCCGCTCGCAAAACTATCAAATTCAAAGCCGGCGCTGAACTCGCTGAGAAAGTAAAATAATAGCGGCTTACAATGAAATTAAAAGCGGCAGCCAGTCATTGGTTGTCGCTTTATTTTTGGGAAAGGATTTGCAGTTGGCGTCGGACGCTTTCTTCGTGGATGAGGGTCCAGAGTTTGGTTAGAAGTTCGGGTGAAAGGCCCAGGTCGGCGCCGGAGGCGCATCGCTCGGCAAGCATTTGGGCGTAGCGTTGCGGTTGCATGGCACTAAGTTCGTGTTGCTTCTTGATTTGGCCGATTTCAGCAGAGATGTTCATACGTTGCGCCAATAAATCGAGGAGTTGATGGTCGATTTTGTCGATGTGCTGACGATATTGGCGCAAGAGTTGGCTATGGGCGGGCTCGGCCGATGAGTTGTGGCGGAGATGTCTGAGCAGTTCGAAAAGTTGGGCGGGTGTGAGTTGTTGATGAGCATCGCTGAGTGCACATTCGGGGCAAGGATGGGTTTCGATGATAAGACCGTCGAAGCCCATATCAATGGCTGCGGATGCTACTGTCTCTACTAATTTGCTGTCGCCGGCAATGTGACTGGGGTCGCAAATGATTGGAAGTGAAGGAATTTGGCGTCGCAATTCAAAAGGAATTGACCAGCGAGGACGATTACGGTAGATGGAGTTGCCGTAAGTGGTAAACCCGCGATGGATAGCAGCGAGACGGCGCACTCCGGCAGCATAGATGCGCTGCAAGGCGCCAATCCACAGGTCTGGGTCAGGGCTTACGGGATTTTTTACCATTACGGCAGGTTTGTTCTCGATGTCTGATAGCGCATTGGCTATTTCTTGCACGGCAAAGGGGTCGGCGGCGGTGCGAGCGCCTATCCATACTATGTCGATGCCGGAGTCGATGGCGGCATGCAAGTGGTCGGGAGTGGCAACTTCGGTGGCGGTAAGCATACCGGTGGCGGCTTTTGCTTGTGCCATCCACTCTAAAGCCACGGCTCCGCGACCTTCAAAGCCACCGGGGTATGTGCGAGGCTTCCATACGCCGGCACGCAACACTCCGATGCCTCCGGCGGCGAGTTGACCAGCCACGTCCATCATCTGCTCCGCTGACTCGGCACTGCACGGCCCGGCTATTATCAATCGGCCGGAAGGGTCAATACCCGGAATGGGTTGGAGGTTGGGAAAGTCGGCCATATCAATACCAAGTGACACCGTTGGAAATCGAGGAGCGCTTGTCGTATTTAAGGTCGGCAAGCATAGATGATTTCACGGCAATGTTGAACGTATAGTTTTTATATGGCCCGACGGGCACAAACGATGCACGCATCTGGAAGCAGTGGAGGTCGCGCCCAATGTTGCAATTCATATAAGCCAACTTATGCCGGTCGAAGTCGTAAGAGGCTGTGAATGAGAAGTTCCAGTTGGGCGTAGGCTTTATGGAGCCGGAAAGCGACAAGTTTTGAGTCACCTTGCCGTTGTATTCCATCTTTTCTTTATTGAAGGTGCCGTATGCGTAGTTGATGGAGTAGTTGAAGGTCAAACTCCACGGCACGCGCCACGGTACATAGCCTTCGGGCGTGAGTTGAAGGTCGCCGGCGGCTGCATCATCGCGCCTTTGGGCGCTTTCTTCACCGGATGGTGGGGCAGAGGTGTTGCTGCCATTGCCCGGTGTGTTAGAGTTATTGTTGTTCGACGAACTTTTGCGTCGGAATGTGTCTTGGTTGAAGGTGTATGAGAACGAGGTGCCGGTCGACGACAGTCGGCCGATGCCTTTGCCGCAATTCCAGCGCAACTTGTTCACTCGCACGGGATTGCCGGCGGAATTGAGTTGATAAGTGTACACATCCCAAGTGGCGTTGAGGTTGAGGTTGAAGTTTTTGGTAAGGCGGAGCAACATCGATGTGTTGATGTTGGAGAAGTTGAGCGAGTCGGCAGCGAAGTTGTAACTTTGTGTGAGAGTGAAATTCTCGATAAGGGAGATTTTCTTCTCACCTATTGAGTCGTTGGTCAGGACTTTGGCCTCGAGATTGTTGGCCAGCGACCACGATACTACGCCTTGCTTGCCCTGCGCCGGAGTGCCGTAAAGGGCATTAGGGAAGTATGAGTAGGTCTTAGTTTGCGGACGCCCTTGCGAGTCGGTGTAGTTGTAGTGGCCATAATAGCCGAAGAACGATGAGCCGAAGTCGGGCGCAGCGCTAATCGATACCGAGGGGGTGAACACGTGGCGTATCATCTTGAGTTTCTTGCCTAAGAAACCGAGTGGACGCCAGAAGCCGTAGACCTTGGTATCGAGCGAAAGAGCGGCGGAAAAGTCGTATACGTTGTAGAAACTATATGTAGTGTCGCACACCTCGGCCGATGCCGCCGGATCCCACTGCCGCCGCACTTTCTGGGTGTACATTCGGTCGGTGAAGTTGATACTCGGGGTGATATTGAGATAACTGAATGCGTTGAAAGTGGCCGAGATGGGAATATTGTGGCGAAAAGCATTGCGCCAATCTTTTATCAGGCTCTTTTTGAAGAATACGTTTTGCTGGGCAGTGAGCGAGTTTTGAAACTGTCCGGTGTAGGACAGACGAATTTTTTCGTACCAACGCTCATCGCCTGCAGCACGTTTGCGTTTGAAGGGGTAAACTTGCGCCAAGGTGATATTGAGGTTGGGGAAGGATACCGACAAGGTGGAGTCTTGTGTGCGTTGGCTTACGTTCATCGAGGCTGATAGCGACCACTTCGATTGCGGGAAGCGATAGGTCATATTCACCGTAGAACTCTTGGTGTTTTCGGTGAACGAGTTGGAATAGTAAGAGTTGAGATCGTTGCGCGAGTAGCCTGAAGTAGTGAAGTTCACCGAGGCCGAGAGGGTGAGGTTGGGATTGGCCTTGGCGTCTTGCGAGTGGCTCCAAAGAAGTTGGAAGTTGGTTTGAGAGGAGTAGTCGGGCGCGCCTTTGTCGCCGTAGATTGATTTGAGGTAATTGATTTGGAAGGAGCCTGAATAGCGGTAGCGGCGCACGTAGTTGGAGTTGGCGTTAATGCCCCACGAGCCTTTGGTGTAGATTTCGCCGGTGAGGGCGAGGTCTATATTGTCGTTGATGGCAAAGTAATAACCACCGTCGCGCAGGTAGAAGCCACGTTGGTAGTCATCGCCGAACGATGGCACCAAAATACCCGATTTGTACTTTGACGTGAATGGAAAGTAGCCGAAAGGTACGGCAATAGGCAGCGGCAGACCGGCTAATACCATGTATGCGGGTCCGGTGACGATGTTGCTTCCCGGATGTACCTTGCCACGTGTGACGTTGAAATAGAAGTGCGGGCAATCGTGGTCGTCGCAAGTGGTATAGCGCCCATTTTCAATGAAGAAATTGCCATCGTCGGTGCGCTTGGTGCGGCCGCCGGTGAGGAACCCCTCGCCTTGCTCTGTCACCACGTTGGTGATGAAGCCTTTTTCGCTGATAAAGTTATAGCGCATTGTGGCTGCCTGATAGTCGGCGGAGCCGTCGTTGAACACCGGCTGACCGGTCATATCGCCCACGGAGTCTTCCACACCAACGGCATAAACCGTATTGGTGTGCATATCCATTTCAATATTGGCCGATTGGAGTTTGATATCACCGTATGTGATAGTGCTGTTGCCATACATCATAGCCGAGTCGCGGCGGATAATCACCAAAGAGTCCGACGAGGCAAAATCAACGGCGGTTTCCAAGTCGACCTTATCCACCACCGGACGGAAGATGGGGGTGAACGTATCCGGGACCACTTGCGTGTCAGCGGCTATAGGCTCAATTTGGGGTAAAACCGAGTCGAGTGGAAGCATCGGAGTGGTGTCGCCCATGGCTTGATACGGAATGTCCATTGTCGGCGCAGAATCTTCCGCCACGCTGTCGCTGCCGAAGTCCGGTGTTGATACATCATCGGCCAATACACCAATAGCCGTTGCCAGTTGGGGCAACAGCACACATATAAGTATATATAGCCAGAGTTTTCTCAAAATAGATACTTTTTGACGAAAATCACCGCAAAGTTACAACTATTTCCCCACATATCACCACTCCTTAGCAATTTTTTACAAAAAACTCGCTCGAAAAAATCGAAACTACACGCAAAAAAGTGCGACAAAATCAGAATGGGTAGCCGATGGCCAGATGGAAGGCGAGTGATTTGCCGAAAGATGGGAGATTGAAGTAGCCGGAATGTCCGGTGTCGTAAGGTGCGTGGAGAGCGATGCCAAGGTCGCCGCGTACAACCAACATACCCATATCGAAGCGCAAGCCGAGACCGGTGCCGGTGGCGAGGTCGCGCAAGAAGTTGCCGGCAGAGAGAGTGCCGCCGGGGCGTGCTTCGTCGCGATGGAGTAGCCATACGTTGCCGGCATCGAGGAATAGAGCGCCGTAAAGAGCACCGGAGAGTTGCATACGGTATTCTACGTTGGCTTCAAAGCGGAATGTGCCGGTTTGGTCGAAGTATGCATTGGGGTCGTCGGTGTTTCGGCGGAAAGAGCCGGGTCCGATGGAGCGGACAGTGAAGCCGCGCACGGAGTTGGCGCCGCCTACGTAGAATTGTTCAGCGTAAGGCACTTGCGAGGAATTGCCGTAGGCTTCGGCGGCACCGATGGCCAGGCGGCTCACTATATTATGTCCGGGCATAAGGCGGTGATTCCATACCACCTGGGCATTGGCTTTGACAAACTGCGAGAAAGGTGTGCCGAAGAGGTGTTTTTCTCCCTTTGAACCGGCTAATTCCCAAATGCCCCAGAATATGTTGCCTGCCTCTTGGAGAGTGAGTTGGAAGTTGAGGGCATTGGAGGGTGAGAATTGACGGTCGTAGGTGTAAGAATAAATCATCTGTGGGATGAACTGATTTTCAAAACTTTGTGCTACGGCGGGGTTCTCAGCCATCACTTCATCGAACTCCGGGGTGGTGTTCATCAGTTTGGTATAGGTGAGTTTGAAGGGAGTGAAAGAGTTCGACACGTGGCGTCGCCATCGCCAATCGTAGGTCATCGAGGCATTGAATTGCGCCATTTTGAAGTAGTGGGGCCGATTGAGCAGGTCGGCACCGATTTGGAAACGAGTCCAACTTTGCACGCGGCGCGTGCTCCGAGGAATGAAATTGGGCGCAAGCAGCCGTGGGATAGAGAGTGTGGTGGTGAGGCCTGCTTCGTAGGAGTTGAAAATGCCACGGCCACCGCCGGTTTGCCACTCGTAGGCGCCGTTGAGGTTGATTGAGAGTTGTTCGCCGCCGCCGAAGAGATTGTTGTGAGTCAGGCCGAGAATGATGCCGGGACCAAGGTAACTATTTGATTTAGAAGCGGCATTGACTTCGATCGAGGCTGTAAGCGGTGCTTCGAAAGTGCAGTTTACGTTGAGGTTGAGTGTAGGGCGGGAGGCTGTGGAGTCGGGCGATACGGCGATGGATACTTGGCGGAAGATGCCGGTGCGCGAGAGATAGTTTTGGGTGCGGTTCATATTTCGCACGGCGAAAGTACGTCCTTGGCGGAATGTGACACATTCGGCGATTAGTTGTTTGCGCAGTTTGGATGGCAACATCTGAATGAGGGTGAGGTCGGAGCGCAATTCGGTGGTGTCGGGCGTTTGGCGACCGCGATAGCGATTGACGGTGACTGTGGTGTGCCCGGTGATGTATTGCGCCGACGCGTATTGAGGAATGTCGGAGTCGAGCCGCATACGCAAGGCCACTTGTCCGGGATGTGCCACGCTGTCGGCTTGATATTTGATATATTCGGGGCGGAAGAAGTAGTAACCGAGGTCGCGGAGCGAGTTTGTGATGCGATTACGCACAAATTCGAGCGAGTCGGTGGCAAATCGGTTGCCGGGTTGGAGGTAAGGGTCGCGCGCGGCAATGGAGTCGATGAGGTGGATAAGGTGGGTGGAGTCGGCAGGTAGTTCCACCGAGGAGATATTGTAGGCCGGACCGGGATTGATGGTGTAGTAAACCTTTACTTTGCGAGGATTTTTTTGGTGTTCTAATTCAAAAGAGGCTGAAGCGCGAAAGAAACCATTGTTGGCCAGTTGTTGCTCAATCATACGAGTGCGTGCTTCGGGGCGGACCGATGATATGAGCACGGGATCGGTAGCAAAAGTGTTGTAAAGCCACCCGCGGAGGCCTCCTTTGTCGTTGGGCCAATTGTTGTAAGCCCAAAGGCCGAGGGGAAATGGGTAGCGCCAACCCACCAGGCTCCAGTAGTTGTTTGGCTCAACTGCCACGGCTTCTTCTATACCGAGGCGGATGTCGTCGGGCACGGCTTTAGCGCCTTGAGCACCTTCGTATTTGAGAGGGGCGGTGCCAATATATAGGTAGTCGTCGGCCGGCACGCGCCGAGTGGTGGAGCATGAGCAGAGCAGAGCGGTCAGCAGAGCAATCAGGATAATATGAAAGTTATTTTTGCGAGTCATTCGATGAAGCGGATACAGCAGGTTGATTGTTAGTGTGGTCGGATCTCTTGGGTCGGAGTCCAAAGAGTTGACGAAGCGATGTAAGACTGCGACGATACACGAAACCGACGCCGGTTTTGGTGATTTCGCCTTCAAGAATGCTTTCATATCCTGTGTGGCGGAAGAGACGTGCCATCATGGTTCGTGCCGGATTGAGATAGTACTCGAAAGAAATATCTTTGATAAGATTTTGTGAGAAGTTTTCGTCGGCGGAAGCGTCGGTGGCATAGTTGCCGCCTACAACGATTTTGAAGCGGTCGTTAAAGAGCGATTTCGACACTTGGTATGAGTACGACATTGATGATACGCCTTGCTCGTTGTTGGTTTGGTCGATACCGAAACTGAGGTCTACACCTTGGATGGTATTAGCCGCCCACGAATTGATTTGCGAAGTGAGGAAGGAGTATAGAGCGTTGCCGGAGATGCTACCGCCGTCGGTGGATGACGAAGCGCCGGTATAAACGCCGTATAGAAGCATATTCATGGCTTGGTTGGCACGTTGCTCGGCACTCATGCTTTGGAGTTCGTTGGCAATGGAAATATCATCGATGGTAGATAAGTCGAATTTGACGTCCATGGCAGAGAGTGTGCCACCTACGTTGAGACCCACATCGAAATTAATTGAGCGAGGAGCGGCGCCGTTGGATTTGACGTTGGCTTTAACGCGGTCGGTGGCCGAGAGCGCCAAGATGGGATTGAGCATATCGCCGGTGAAGGCTATGTAAGAACCATCGTTGAAGTCGAATGATTTTTCACCCAATAGGGGTGGCGAGTAGCGTGCGAAGCCGCCGGTAATGTTGAGGCGACCGGTGAGCCGTGGGTCGGCGAAGGCCGGCCATTGGAAGTCGAAGTTGCCATTGCATTGCATACGCACGCGGTCTTTGCCATCGGGAGAGAGGTCAACGCTGATGGTGGTGCCGTTATTGATATTGAGTTGGGCAAGCAGACGCATAGCCATAGAGTTCTCATCTTCAGCCACAGTGGTGGCTGTGGTATCGGCAAAAGCCACGAATTCTACCAATTCGTCCATCGATTGAGCAGCGATAACTTGCGAGGCATCGCTCATGATGTATGTGACGTTGGTGCCTGAGAGAATATCGAAGCGCGAATTGATATCGATGAAGTCGGAGTTGCCGCGCACTGTTGTGTTGGTGGAGATGAAGGCCTTGCCGTAGATGTCGGCATAGCGTGGTGCGCGGCCGGTGTTGCATGCTTGGAAATTCTTGGCGGAGAGAGTAAGGTCGAGCGAAGGCTTGGCCATTGACCTGAGATCAACGGTGCCGTTGAGTGTCATGGCCTCGTTGTTCACACCGTAAATACCAAAGGAGTTGAAGCGCACGATGTTGCTGTCGAGAGGCACTCGCACATCGCTTATTGGATATTCCGTGCCGATAATGGCTACGCGCACGGCTGCGGAATCGAATTGCAACCAACCGTTGAAGCGAGGGTCGAGTCCGCGTCCACACACGTCGATAGTGCCGTTGAGATAACCTTTGAGCGAGGCGGTGTGTTCAGGCATAAACGGATTGAGCGAAGCCAGCGGTAGGTGTATCATTCGCATATCGAGGTTGAGTGGTGAGGCCGAGGTAGTATCGGAGAGGACACCGCGCAGAGTGACGGTTTCTACTCCGTCGACTTTCATAGCCAAATCGGCTTGCAGTTGGCGCAGGGTGTCGGTGGCGAGGGTGAGGTGAGTGGCAACATCGCCAACGCGTTGACGATTATAGTAGAAGTCGGTGAGTGCAAAGTCGCCGGAGCCGCTAAGACTTCCGGGCCGATGACTGATTTTCATATCGGCGCTGAGTGAGCCGCGCATCGGTGGGGCAAATGGGTTTAAATTCACCCATTCTTCGATGCGGATGTCGTGGAGATTGAGGTTAAGGTCGCCGGCGTCGGTGAAGACGTCCACGGCGGAGGTGGCACTATTGAGGTGGAGGTTAGCGTCGAGGGCAGAGGTGTTGAAATTCCAACTGATATAGTTGTCGTCGTTGACTGTCCAAGGCTTGTAAGCGATGGTCGGGTCGAGAGGTTCGAGCGACATAGTGAGCACGCTGTCGAGGAGCGCTACGGCAGCGCCAACGTCGTAGCCTTGTTCTCCGGTGATGTCGTGTTGTTGCATGTGGAAAGCGGCACTATTCTCGAAAATATAACCATCGATGTCAACGTTGGCCCATTTGTCGAATGTGCCGGGGCGATTTCCAATATTAAGTTGGTATATCAGGCGGGGACCGAATTGGTTGATTTCAAAGCGGGTAGTGTCGATGCGCATTTCATCGTTGCGGAAGCCGAGAATTTCGCTGTTGAGGTAGAACGAGAGGTCGTTGTCGGCATGGATGTTGATGTTGTCGAACGAAGCGCGTGAGCCGGCAGCGATGTCGGCGAGGAAATTGTTGCGTCCGGCCGTTAAATCGAACTCGGCTTTGGGTAGAGGAGAGAATATACGGTCGATATTGATGATGCGCGATGAGAACTGATGGTCGAATTCGGCTGAGAGAGTGTCGCTGACTGCCATTAGTCGTTGAAGTGAGGCCTCGATGGAGGCGGAAGCGTTCAAATCGCCGTCGGTTATGGTCAAGATGGTGGTGGAGTCGGATGCTGAGAGCCGAGTATCGACGTCGCTCAGCCGGATGGCGCTGATTGGCGTGGTGTATCGAAGCGAATGGAGCAATAGGTTGGCATTTAGGTCGTTAGACTGAGGCGCGTATTCCATTTCGGCATCGAGATTGGCGGAAGCGGTGGTTTCGACGTCGGCGAAATTCAAATCGAGCAGGTCGAAGAATGGTGCGTTGAGCGATGCTTTCCAATGGTATACATCGCCGGCGAGGTTGCCGTCGGCATGGAGGGCAAATTGAGCGTTGCCGTTGGTAGAGCGGATGTCGGCGGCGGCCAAACCATCGGCGGCGGAGAGTTCGCCACTTATGCCGGCGTAGTCGTAGCCACCGTAGTAGGCTTGCGCGATGGCGAAGTTGGCCTGCAACGCCATGGCCGTGTCGGCGATGTCAAAGCCTTGACCGTCAGCGATTAAGGTGGCCGTGAGAGGGCCTAAATCCATGCCCGGCAGGAACGAGTGCAACGGGAAGTTTTCAGCAGTAAGCGCCGCGAAATATTCGTCGCCGGCGGCGAGTTCGCCATCGAAATCGAGGCGGCCGCCGCCGCTGAGGGCGCGCAGCGAGGCGCCGATGTAGGTGGGCGAGAAGTCGGCATCGAGGGTGAACGTGGTGGCGGGGATGTACACGCTCGATTCGCCCATTATGCTCGCCATCAGCGGGTTAACGTTGGCGAGTTGGCCATCGAGGCTCACGTTGCCGCCTAATCGGTCGGGGCGGAAGGCGTTGGTGAGCAACCCGCGACCGTTGAGTGTGAGCATGCTCGGCGCGGCGAAGCGCAGGCGGCCTATGTTGAGGCGGCCGGATGTGCCGCTCACCGCGGTGGTGAGGTCCAGGCGCGAGGGTAGGGCGCTCAGGTAAGGGTTGAAGTCGGGAAACATCAGGCTGAGGTCGGCAGATGCGGCCTGGCCGTCGAGGTTGAGGTGTAGCGGCAAGGAGGGGTCAGCTGCCAAGTCGCCCAAGCCCATCAACGCGCTGAATGTTAGGGCGGTTTGTTGGTCGGTTTGGATATTGAAATCGCTTAAACGTAAGCCGCGTTCGTCGATGTCAAGACGTCCTGAAGCGGTCAATGCTATACCGCATCGCTCGATGCCACGCAATTTCAGAGGCACTTCGACTTGTGCCGCTTGGTTATAGAAGTCGTTGACCGCCAATTGCATAGAGTCGACATCAATATATCCGAAATCGAGGCCGTCGGCTGGGGTGATACCGCGGGTAGTGTAGAGGGCACGTGCGTGGTCGAAAATGGCGGAGCCAAGAGTAATGGTCCATGGCGCGGTGTCGGGGGCAATAGTGTCGACACGTGCCGGCGGGGTGGCTGCCACTGTGGCGGAGTCCGGGGCGATGTACGCAATGTCTGCACCATCCACGTCGAAACGTCGCACATTGATGGATTGCTCGCCAAGATTTACTGCAATATCAGCGGCATCGGCCAAGTTCATTGTTACTGCAAGCGAATCAATGGTGGGCAGCATCCGCATTTGATAGTGAAAGCGGTCGATGGCTAAATGGTTAACACTAAGTAGCATCGTTGACGGCTCGCTCGGCTCTGGTTTGGGTGGAGCCACAGCGGCGGTATCCGGATTGAGTTGAAGTGCAAGGTCACCACCGCATAGCATTGCGCTGTCAACGGCTATGTGCAAGTCGCTCAACCGCACCGATGCTGAGCGTAAATCGGCCTTCTCGGCACGCAACCGCATATACATCAGCGAATCTTCAGCGCCCATATCCAAATTCAAACGGTCGATGGTTGCTCGACTCATACTAAGGTTTAATCTCAGCAGGTCGTTGATACTTAAGTCGGCATCGAGCATATCAGCGCGCAATCGCAAACCGTCGGCCATAGACAAATTCACATCGCCGGCGTGTACACGTAGTGGCCAGTCGATGTCTAATTTGCCGATGTGGATGGTCATGGTAGAGTCGCTTACCACAGCACTGACTATTTTGGCGGTGGCATTTCCGCCCCATGGCGAGTAGAGTGTCAGCACTATCGCCAACACCATCGCAATAAGGCCGAAAATCGTCCATAATATCACTCTAAGCCATTTCATCGCTTTGAATTGTAAAATTTCTGCAAATATACAACAATTCAGGAAAACAAAAAGTGCGTTGCGCAAAAAAAATAGCAAAAACACACGTCGTCTGTCGCGGCGAAGCATAAAGTGTAGATGGCCGGATAGAGGGTCAAATGGCGCCCAAAGTAAGGTTTTTGCCAAAATTCGAGTAAAATTCCCAAGATTTTCAATTTTGGGATGAAAAACGCCCCGGCCGTGGTGGTCGGGGCGTTTTTTTGTGGTATGTAGGGGGTAGAGAGATGTTAGAGATTGGTAGAGAGATGGTGTGTACTCTTGCCTCTTACCTCTTTAGAAGCAGATAGTGGTGGCGGTGGAGCCTTGGCGGCGGATGTAGATGCCGGGGGCGGTAGGCTCGGCCACGCGGATGCCTTGGAGGTTGAAGTATTCAACCGGGGCGTTGGGGTCGACTTCGATGTCAGCGCAACCTTGGGTGCCGACTTCTACGGAGGCGATGTCGCTGACTAAGGATTTGGCACCATCGGCGTTAAGGGCTTGGACGGTGTAGAGGTATTTACCTTGGGGCGCGGTGATGTTGTGGGAGGTGACGTTGCCTACGGGTTGGTCGGTGATGACGGGGGCTTGGGTGGTGCCGCCGAGGGTGAGGGTTACGTCGTCCAAAGCGAGGTTGCCGCCTTCAACTTTGAAGAAGGTAATGACGATTTGGTGGATGCCGGTGGGGATGTTGGAGATGGTGACGGTTTCGCCGCTGGTGCTGGAGACGATGGGGCCGTGCTTGAGCAGCAGGGTGGAGTTACCGTTGGCGTCTATGCCGGTGATTTCCACGTAGTTAGCGGTAGATGAGCCGGCATTGCGCATCCAGCAGGAGAATGTGAGGATGTCGTCTTCGTACACGGCGGTGGTGAGGGTGGCGCCGTGGGAGTTGAATTTGAGCGCGGGTGCGGCTTGGCCGAAGTATCCGGTATAAGATGAGCCGTAGTAAGATTTGGTGCCGAGGGAGAACTCCCAGCCTTCAGGGAGGGAGATGGTGTTGCCCGAACCGAAGTCGGCGGTGACGGTTTGCAGGTCTTTATCAACTACTGAAACGACTGAAAGTAGGTAGTCAGTAGCGGTGGGAACGGCGTTCCATTGGGCGGTGAAGCCGGTTTCGGTGACGTTGGTGGCGGGAAGGATTTCGGGCACTGCGAGGGCGAAGTCGAATTCACCGGTGGTGACTTCGAGGGTGGTTACTTCGGAGAGGAAGTCGCCGTGGCGGGCGGTGACGTTGGCGGTGTAGGTGGTTTCGGCATTGAGGCGGTCGATTGAGAACTGAGTGTCGGTCACTTCGCCTTCGTAGAGCACTTTACCGGCGGGGTCGGCCACGCTCACGAGGTAGTCAATGGCACCGGGAATGGCATCCCAGGTGATGGTGAAACCACCGGCGGTGATGGCTGAAGAAGCGAGGACGGGGGCATCGAGGGAAACGTTGCCGCCGCATACGTCGAAGTAGATTACGCCTTCACTTTCGATGATGTTGGTGATGGGCAAGTTGAGTGCATCTCCGGCGCGGGTCTTCATCGAGGGGTTGGTGTCGTCGGTGAAGGAGGTGACGTTCATTGTGCCGGGGAAAGATTGTGTAGCCCAGACGGTTTCTTCTTTGAGCGAGTACTTGTTGGAGGCCGACACCAGCTGCACGCCGAGGCTACCTTTTACGGTGTTGACCGTGTTTTTACTCCAAGAGGTTTCGTCGTAGTAGATATGGTAGATGAGCATACCGTGGCCGGGGAGGGCGCGATCCCACGAGGTTTGTTGACGGTTTTCGAGGGTGTAGAACTCGTTGGGATTGGAGGTGAGGATTACAGCGCCGTCGTTGGAGGTGACCATGTCGCGAAGTTCAACCGACATGGGACCGTCGATGACAATGGGGTCAATCCATTTGAAAGCGTTGCGTTCGAACACGGTGTACAGCGGGGGGCAGATGCCGTCTTCGCAGTACGAGCCGAGGTCCATAATGTCCCAATAGCCGGGAGTGAGGCCTTGGGTGTTAACTGTGCCGTAGTTCACGTCGTAGTGGTCGGCCAGACCGATTACGTGACCGAACTCGTGCACGTAAATGCCGGGGCCGGCGGGTGCGTCGAATGCCCACTCGTTGCTCACGCCGTAGCGCGAGAGTTCCACGTTATCGAGCTTGGGACGGTAGCCGAGGCCGTATTCAATGTTCCACGAGTGGGGCCAGATGGTGTTGGCGCTGCCGTAGTCGGATTCGCCTTGGCCGGCGTAGATTACGTAGATGTTGTCGACAATGCCGTCGCCGTCGGTGTCGTAATCAGCGAAGTTGATTTCGCCATCGAGGGCTACGCAAGCGTCATAGACACATTCGTGGGCGCGGGCATCGCCGTTATAGCCGTTGGCTCCGTAGTATGCTTGGTTGTTGGACAGGGTTACGGGACCGTAGACGTCGAATTGCGGGGTGAAGTTGCCGTTGGACGACAGACGGAAGTATTCGTCGATTGAACCGGGGATGTTGTAGTCGTGGAAGTCTTCACCATGGAAATAGCGGTCGTAGAAATCGGCCGGGTTTTCGACGCTGAATTTCACGTCGGAAAATTCGGCCAGAATCACCAACGACTTGGGTGAGCCGGTGGTGGGATAGTCGGAGTGGTACAGGCCCTTGCCGGCGGAAGTGTTTTCAGCGGCGCGCATGGGCGAGCATTGCAATTTCTGTTCCAACAGACGCTGGCCCACAGCTTCTGCATTGATTGAGGAGACGAAAGCGATGTCGGCGGCTGAGCGGAGAGCGATGTCGCGGGCGGGCACGTCGGATGCGAGCACCAAGCCGCTTTCATCGGCCACGGCATAGCAGTAGAAACCGTGTTGATTAAGCATCAGAGGCAGATTGTCGAGGGTGCGATACACGTGGGCGAACTCATCGCCGACCACGGTCACTTGCACGGTGGTGCCGTCGGGCTGCTCCAAAGTGCGCACCACATCGCGCTTTGCCGGCACAGCCAGCAGAGCGGGAGCCACAGCCGCCATTGCGGCTGCTAAGAAAAATTTCTTCATATAAGGGTACATTATTCAGTTTAGGCTGAGGAGTAATTATTTATGGTCGCAAAGGTAATAACTTTTTTTTAATTGACCAACAAATTGTAGACAAACGGCCTTTTTTAACAGATAAATAGCGAGGACAACCAATTGATGGTTGTCCTCGCAGTAATCTTACGGTTTAATCAATCAGCGGATGATTATTTTTTTACCATTATTTATGTATATGCCGGGCTGTGTCGGTTCTGATATTTCTATACCTTGAAGATTGAACCATTTCGACGAGCCTTCGTTCGGGGCAATGGCTATGTTTTCAACGTCGTTGTATTCGCCGCCGGGTTGCACTTCCATACTCCAGAAGTCGTGCATATAGGAGTTGCCGAGCACTTGGGTGGCATGGATGGTGTAAGATTCTTGCGGCACATCGCCTTCGTCTTCGTCGTAGATATTGAAGTCGAAGAACATGATTTGCGATTCGCCCACACCGTAGGTGTTGAGGCCGCGGCACACATGTTCGACTCCGTCAACGTAGATGATGATGAACGACAGGCCATCGAAGAACATCCACGGGCGTTTGTCGCAGTTGCGCACCTTCATCGAACCGATAATCGAGCCTTCCATAAAGTCGAACGAGTACTCCTCGACTTGGAAGTCCCAGTAGGGCACGTCGCCGCCCACGGTGGCGGTGCGGTAGGCGAGAATCTCGCGGCTGTTCTTCGAACAAACCACTGCCAACAGGTTGCCGGGGATGATAGGGGTGTAGGTGAAGGAGATGACTTCGGGATGGCCCGGGCGGAGGAACACGCCGGTTTGGAACGCGGGCATAATCAGGTACTGGCGGATGTCGATGTCCTCGGCGGAGTTGGTGCCGATGGGCAGCAGGTAGATGTCGACGGCGTCGGAGAACTCGCCGGCGAGTGTTTCGAGAGTGATGAGGATGTTGCCCTCATCGCCGCATTGCTGGTCGGCATTTTCGAAGCAGGCTTCAACTACGTTAAGTTTGATTTCCGGTAATACTCTGAGGGTGAGTGTTTCAGGGGTGAGGGTGGCGAGGATGTGCTTGCTACGGTTGGCCACGAAGTGCCAATGGGCGTCGTCGGCATCGGCCATTCTTGCCACCGGATAGAGGCGGGTGTCACCTTGGGGCAACTGCGCCGGGTCAACGGCCACGTGGAACTCGGTGGGTGTGCCCTTCGTCATACCGGCTGCCTCGGAGATGAACAGCGTGGTGATGGCTTCGTCTTCGCCGACGGTGGCCAGGCCCATAACCACGTTGTCGTCGGGTTCGCTGAGACTTTCGTACATTATATTCATAACCACTTGGCCGTTGCCCACAGTTATGGGTGTGTAGAGAGTGAAGTAGTGGTCGTCTTCAACCGGGGCGGTGCTTTCCACCGGGGGCTGCACGCCGACGACGGCTTCCTGCATCATGTTGTAGCCATAGGGCGAGGAGTTAGAGCCGATGCTTTCCACTTCCATAGGGTTGAGGATGGACAAGCGGAAGTAGCCGTCGGCTTTGCCGCCCCAGCCCCAGTTGATGTGGAAGAGGCCGTTGCCGTCGAAGCCGTCGCACACAAATGAGTGGCCGGCTACGTTGTTGTTGGCGGCGTATGGCACGGGGCGACCGGCTAATAACTCGTTGTAAATCAGAGTTTCCCACTCTTCGATGCCATAGCATTCGCGTTTGGCGCTGGCCACATTGGCATCGTAGCCGAAGTAGTTGCGCAGGGCGGTGGTAAGGGCTGTCTCGGTGGCATCGGAGCCCCAGAGGTTGTAGGTCATGCGCAAGGCTTGGCCGCAGTACTGCATCAACACAGCCACGGCTTGCTTTTGTGCATCGGTAGCGTCTACATCCTTGTAGGAGAGCAACATATTGTCCCAATCGAAGGTCGTAGGCGGCAGGGCGGGCATCTCCATGGGTGCGGTGTTGTCCTCGCCGGTGTTGCCGTGGGTGGATGTGTCATAATTAAAGGTGTATGCGGGGATTTCGGTGCAGGATTCCTTGGGCCATTGGTTGAAGTACATCACCTGTGCCATGGCGGTGGCCACGCATCCGGTGGGTGCTTTCTCGTCTTCGCCATCGACGGTGAGCACGGGGCAGAGGTCGTTGTACGGGCCGTCTTGATACCAGGTAGTGGCGAGCAGCGGAGCAATGACTTCGCCGGTGATGATTGCATCAGAGGACTCTCCGGCGGCTTCCTCGGCGAGGGCTTTGATAGCGTAGTTGTAACTTTCGAGCCATGCTAAGGCGTTGGCAGGTAGGTCGTCGAGGTCGAGCGAGCCGTGGTCGCTATAGCAGAGGATAGGGTAGGTGCGCGAATCGCCGCTGACTACCACGAAGCCGCCGCCGGCAAGGTTGAAGCCGTGCAGGCGGTCGTAATTGAGTTCGGCCGACACCAACTGCTGCGGATTGGCGGCGCGAGCACGCATCGGGACATTAGCTGGCGCGTTGACAAACTGCCACGCGATGTTGCGCGCTTGTTCGGCGGTGATTTCATTTGCGAACAACACCATTATGGCCAATAGGAAGCTCGCTATTGTGATTATAAATCTTTTCATAGCTTTATAAATACTAAATGATGCCAACGATGCGGCATTAACCGCACCATTGGCATCGATTTATATGCTGATTAATCCCAGTTGATGGTGGCGCTGCTGTAGTTGCCTTGTTTGTCGACGGTGATACCGTTGGTGGTGAGCACTCTGCCCTCGCCGTACTTGCCTGTGATGTATTCGGGAGTGGCTGCATCTGTGCCACCCGACATTGATGAGAAGGTCGAGTCGAGACCATCGATTTTTTTGCCATTTTGGTCGTACACGCTCACGAAGGGATCGCAGTGTTTGAATTTGAAGTTGTAGGATGCCTTGGTGAGAGATACGCCGGCTTTGACCTTGGCGCTGACGCGGTAGCCGAAGGTGGCGGGGAGGGTGAGGTTAGCCACTTGAATTTTGGTTTCGAGTTGGGTGATGGGAGCCGACACAATGTTGCCTTTCTCCACATATTGGATGGTGATGTCGAGCACGTCGAGCATGTCCTGCGAACATTCAAAGCGGTATGAGCACATAGCCGAGGTGGGCACGCGTTCTTCTTCCTTGGGCTGTTCGGGTTCGTCGTCATCGCTGCAGGAGGTGAAGGCGCAATTGAAACCCATTACCATCACCAACATGCTGAAAATGTTGAGTAATTTCTTAAAGTTCATAATTATGTTTGGTTAAGTGTAGATTATTAAATCGTAGTGCAAAGTTAGATTAAATTCTTCAACCACCACGTTTTTAATTTCGTGATTGTGTAAGAAGCAGTTTTAAAATATGTAACAATAGAGGACAAATCTATGTAATAAATCGGGAAATTACTGTAATAATTAGAGAATTAGTTGATAATCAAATGGATAAAACAGGGCGATTGCGAATGTTTTTAATGGACCAGATCAAAAATTAATACGTTTTGAAGTTTATACAGGAAGATAATTTTGTGGAACAAATCAAAATTTATTACCTTTGCATTAACAATGCATATCTAAAAATAAACCAATGAAAGCACCACTTATTCTATTATCAATCATATCAACATTCTTATTCTCTTGCTCTTCAGGCGCTTCTTTTGACGACAAAGGTGAAAATGATAGTATTTTTACAGTAGAGAATATCACTCGCCAAGCGATGGTCGCCCCCCAAGCGGCATTGGCTCTGCTCGATAGCGCCGAGGCCACCTCAAAAATGTCGATTATCGACATCAATGGCCTCCGGTCGATGATTTACCACAATGCCTTGGATATGTCGAATGTGGCATTGGTTTATGCCAATCAAGTATATTCAGCCGCCGTTGATGCACACGACACGGTGGCTATGATAAAGTCGCTCAAGCATTTGGTAGGTTTAAATTTTATCGTAAGTCATTATTATCAAGCACTTAACTACGCCAACCGCGGGCTGGAACTTATCGCCGACGATGATGCTCGTTCGCAAGCATTTTTCTTGCTGTATGTGGGCCATACCAAAGCCGAAACGGAGTCGGTTGATGCCGGATTGGAGTATTTCGACCGTAGCATCGACATTTATCGCCAGATTTCTGAGCAGAGCGGCCGGAGTGGTGACGCAGATGATTATTTATATGCATGTATGCAGAAGGCCAACGTGCTGCAAGCGGCCAATCGATTTAAGGATGCGCTGGCCGTGTTGCCGCTCTGTAACGATGCTTTCGAAGCCCTAACACGATGCGAGGATGCTACCCCGGCGTTAATCGACCATCGCCGCGCTGAATTGCTTTCTGTCAGTATGATTGTTTATCATCAGTGCGGTTTTGAATCCAAAGCCACCGATTGTTATATGCAATACAAGGCCACGGCTCATAGCAAAACGCCCGGTGGCAGTGATTTGGTAATTCCTTATCTCATCGCATCTCAACAATACGACGAAGCGCTCGCTCGCCTCGACATCGAGCAGTCTTGGTTTGCCGCCAAGCGCGATACCGTCTCCGAATACTATGTGAATACTGTGCTCGCATCTCGACTGCAATGTCTTAAGGCTAAGGGGCAATGGCCTCAGGCCTTGGCTCTCTCAAATCGTATTAAATCCCTCACCGACAGCATATATAAGCGCGAAAATGCTCATCAAATGGCCGAGCAATCGATAATTTACAAAATATTACTGTCCGGTAAAACTTTTGCTAAGAAAATAAATTAGGGCTGACACTTCTCACGAGGTATCAACCCTTTTGGTTATCTTTGTTTTTGAGAAAAT
>SFNM01000040.1 GCA_004552725.1 Bacteroidales bacterium | reverse complement strand
TCTGACACGTTGTATTGATAAATCATCGGATAGTATTTGCTATTGTTGAGTTCAAGTCCACTGATAATAATACGACCATTGTCCCAAGTGCCGTCACATTCGATGTAGTCGCCGATGCGCTCGATTTCGTCGGTAGTAAACAAGTCAGAAACGTCAATGTTTACTACTCGAGGTGCGTCATTAGCGTGGTCGAAGTCGGTAGGATTGTCCCAAATGTAGATTTTGAGAATTTTGTCGGCAGAAGCAGAGGTGATGATATTGGAGGCGATGATTTTGCCATCGAAGGCTTTTACATCTGCCAGAGCAGCGGCACCGCCGGACACACCTTCGTTGCTGAGGTCGCAGAATAAGAAGCCTTTGTTGCGAGCATCAAGCACACGGATGCGGCTGTTGTCGTAGACGCAGAATAGCAAGCCGGAGTAGAATTCCATATTGCGGATTTTCGTTACGTCGTAAGTGTCGTTGCCTAAGTCCACGATGGTGTTGCCGAGTTTTTCGCTATAATTCCAAGCCTCTTGCAGTGGCAGTTCGGCAGTGGTGACAGTGCATTTGAGGGTTATT
Organism: Bacteroidales bacterium; assembly: GCA_004552725.1. GTDB lineage: Bacteria > Bacteroidota > Bacteroidia > Bacteroidales > Muribaculaceae > CAG-873. The sequence goes on along the minus strand of SFNM01000040.1, from coordinate 15,431 downwards.
GTAGATTTGACAGGATTACCATCGATACCGGTTGCCGACAAGTTGATGGTGAACGAGTCTGCCGGGTCGATAGTGCCGGCAGGAGTGAACTTTATTTTCAGTTTGGCATCTGAAAGTTGATGGTCAGTAACGTTGAGAACCACTTCGCCTGTAAGGCTCTCACCGTGCCCGTCGGAGATAGATATTCCCACTGACTTAGCCCCTTCGGAGAGTGTGGCAGAAACCGAAGATGCAAGTCCGAAGCCATCGATTGTGATTTCGCGATTGATGGTTTGGCCTTCGGGGCAAACTAGCGCGAGCGATGAAACCGATGGAGTGATTCTAGGACTTTCAACTGTGTAATTCACGTTGATTGACGATGATTTCGCTTCGGAAGATTCGATAGTGGTGCCGGATATGGTAACAGCGTTGGTAATTGTGCCACTGCCGGCAGCAGATGGGGTGTAAGTGATGGTGATGGTCGCCGGATTGCCGTCGGCAAACGTTCCGGTTTCGGAGTTGTAAGCCAAGGTCGTAGGCGAAACGGTGATATCAGGGCTTGTAGAGGCGATGGTCACATCGGAGGCTAAGCCTTTGCCATAGATTTGAACAGTTTGAGAAACTGATTCGCCCAATCGGCAGGAGAGGTCGATGTCGGAAGTGAGCGCTGAAATCGTGTTTTCAGGCTCGGATGCGGTGCATTGCACATGTACCCAGGTGTTTTTGGCTTCGCCATTCACGTCCTCGGGGCAGTTGATGTGGATATAATAGTCGGAGTCGTAGCCGCCGGTTCCGGTGTCCCATTGTCCGGTCCAAGTGCCTGCTTGCTTAGGTGTGAAGTTGATGGTGAGAGCCGGTTTCTCGGGATTGAAGGTGTGAGTTGAGCCGTCGACGGGAAAGCCGGATTGCGAGAGCGAGATGCCGATGGCTTTGGCCGCCTCAGATACAGTGGCGGTGGTCCAATAGTTCAGGCCGGAGCCGTCGAGATATACGGTGTATGATGCGGTCTCGCCCACTTTGCACGAGAGAGGAACGATGTTCTCGGTTTCTCCGGAAGCGTTGATGGTCGTAAGAGCAGAAGATGACGAACCACTGCTTGTGCCTTGATAGTAGAGGCCGGTTTCGTCATAAGTAGTGAGGTTGCCGTATGCGTAAAGGTAGTCATAGATGCCTTTGAGGTGGCCGTCGACCCAAGCGCTGAAGCCCGGATTGGATGTGTTGTCGTCTTTGATGAGTTGCCAGTCGCCCACATAGTCGATAAAAAGGCCTTCAGTGAGGGTAGAGGGGTATGATTCGCCGGCAATTATCACAGAGTAGTTTGCGCTTTTTACACCGCGGTCGATGAGTTCATAAGCGGTAGAGCCCCAGTTGAGATGCCCGTTAACACCACCGAAACCGGTTTCGCTCATCAAGGCTGTCTGCATAGTGTAGGCCAGAGAGTAACTATTCGAACTGTAGTCGGCGCTATAGTAAGATTCAGTGCCGTGCGCGGATGCGTTGGCTGCGTTGAGGTGGAACGACACGAACACATCAGAGCCGTAAGTGTAGCAGTATTGGCGACGTGGGCTGAGGTCGACTTCTCCGTCGAAATTGTCATCATAGAGTGAACGAGTCACATACACGTTGGCACCATGGCCGACAAGTTTGTTGTAGACGCTAGCGGCGCAACGCATCACCAAGTATGATTCTTGGCTGATTTCGCCGTATGAACCGCCGTTGTATACGGCACCGCAGTCATCGCCGCCGTGTCCGGGGTCGAGGATAATCACATAGTCGCTCCAATCGGCGAGTGCCGGTTGAGGTATGGCAAGAGAGAGTATTGCGATGATGGTAAATAATACTTTTTTCATGGATGTGCGTGTTAGAAGTTATTATTTGAGCGAAGCGCAATACACTTGTCCGTTGGAGAAGTTGGTGAAGACAATCATTGAACCGTCGGGGCTGACCGAAGGACACATTTCCATAAGGTTGGAAGAGTTGGTGATGTTTCTGGGGTTGGAGCCATCGGCATTGATGATGAAGAGGTCGCTTGAGGTGTAGGTATGACCATCGTCAGTGCTTTTTTCGTAGACGATTTGTGTGTTTCCTACCCAAGTGGGGTTGAAACCGCGGTCGAGGATGCGTTTATTAGAGCCGTCGATGTTGATAATGCACACATCGTTGAGGTGATTGAATGTTACGCATGAACCATCGGGTGAGAGTACCGGGCAGAACGATGGCCCGGCATTGATAAGTGACTTGTTGCCGGAAGGGTCAACTACCCATAGACCTTGAGGGTCGCAGATGAAACCAATGTTGGCTGTGGGTTCGGCTGCACGAGTTACCATGGCTTGCGGCACGAACTCTTGGCGCTCAATGGCGATAGCGTCGAGCGAGAGGACTCGACGTTGTCCGTTGGCTGAATAGCGCCAAGTAGCGGGTTTCATGCGAGTGGCATCGCGTGTGAGCCGTTGAGAGTTGCCATCGAGGGTGAAAGCCCAAGCGGCTTGGCGACGTTGGCGTTTGTTGCCGACGAAAGTGTAACTGATGTCGGTGCCGATGATTTCGCGAGAGTCGATGCTCCATTGGAAGCGAAATCCGACGCCCTTTTTGTCGCTGATGCGGTGTTGGTTGGAGCCGTCAGCGTTCATGACATACAAGTTGTCGTAGCCATAATTGGTGAAGGCGATGAATTGCCCGTTGGGCGAGAATTGCGGGGCTTCGTAGCGAGCATTGTCGTGCGTGAGTTGGACGACACCCTCTAATCTGCCCTCTTTGAGATGCTGAGCCGACATGGGTAGGCAAAACATCAAGGCGATTAGGCCAAGAATTTGTTTCATAGAACCGGTTTTTTAGATTAAAATGTGCGTGTGTGCGCGAGTAGGAAATGTAAAAATAATTGATATTTAATTTGTTAAAAATTGCGTGTGTGCATATTTTTTGCAAATTTACGAAAAATGAATGAATTATCAATGTGGCTTTGATAAAAAGTCCGAAAAAAAAACGGAGGCCGGTTAGGGCCTCCGCTTTGCGGTATGGGGTAGGGTGGATTAGCGAATCACAACCTTGGTGCCTTGGGTGCCGATGAGCACTACGCCGGCGCCGGCGGGCAGGTTGGTGATGCGGGCTTGGCCTGAGGTGAAGGTGGCTTCACCGGCAAGGCGGCCGTCGACGGTGTAGAAGTAGGCGGGTGTGCCGTCGGCGGCGGTTGCGGTTAAAACCACGGTGCGACCGTCAACGGTGACGGTGGCTTCGCTTAGGTCTACGTTAGCGTCGATTTGCGAGGCTTTGGTCACGTCGAAGGGGTTGGTGACGAGGTAGAGGTAGGGGAATACGTCGTTCATCAACACACCGACTACGTTTTTGAAGTCGGCGTTGAAGGCTGTCACGCCGTTTTCGAGGTAGTACTCGTCGTCGTTGCCGTAGAGTTCTTCACCGGTGAGGTTGCCGTAGTCGTCGTAGGAGGGTTCGCCCAAGAACCAGTGGAAGGTGGTGGGGGTGTCGTATACAACGGCTTCACTGCTGAGGTCGACACGGCCATCGACGGGGTTGGCGTCGATGTTCTCTTGGTTTGCGTAGATGTAGGAGATGAGCTTCTCTGACGGGTAGGGCAGGGTGGAGAAGCGCATGCGGTTGTGGTCGATGAGCAGCTGGATGAGGTTGGGCAGCTTGGAGAAGTCAACATTCGACAGGTGGTTGTAGTTCAGAGCCAACTGCGAGATGTTGGGAGCGCCGGTGAAGTCGATTTCGCTCAGTTCGTTATCGGCCAGCGAGAGCATCCACAGCGAGGGGTTGTCGAAGGTCACTTCGGTGATGAAGTTCTCGGCAAGGTTGCAGACTTGGAGTTGCTTGTTGTTGGAGAGGTCAACCTTGGTGAGGTTGTTGTTAATCATGCTCAGAGCCACCAGGTCGGGGAATTGAGTGCCGTCGAACGAGGTGAACGAGTTGCCTGAGAGGTCGAGCTCGAAAATCTTGTGTTGAGCGGGGAAGATGATGGATTCAGCGGCGGCATCCTTGATGGTGAGGGTGCTGACGTTGGTGAGGCCGCTGAGGTCAACGTCGGTCATGGTGGCGTTCGAGATCGAGAAGGTTGAGAGCTGTTCGGTGGGCTCGTAGGTGTAGCACTTCACGTTGACACCTTCAGCGGTTTCAGCGGTGAAGAGAGTGTAGGTGCTCTTGAGCATGTACTGTTCGTACACGTCTTGACCTGTCCAGTCTACATAGAGAGCCACGCCGGTGCCGGGCGAAGCGAGCGAGAGGGTCACGTTCTGACCGCCCACGGGGGTGGTGAACGAAGCTACCAAGTTGGTGGGCTTTTCATCGGCCATCATCAGGGTGGTGCGGAATGCCTTTTCACCGGCGAACTGAGGCAGAGCAGGGTGAGTCATTTCGCAGTAAACGCGGCCCACGGTGGTGTCGAGGAAACGGGTGAGACCGCCTTCGCATGTGTATTGGTCGGCGGTGAGTTCGGTGCCGTCTTCTTTCTTCCAGGTGAATACGGTGGATTGGCCATCGATTACGCGGTTTTGAGCGGTGAGGTTAAAGCCGGGACCGCGAGTGGGAATCTGCAGGTCGCGTTGGGGAGCGTAGATGTAGCCGTTGTCATCGCGGGTGCAGGTGTAGAGCGGCAGGGTTTCGATGGTGAAGTTGTTGCCCGAGAGGTTGAGAGTGTAGAGGTTGTTTTCGAGCGGCAGGTTAATCGAGGTGAGGTTGTTGTTGCTCACGTTGATGTAAGTAGCCAAGGTCATGTAGGATACGTTGACAAACTCGAGCTGGTTGCCGGAGATGTCGAAATAGCCCATGTTGTCGAAGTCTTTCTCTTTGAATTCGGTGAGGCGGTTGTTGGCCAAACAGAGTTCATTGATAGCGAGGGTGGGATTGAGGGTGAGATCCGAAATCTGGTTGTCGGACAAGCGGATAACGTTGAGCAGGTTCTTGGTGTACATTTCGTTGACACCGGAGAGGTCCACTTTGGTGAGCTTGTTGCCGGAGAGGTCGAGGCATTGCAGGCAGCGGTTGTAAGCGAGGTTAACCGACGAGAGATTACATTTGTCGGCAACGAGGATTTGGAGTTCGGTGGCCTTGGTTACGTCGAGTGCGTACATGGGCACGCTGTATGCTTCGAAAGCGGTGAGCACATCGTCGCCTTCGGTGTAGACGGTGACTTTGCCGTAGCCGGCACGAGTACCGGTGCAGATGGTGGAAACATCGCTGCGGGTGATAGTGAAGGGCACGAGGGTGCCGTCGCCGAAGTCCACGTAAACGGTGCGGGAATTCTCATCCGAAGCACCGGCTACACGCAAGCAGAGTGTGATTTCAGTGCCGGAGGATACGGAAGTGGTGAACGACACGCGAGCGGAGGGCTTGCTCATGCTCTCGGCGGTCTTAACCATGAAGCGTTCGGTGCAGTAGTCACCGTCGGGGAAAGCGCTGTTGGAGAAAGCGAGGTACACGGAGTCGGCGCATTCTTTGAGCACGGTGATGCGGCCGTTGTCGTAGGTGTAGTAGTCGGAAGAGAGCTCTTTTGACTCGTCGTTGACGAAGTCGTAGGAGTACATGCGCACGGCAGTAGAGGTGCCTTCGCGCAGGAGCTTGTCGGAGAGGTCAAACACTGTGCCTTCGGCGAAGGAACGGGCACCGAGGTTGAGGTTGCGCGGACGGTAGTCGTAGTCGTTCCATTGGCGTTCGTTGGGGAACGGAATGGTGGCATAGCTCAGGTCGTTACCGGCGAGTTTGAAAGTAACGAGGTACTGGTTGTTGGTGATGTCGATGGTCTGCAAGTGGTTGTTTTGGAGCAGCACATATTGCAGCGCGGGGTTTTTGGTGATATCAATTTCACGCAGGTTGTTGTTCGATGCGGTGAAATAGATCAGGTCGGGGTTGTGAGTGATGTCGAGTTCGTTGAGTTTGACATCATTGTTCACGGTACCTGAAAAGTGCGAGGTGTAGAGCTGTTGCAGCTTGGTGTTCTTGGTGACGTCGATGGAGGTGATGCGAGTGTCTTCAATGTTGAGAATCAGGAGCTCGGGGTTTTGGGTCACGTCGAGCTCTGATACTTGCGACAGGTCACAGGCTAAGCGCATCAGCTTGGGGCAACCTGAAGGCGTGAGTTTCTTCAGGGTGCGGCAAGCGTAGCCGTCGAAGGTGAGCAGGTTGGGGAAGTTGCAGATATCGAAGTTGGGGTCGATATAGTCCACCATGGCCACTTCGAGGATCTGCAAACCGGGGTGATTGGCACCGATTGTGAGCGGAGTGTTGGCGGTGAAGGGGTTGTCGCTCAGGTACACGGCAGCGAGCTTGTTGAGCATGCTGATGTCGAGGGTTTTGAGCGCATTGTGTTGAAGGTCAAGGATTTGGATGTTGGGGCACTTGCTGAGGTCAACGGTTTCCACGTAACCACCGACGCATTGGAAGTAGTCGATCAATGAGGGGTCGTCGGCGTAGATTTTCACTACACCGTTGGCCGATGCTTGGCATGTGATGTAAGTACCGGTGAAGCCTTCGGTGTCGGGGTCGTAGGCCACGGGCTGGGTTTCGTATTCCACAGTGCCGTAACCGCAGTCCACATCCACGTATGAGGGCGTGGATGTGCCCAGCAGGATGGTGAACGTGCCGGTGACGTTCTGCTCATACATTGAGCTGGTGAGGGTGATGGTAGGTTCGGTGGCGGCGCTTGCCATCATAGGCAAAGCAAGCGCAGCAGCGGCTACCAGCGATTTGAAAAATTTGTTCATAGACTATGATATTAGGTAGATTATTTATTTCACGATGATGCGGCGCGAGAGGTTGCCGTTGACGTTAACCACGTAGACACCTGCGGCGAGGTGAGCGAGGTTGAGGTTGAGTTGGTCGCCGTTGGCGCGGTCGAAAGCCACTTGTTGGCCGGCGATGTTGTACACGCGAGCTTCGATGGCTTGTGCGTTACCTACGAATAGCTCGAACGAGCGGTGGTCGGCGGTGGAAATCATCAGCGGGTTTTGGCTGTCGATGGTCACGTCGGTGACACCGGCGCGGCGGATGGCTTCTTTGAGGCCTTCGTAAGCGTTGAACTTACCGGCACCCCATTTGGTGGGGTTGCCTGCTTGCACGTCAGCGTCAACATCGCAGGTTGAGATAGCGATTTCGCGGCATTCTTCGGCGGTGAGGTCGGGGTTAGCTTCGAGCCAGAGGGCGATAGAGCCGGCGGCATACGGGGTGGCCATTGAGGTGCCCATGGCGTTTTGCCAGTAGTTGCGGCGGTCGCTTTCAGCCAATACGGCGGAGATGGCGTTTTCGCCCACGCCGTTAGAGGCTTCTTCCACGTAGTAGCTGTTGGTTGACGACACGATGGTGGCACCGGGAGCGCAGAAGTGAGGCAGCGAGCGGCCTTCAACCACGCCGTAGGATGAGAAGCCTGACACCTTACCGGGTGTGAAGGCACCTTGGTAGTTGTATACATAGCCGTCGATGGAGGGATAGGAGTCGGATACGTTGTACGAACCAACCACGATAACGTTTTCGCCGCACGACATATCGGAGATGGTTTGGTCGGTGGAACCGGTGTCCCAACCGGCTTGGTCGTAGTCGTCGAGGCAGCCGTAGTAGCCCATGTCGTAGCATTCGATTACTTGGCCGGGCTGACCGCTAACGATGAAGCCGAGGATGTAGTGACCGTCGGCGTTGGTGGATTCGTTGTTAACGGTGTAATAGTCCATAGTGGCTTTGTAGAGCTGGGTTGTGGGGTCGATGGTCCAACCCACACCGCAATAGCCTTTGAAAGCGGTGCCGAAGTTGCTCGACACGATGTCGGTGTCGGATTCCTTGCTGGAGGGGTCGCAGTAGTACACGGCGGCGTCCTGCTGCTGGCCTTCGACGATGGGCATGCGTTCCGACACTTTGCCGCGGTTGAGGTTGTACACCACGGCTTGGAGGTCGAAGGGCTGAGTGGAGTAGAAGTAAGTTTGGCCGTAGCGAGTGTTGGCTTGATAGGTGGGCAGGATGAAGCTCTTGCACTCGGTGTCGTCTTCACCGAGGGTCTTGATGAGCGACAGGGGGATGTCGCCCTCGTTGCCGGCGGAGATTACGATGACAGCTTCCTTGGCGGCGAGGTCGAGGAACTGGTTGAAGATTGCTTTCGAGGAGTGGATACCGGTGTTTGAACCGAGCGACAGTGAGATTACGCAGGGCTCTTGCTTGTAGTAGCGGTAGTCGAGGATGCGGTCGATACCTTCGGCTATGAGCATGTCGTAGGTATCGCCCACGGCGGCAGCGATGTCAGCGCCGTAGGCCACGCCGTAGTAGGGGTTGGCGATTTCTTGCACGGGTGCTTCGCGGTCGTTGATGGCTACACCGGCTTGTACGGTGCCTTTGTAGCCACCGGCGAGGATGCCTGCGGTGTGCGAGGCGTGGAAAGTGGTGTTGTTGTCGGTGGTGAATCGCCAGATGTTGTCGCGGTCGTATTCGGTGCCGCTCCAACCGTCGGGGCTTGAGGAGTCGATGTAGATGTGGCCGAGGTATCCGAAGCGCGAGGTGCCGTCGTCGTTGCGGAAGTTGATGTGGTTGGCATCGAGGCCGCTGTCGTAGATACCGCAGATTACACCGTCACCGGTGTAGGGATGGTCGAGTTCGAGGCCTTCGTGGCAGGCGTTGACACCTGAGGCGGCACGCGCGTTGCTCATTTGGATGTTACGCACGCGCGAGAGTTCGAGGCGTTGCACCGAAGCCGATGCAGCCACTTCCTCCACGATGTCGGTGGGGATTGACACCAGGGCGATGTCGCCGCGCACACGCGACACGTGAACGCCCATCGCTTCGAGGTCGTCGGCCGAGGCGCCGTCGGCCAACTTGATGAATGCTAACGAACAGTGAGCGCTGCCCGAGCGAGCGGGAGCGGCTCTCAGAGGAGAGGCTGCAGAACGCAAACCTTGTTGCTCGGCGCGTTGATGGCGCAGGAGCATGGCGTCGTCCAGGGACAGTTGGCCCATGGCCGACAGAGCGAAGCCACCGAGGAGTGTGGCGGAGAGTAGTAGTTTTTTCATGCTATAATTATTGTTATTTAGTATATTCGAATATAGGAGCGAGAACTTTATAGTGTTAGACTTAGCAGGATCGTTGGTTTAATCTCTCTGTAAGATTAATTCGTGTGCAAATTTAAAGGATTTTCGCCCATTTACCAAATAAATTCACATAAAAATACAGAATTTATTGTTAAAATTATCATAAATGGTAAAAATATGTCAGGTTGTATGTTATATAACATAAAATTGAGGGTATAAAAAGTGCCGGGCGGTCCATCAACGGGCGACCCGGCACACGGAATGTACAGTCGTATGAAGATTATTTAACTGTCACTTTTTGTTGGCCTACGATGTAGAGGCCGCGGGGGAGAGAGTTCAAATCAGAGCGTGAGCCTACGCGGATGCCTTGGAGGTTGTAAACGGCATCGCTGTCTATGGCTTGGTCCATGAGGACGCTGCCTACACCGGCATCACCGAATTTGACGGTGAAGGTGGTGTCTTCGGTCACGGTGAAGATGAAGTTTTGCGAGTACTCGGTCTTGTCGAGTTCGATTTGCTCTTCACCGAGGAATACTTCTACTTGGGCGTCGGCTTCGCAACCGAATACGATGGCGGTTTTGCCCAGGACGGTGAAGTTCTTCCAGTCGTCGTTGTAGGTTACCCAGTCTTTGGTGGTGACGGGGTCGCCTTCTTCCTCGCCTTCTACTTCAAAGGTTACTTGGTAGGTGTCGGGGTTGGGATTGAGGGCGAATGCTTTCACCACGTCGCCGTCTTGCGGGGTGAATTGCCAAGAGCTGCCGCCTTCGTAGCGGGGAGCGAGTTGCTCGTAGTTAACCCATACGGATTGGTGTTCGTTGGCAGTTTCGCCGCCGAGGTAGAGCTGGAGGTCGCCGTCGTTGAAGGGGATGAAGTTGTAACCTTCAACCACGGTGTATTCTTCCCAGTCGGAGTTGGACAGGCCGAATGTGTAGTTGCAAGCTGCCACGTCTTCTACGTAGAGAACGAACATATTGGGCAGGTCTTTATCCTCGGTTTCGATGTTGAGAATCATACCGTCTTCCAAGGTGATGAAGTACGAGCCGGTTTTGTCGGTCTCTTCGCCGTTGAGTGTTTGGGTGATTTTGGTCACTGTGCCTAAGGGGCTGTTGCTTACGGAGAAGGACGCGTTGTTCTGGATGAATTCGATGGTGTTTTCACCGGGTTCGAGGGTGATGGTTTCATATTGGAGGGTTGCGCTCACGTTGGCGGGGTTGTCGATGATGACGGTGGCGTGGAGCTTGGGCAGAGGTTCAGCATCGATGAACACCTCGGTGTCTTCGGTGGGTGTCATCATGATGTTGCTGTAGAAGTCGGTCATGTCTTGGGGCTCGCCGTTGAAGGAGTAGCCGTTGACTTTGTAAGCGTCGGAGATACGGATATCGACGTGGTCCTCGGCTTGACAAGAGAATGTGTTGCCATCGAGGGTGATGTCTACGTAGTTGATAGCCACATTAGCGATGCACTCGATGCCGGTGCCTTCGGGGAAGGAGAGGGTGATGTTGCAGGGCATATCGGGGTATTCGGCTTTGACATCGATGGTCATGCCGTCGGCCAAGGGGATGGTGTTGGACCAGTCCACGGTGAAGGGCTCGTCGTTAACGGTGATGGCGAAGATCTTCTTGGAGCCGGTGGAGTTGAGGTAGAGCTCGGTTTCGAGTTCGGGGTCGAAAGCGATGGTCTGTGGGCCTTCAACCAAGTTGAGTTCAGCGCCGGAACCGCTGAGCGAGGCGTTAATCAAGTCGGGGTTGTCGGCGATGAGCACGAAGCTGCAGGTGCGGCTTTCGGCAAGGTTCTTGGTAGTAACGGTGTAGATTTGACCGGATTCGTTCACGGAATAGAAGTACTTGGAGAAGTAACCGCCATACAAGCTCAGGGCGAGGCCGTCTTTATCGGTAACGGAGGTGATGGCGAAGTCGCCTTTGGGGCGAACTTCGAGCGAGGTGTAGGGGTTGACAGAGAAGTCGTTGTTACCGGCTACAACTTCTTGCTCTTGGTTGGAGATGGTGACGGTAACAGCATCAGGATTGTCGAGCACAAGAGTAAAACTGATCTGGGTCTCTTCCTGAGCAGATGCAGTCAGTGCGGTAAAGACTGCGAATAGTGTTAAAATAAGTGAGTAGACTTTCTTCATAGTCAGTACGATAGTTTGGTTAATAATTGGAAACGTTTTTGAAGCTTTCGGCTGCAAATTTAAATCAAAAATATTAAATTGCAAAATATTTGATGAAAAAAATTCAAATAATCTTACATAATAGTAATTTTTTTGTAAAAACATGATTAATGTTGAAACTTTACTAAAAAGGAAAAGATAATAATAAAGCCACACCTCGTACCTGTGGCGGTGCGAGGTGTGGCATATCTTTGTAGTGGAGAAGATTAGAATTTGAAGCCGAGGGAGAGGACGATGGAATGGTTGATTTCGGTGAGGTCGGCTTGGGGAGCGCGATAGCCGTTGAAGTTGGTGTAGGCGTGGTAGGTTGATTTACGGTTGCGATACACGTAAGCGGCATCGATGTAGAATGCTTGGTAGCGGTAGCCGAGGCCGGCAGAGATTTGGTTGGTGTCTTTGTTGAGGGTGTAGGCGGGGTTAGTGCCGGCGGTAGCAACTTCGATGGCTCCGTTTTCAACTTCTTCTTTGACGTTGGTGGTGGAGTAGGCGTAACCTGCGCGGAGGCTTACACTTGGAGTGAGGCGATATTCGGCACCGATGCGCACAATGTTCGACGCTTTGTAGTATTCTTTAATGTGGTCGTTGGCCCAAGTGTTGTCGACCCAAGAGTCCCAACCGTCTTCATATTTGAGCGACATATCATTGTAGGCTTGACGTTCGTAGTCGAACGATAAAATAGCCTGATTGCCGATGACGCAAGCACCGCCCACCATGAGTTTCCATGGTGACTTAAGGCGGAAGTCATAATAAGCATCATCAGTGTATTCGTTGCCTTGGAAGGGGTTGTCGCGACCTTCGGCCATGTTGGGGTCGAAGTATGAGTAGTCGACTTCGCCGTAGGAAGATTGCTTCATGTCATACCAAGTGGGGGTGTGTACGGCGATGCCGATGCGGAATTCTTGGATAGGTTTGAAGATGACACCTGCTTTGATATTGAGGCCGGTGCCGGTGACTACTCGGTGGTTGGTGAGATTGAAGCCTGCATCACCGTTATTGATGAGCGTGGAGCCATTGTAGATGGTGGCATTTTCCATACTCTCGCTGTATTCAACTCGTTGATTGAGTGAGAAGTCGGTGATGCCGAAGCCGATACCCCAGTACACGCAGTTTTCAACGTTGCCGCCGAAATCGATGGCATATTCGTCGACGTATCCGCGTTCGTGAACGCGAGTGAGAGCGTCGCCGTTGGTGCTGTTGTTGGCGAGGCCTACGTATTGATTAGCACCGCCTGAGGGGTTGATAAGGTATGAATTGTATGCGAGGATTGAGAGCCAATCTTCGTTAGAATCGTAGTATGGGTTATAACTGTTGACATTGTCGAATTCCAATTTGGAGTTGTCAACGCCATTGGTGAAAGAAGCGATGTAGTTGGTGAGAGAGGTCTCGGTGGAGCCGTTGTAGACGGAGTAGTCGCGGTCGAACGAAGCGATGCGATTGTACGACACGCCCCAAGAGAAGGTGGGCATAGCGCCGTCGAGGTGCACGGTGCCTACATAGCCGAAGTTGTTGCAGTAGGCGTATGTGTTAGATTTTGATATGTTGTTGGAGACTGTCGAGGAGGAGATTTTGGCAGGCGCAATTTCGAGAGTTGCACCGATTTCGCTACGACGGTACACGCCTATGCCGGCGGGGTTTTGATTGAGACAACTGAGGTCGCCACCGAGGGCGGTAAAAGCTCCGCCCATAGAGAGGAAGCGAGCAGTGCCGCGCATATCAGTTTGTGAAAAATTGTAGGCATCGGGAGCGCTCTGGGCCATAGCGATGGCAGGAAGCGAAGAGAGTGCTACAATGGTGAGAAGTTTATTCATATGTTAATGTGTAAATAGTTAACGATAAGGAATAGGGTGGTAATTATCGACGACCGCGTCCACCACCGCCACCGCCGCGTGAACCTCCGTAAGAGCCACCGGAGGAGCGACCGCGCGAGCCACCGCTATTGAAACTTCCGGAGTTGTTGCCTGACGATTGGCGAGAAGGTTGATTGTAGGAAGGACGGCTGGAGTTGCTACCGGAGTTGCGACCGCGATTGTAGCCGCTACCGGTTGAAGAGTTGTTATTGCGGTTGCCGGAAGAACTGTTACCGATGCTTGGGCGAGTGGTGCTTGAGGGCGAAGCGTTGGAACGACCGCGTCCGGTGCCCATATTGCCGGGACGAGATACACCGGAAGCGCCTGCACTGAATGCGCCGGGACGCGAGATGCTACCGCTACCGGAAGATGAACCGTGAGGGAATTGAGCACCATCGGCGCGTCCGGGGCGGTAACCACCGCCATGGTGGTTGTAGCCGTAATCGTGGTAGTGCCATGAGTCGTGCCAGCAGTGGTGGTGATGGTAATATGGGTAGCAAGGCGACCATCCCCAAGTCCAACTATAGTAGGGATCATAGAAGCCCCAACTCCATGACCAACCATAGTAGGGGTAGTAGTACGACCACCCGTAATAGTAAGGATTGCTCCAGAGGTAGTAGTTGTAAGGGTTAGCCCAGGTATATCCCCAAGTGGGGTATGCATTGACAACGTAAACGTTGATTTGGTCGGCACTGGAGTTGGCTTCAGTGGAATAATATGAGTCAACAAGGTCTTGGTTGCCTGATCCGTTCACGATGTCGGAGTTGTAGAAACGTTCGATGCGACGAGTGTATTGGTAAGAGTCGCCACCGAGTTCTGTAGAGTCGGAGGCAACAGAGTCGGGCACGAGAAATTGTCCGCGACGGTTATACTCATCGAGATCCATCTGTAAACCGCCATAGTTGGCATAGAAAGTGTCGGCCGCAGGATAGTCAACTACGGTATTAGGGACGTATGTAGATTGTCGAGCGGGTTGGGTAGTCTGCTGAGGCTTCGATGAGGGGTTGTAGTAGATATCATCGTCATCGTCCCAAGAGGAGGCCGAGGTTGACGGTGCCAAAATTAGGGAAGAGGCGACGAGCATCAACGTGGAGAGTAGTTTGAAGGTTTTCATATTGCTCGTGATATTTAGTTTTATGATTTGACGAGAAAAAGTCGAATTAGTTTAAAGAAGCGGATAAATTCTTATTATAATTAATTGCAAATGTAGGAAAATAATTGCACATAAAAGGCGAAAAAAAGCAAATATTTTACGAAATGGTAAGAAAAATGGATAAAAGCGCCAACTTTGAGGCGCTTTTATCCAATTAAGACGTTTAATGAGATGTGAATTGTTATCTACAGAAGTTGAGGGCGAGATAAAATTCGTTGGTGTTTTGCCAGAGGTCGGGGAGGTCGGTGATGGATTGCATACCTGCGAATTGGAGCAGCATATTAATCATACCGGCTGTTTCTTCATCTTCGATTGCATCGATTTTAGATTGTAGGAATGTGAAAATGCAGTCGAGTTGCATAATCGGATCGAGCATTTCTTTGTCCCAATAGATTGCGAGGTTGTCGCCATCGAGGGTGTACTTGAACGAGAGTCCCGGTGCAGCCCATTGCTTGGCGAAGTCGCGCATCCAATTGATTGATTCGATTGCAACGGTGGCGATTGAGTCGATTTGGTCGCGGTTGATGGCTCGGCTTTGAGTGGCAATGTCACCGTTGTTGCCACCGATTGTGGCCAAGCGGTCGCGAAGCATCTTGTAGATGTTGGGTACCAAGCAGAGACGGTCGCCTTTGACGAACCAGAAGAACTGGTTTGGCTCGGTGGTGACCCAATTGTTGTGAGTAGGCTCCGGTATTGTACCATCAGGATTAGGAAGCACCATGTCCATTTTAGGTGAGGGACAATAGGTGATTTCGGCAGTGGCGTTGTCGTTGAGTTTGAGCAATTTGAGATTTTGATAGGCCAAGGCTGCACCAAATTGCGACATCAGTAGTTCCATATTTGGTGCGGCATCCCAGCGGAGCAACAAGGGAGAGGATTCAACTGTTTGGTCCCAATAAGTACCGGAGTATGTGATTTTGTTGATGAGAGACCACTCGCCAACCATCGCGCGGTTTTGTTCTATTATTTGGGATGTACGAACAATGATATTGGCGATACCATTGATGATTGAACCTCGCACGGAGACCAAAATGTCTGCTAACGAACGTGCATCCGGGTTGATTGAGGGTGTGCATAATGAGGACCCTTCGAAAGTGATACCTTCAGCCGATGGTGAGGTGGTGATGTTAATCACTAAATCGTTGGCAGGGAGCACACCTGCAAGAGTGATGGTATTGTCGGCAAGGTTGAGGGTGGCAGAGGTTGCTTGCACGTCAGCCCCATTGAGAGTCACAACTAATTGCGATGCTTCGATGTTGATGACTTCA
>SFNM01000138.1 GCA_004552725.1 Bacteroidales bacterium | reverse complement strand
GGGGAAGGGGGGGGAGGGGGGGATGAGGGGGGGGGGTTAGGATTTGCGCCAGACGGTGCGGTTGACGATGGCGGTGTAGGATTGGATGAGTTTGACGATTTTTGTGGAGACGTTTTCGTCGGTGTAGTTGGGGACGGGGAGTCCGTGGTGGTGGTCGGTGTTGAGGGCGACGGCGAGGTCGACGGCTTGGAGCAGGGAGTGGGTGTCGATGCCGGCGAGGATGAAGCAGCCTTTGTCGAGGGCTTCGGGGCGCTCGGTGGATGTGCGGATGCACACGGCTGGGAAGGGGTGGCCGATGGATGTGAAGTAGGATGATTCTTCGGGGAGTGTGCCGGAGTCGGATACTACGGCGAAGGCGTTCATTTGCAGGCAGTTGTAGTCGTGGAAGCCGAGGGGTTGGTGTTGGATTACGCGCGGGTCGAGTTGGAAGCCGGAGGCTTCGAGGCGTTTGCGCGAGCGGGGGTGGCAGGAGTAGAGGATTGGCATGTCGTACTTCTGCGCCAGGTGGTTGATGGCGGTGAAGAGGGATGTGAAGTTGGCTTCGGTGTCGATGTTTTCTTCGCGGTGGGCGCTCAGCAGTATGTAGTGGCCTTTTTGGAGGCCGAGGCGTTGGTGTATGTCGGAGGCTTGGATTTGGGGAAGGTTTTGGTGGAGTACTTCGGCCATGGGTGAGCCGCTGACGTAGGTGCGTTGGGGGGCGACGGATGAGGCGTTGAGGTATCGGCGGGCGTGCTCGGAGTAGCAGATGTTGACGTCGGAGATGATGTCGACGATGCGGCGGTTGGTTTCTTCGGGGAGACATTCGTCGAAGCAGCGGTTGCCGGCTTCCATGTGGAAGATGGGTATGTGGAGACGCTTGGCTCCGATGACTGAGAGGCATGAGTTTGTGTCGCCGAGCACGAGGACTGCGTCTGGTTGGGTTTGGACCATGAGTTTGTAGCTCAGGTTGATGATGTTGCCCATGGTTGCGCCGAGGTCGTCGCCTACGGCGTTGAGGTAGACGTCGGGGTCGGCGAGTTGGAGGTCGCGGAAGAAGATGCCGTTGAGGTTGTAATCGTAGTTTTGGCCGGTGTGGGCGAGGAGAACGTCGAAGTATTGGCGGCATTTGTTGATGACGGCGGCGAGGCGTATGATTTCGGGGCGTGTGCCTACGATGATGAGGAGCTTGAGGCGGCCGTCGTTGCGGAAGGAAGGTTGCATGATGGTGTTAATTGGACTAATGAGCCTAATAGAGCTAATAGGGCTAATTTATTCCACCGGGTCGGCGAAGGTGTCGGGGTGGGCGGGGTCGAAGATTTCGTTGCAGTACATCACGGTTACCAGGTCGTGGGTGTCGCTGAGGTTGATGATGTTGTGGGTGTAGCCGGGGAGCATGATTACGGACTGGATGCGGTCGCCGCTGACTTCGTAGTTGAGTACTTCGTTGGTGCCTTCTTTGCGGAGTTGGATGAGTCCGTGGCCGCTGACTACGATGAATTGTTCCCACTTGGTGTGGTGCCAGTGTTGGCCTTTGGTGATGCCGGGTTTGGAGATGTTGATCGACACTTGGCCGGAGCTGAGGGTGTGGATTAGTTCGGTGAATGAGCCGCGATTGTCGACGTTCATTTTCAAATCGAAGATGGCCTTTTCTTTGGGCAGATAACTGAGGAAGGTGCTCATCAGGCGTTTGGCGAAGCCGTCGGCGGGCATTTCGGGCACCATAAGGGTGGCGGGCATGGCGGCGAATTGGTGCAACAGCTCCACGATGTGACCCAAAGTGGCGCGATGAGTCACGGGGCAGTAGCAGTAACGGCCTGCTTCAGAGGGTATTACGGTGAGACCATCGAACTCGCAGCGATGCTCGCGGCCTTGCAGCGCGAGGATCATTTCATCAACGAGGTCGTCGATGTAGAGTAGTTCGAGTTCTACGGAGGGGTCGTTGACGGTGATGGGCAGGTCGTGGGCGATGTTGTGGCAGAAAGTGGCCACGGCGCTGTTGTAGTTGGGCCGGCACCATTTGCCGTAGAGGTTGGGGAAACGGTACACCAGCACGCGGGCGCCGGTGTCCGAGCCGTATTGCAGGAAGAGGTCCTCGCCGGCGCGTTTGGAGCGGCCGTATTCGCTGTTGCCGAAGCGGCCGGTGAGCGAGGCTTGCGCCGAACTCGACAGCATCACCGGGCAGCGGTTGCCGTAGCGCTTGAGGGTGTCCAACAGTGTGGATGCGAAGCCGAAATTGCCTTGCATAAACTCGCCGGCATCCTTGGGGCGGTTCACCCCCGCGAGGTTGAACACGAAGTCGGCCTGTTGGCAATATTCGTCGAGTTGCTCGGGGGTGGAGTCGATGTCGTACTCCATCACTCGGTCGATGGCCACGGGATAGCAACGTGCTTTGCCGTCGCGAATGTTGCGGAGTTGGGCGCAAAGGTTACGGCCCACAAATCCATTGGCTCCGGTTACAAGTACTTTCATATCACTTGGCTATGTTGGCCACGCCGTTGAGTTCGTTTTGTATGTACTCCAAGGCGAGGATTTTCTGCATGGTTTGCTCCACGTCGAGGCGAGTGGTGTTGTCGGAGTTGAACTCGGTGAGAGTCACCCGCTTCTCGTTGCCTTCGGTGAAGTATTTATCGTAGTTGAGGGTGCGGTTGTCGGCCGGCACGCGGTAGAAATTGCCCATGTCCTCGGCTTTGGCACATTCCTCGTTGGTGAGGAGCGTTTCGTACATCTTTTCGCCGTGGCGGATGCCGATTACACGGATGTCTTTGGGGTCGGCACCAAAGATGCGGCACACGGCCTCGGCCTGTGTCTGGATAGTGCATGCCGGTGCCTTTTGCACCAAGATGTCGCCGTTGGTGCCGTGTTCGAAGGCGAACAGCACCAAGTCAACAGCCTCGTCAAGGCTCATAATGAAGCGAGTCATCTTAGGCTCAGTGATGGTGATGGGATTGCCCTGGCGGATTTGTTCAATCCACAAGGGGATGACCGAGCCGCGCGAGCACATCACATTGCCATAGCGCGTGCAGCAAATCTTAGTCTTGCCCGAATAGCGACTCTTAGCCACAGCCACCTTCTCCTCCACGGCCTTGGTGATGCCCATAGCGTTGATGGGGTAGGCGGCCTTGTCGGTCGACAAACAAATCACACACTCCACACCGGCCTCGATAGCCGCCGTCAGCACATTGTCGGTGCCAATCACGTTGGTGCGAACCGCTTCCATCGGGAAAAATTCGCACGAAGGCACCTGCTTCAGCGCTGCCGCGTGGAAGATATAGTCCACACCCGGCATCGCCGAGCGACACGACTCCAACGAGCGCACGTCGCCGATGTAGAACTTAATCTTGTGAGCTACTTGGGGAAAACGCGCCTGATACTCGTGGCGCATATCGTCCTGCTTCTTCTCATCGCGCGAGAAGATGCGAATTTCTTTGATATCTGTATCCAAAAAGCGGCGCAACACCGCGTTGCCAAACGACCCGGTGCCACCGGTAATCATCAGCACTTTATCCTTAAAAATACTCATAATGCTATATAATATAATGTGTGAAAAATCAAAACGAGCGAGGCAATCTGCGCCGATGAAGCCAGTGGGCGGGCGCTTTTGGCCGGATGTCGGCGGGGATTTTGGCACGCCTACGGCGTCGCCAGGTGCACTACCTGCCGCTACGCAAATGGGCCGTGAGATGCGGTTGTTCACTCATTTTTTCTTCGGAATTT
>SFNM01000137.1 GCA_004552725.1 Bacteroidales bacterium | reverse complement strand
CTATCACTCTTTTCTGTTGCATTATTATCACCGGCATTAAAATTCAGAATTCGCGCAAGAAGTAACCCCCTACTCTCCACCAACTATTGCAGTTGGTGGAGAGTATTGAGCAATCGTTGGTCAATATTGATGGTATAGCCTTCGGAAATAAACACCACGCGATTAAACGTATCTGCGATCAACACCACAGGGCGGTCGGTGCCGAATTGCGCCATCTCCGAACTGATTTTGCCATCAATGTCCGACCCAAATACCACATTTTTGGGCAAATTCGGATAAGTCTCTCTATTAAACCGAGTCGCCTCGTCAGCATCCTCAAACAATAGCAAGATTGTTCCGCCCCACTGCTCGAAAGCCTGCGCCTGAAGCGATATGTCGTTCAAGATATGCGCTGTCGGCTCATGGTTGGCGCGGATAAGCGCTATCAAATAATAGCCTCGGCCTGTGGTAGATAGTATGCTTTTATCCTCATTCAACGCCAGTTCATGGTACACATTTTCGCTGTTGAAATTGCCAAGCACTTGCACTGATGTATCACTCTGTCGAATAACCAGCGGATGATGGTTGATTGCATCAGCCTCAACGTGGAAAAAGTCAAGCCGCGCCAACACCGACCCGGAAGCCAAGCGCTGTCCGCTTACCAACAAATTCAAGCCGGCATCAACTTTCATTCCCTTACCAAAGGTAGTGCTCCACGGGGTGATATCATCAAAATTCAATTGCGCGGGGGCCCCGTCAACTATCGTTGCCAACGAAAAATGAGTATAGTAACCCGGATCATCGATGCGACCCACCGGTGTATAATCCAACATCAATTCGCCGGCCGGGATATCCAAGGCCGCACCTTGACGTTGGTCGCTGAACACTACTTCGCAATCCAATCCTTCTTTATTAATATAATGCAAGCGACCGGTCACACCATCAAGATATGCCGGCACATCCATTGTGCGTAGCGATGCCACTGCAAACACATTTCGCGACAGCGGGTCTATCCCATTGCGATACTCATACACTTTCTCCGGCGAGGTTATCACTCCGCGATTAGTGCTTCGCACATTGATTGCGATATTGCGGTCAATCCACTCAATCCACTGCTCAGGATTGTCGTATCCAATATTTGCTTGTGCAAAATACGACCGATATGGGCTGAGATGTTCATTCCACACGCGCGGGCACATCACATATTTAATATATGTAGTCGTATCTACTCCATTAGGCAAATTCTCGTGATAGAACTCTCGAATAATAGAAGGGTCTACATCGCGCAAATCTTTTTCGCTCAGCGATTTCAGAAATCTCACTGCCAGTTTCTTATTCTGCGCTCCGGCCAAAAAATCAGTAATCGCTTTATGGTTGCCATACGACAATTGCAACAACTCAGCCGCTTCGAGTGGCAAATGATTTGCTTCCACATACTCAGAAGCGGATGCTGCACTGAAGAAAGTCGCCATATACGCATTGCGGATTGAATCTTCTATCGCAAATCGACGCGAATTTTCAGCACGTTGCGCAGCAGTCGGCTCCGGCAAATTTGCTCCGGAACGGGGCGGCACCAAGTCGTATTCAACCACATCAGCATAAGAAGCATCTTTATCCATCACTACGTCAACCACATCGTCGCGTCCAACGCTACATTTAGCAAAACCGAATGTAGACCCATCGACCGCCGTTGCCCATACAAGCAAATCTCCACAACCGGCCGTGAGCGATGCCATTCCCGACATATCACTCACTTTCGTGGCTAAAGTGAAAAATTCTGCGTAATTATATAACAAAAATCGAACAGTAGCGCCACTTACCGCCTCACCTAAACGATTGAGCACTCGTACCTTAGCCTCAGCCACCGGCGCATAGTTCGAAGTAACGTTAATTTGAGTAAAAAAGCGCGAAGTAGACAATACTTCCTCCGGACCATCGTATCCAGCCAGCGCATTAGTAGTCATCAACATACCTCGCGATGCCGGAGCATTGAACCATGCCAAATCCAATAGCGGTTCCGGCTCGCAAGCACCTAAAAAATGCCAAGCGCCATCAACCCATACCTCTACCCACGCATGATTATCATCCGTATGCGCCCAGCGCGGCGTGTAAACCTGTCGCGCCGGAATACCCACTGCGCGCATGGCCGCTACCGCAAGCGTCGACTCCTCACCACAGCGACCAAACGATGTGCACAAAGTGGCCAACGGTGTCGATGTGCGCGAATCACTCGGGCGATAAGTCACACGCTCGTGAAGCCAGTGATTGACCTCCAAAGCCGCCTCACCCATACTCATACCGGCAACTCGCTGCTTCAATGAATTATATAACATTTCTCGCGCCATATCCAAATGCTCGTTGTTCACTCGCACCGGCAACACGAAATTGCAGAACTCACGCTCCGGCACAATCGAGCCCCACGGCATCGTCTCACGAGCCTCCAACGACAATTCCACATTACGCTCATAAAACTCGCGAGGATAATCCAAACTATCTGCCGGCATCATCGACCCATACAAATAATCCACATACTCATCGCAAGTGCGACTTGCCTCAACTTTCATTTCAAAAACGGCTACAAAAGCCAATACCGCTAATATTATCTTCTTCATATCTGTGATACTATTTTTATTACTTCTTCAATATCCGTTGTTAATCGCTCTCTTTCAGCATCAGAAGCGCCCATACGCACTTCGCTACGCTCATATTGCATCGACGACGGCACATTATGACGTGCCGACGCGTGCACCTGCCGGCAGCCACTTCGGCGCATCACCTCAGCTACATTATCACTGTTGATACCGGCCGCCGCTATAATCTCTATTCGTCCACATGCAGCCTTTTGCAACCGCTTCAACATCTCCACTCCTTTAATCGCTGACTCGGCACAACCCGAGGTCAACAAATAATCGCAACCCAACGCAATCACTTGCTCCAAAGCCTCCATAGGTCGACACACTCGGTCAAATGCCCGATGAAATGTCACACTTAGCCCATGCGACTTTGCCATCAATACCATTTGTCGACAAGCATCCACGTCAACCGTCCCATCCGCACACAATGCTCCTATCACCACTCCATCAGCACCGGCATGAGCCACCATCTCAATATCCTTGAGCATCGCCGACAACTCAGCCGCACTATATACAAAGTCACCCTCGCGATGCCGCACCAACACATGCACACGAAGCCCCCCTACCCCAACAGCCGCATTTATAAATCCTTGCGACGGAGTTAAACCTCCCAACGCCAACGCGCTACACAACTCCACACGCTGTGCGCCTCCCCGCTGCGCAGCCACAACAGAGCCAATATCGCCGGCACATATTTCCAAAACACTTTTCATGGTAAAAAAACTAATCAATGCCCACGCGCCAATTCAATTACGACCCGTCGACTTATACTTTTGCGCAAAGTTACAAATAATCCGCCAATCCACAAACACCTCCACATAATTCACCCATAATCCTTCCTAACCATACGACCATATCCAACAAAAATAATCAAATTAAGCAATATTAACACTTTCAATGCTTAATTATTCTACAAAATATCGTAACTTTGCACCCGCAAACCACCGATGGAGTGATGCTCGAGTGGCTGAAGAGGCACGCCTGGAAAGCGTGTATACGTCAAAAGCGTATCGGGGGTTCGAATCCCCCTCGCTCCGCAATCAACACGCTAATTTTCAACAAATTAGCGTGTTTGTTTTAAGGATAGAATACGTAAGAA
>SFNM01000136.1 GCA_004552725.1 Bacteroidales bacterium | reverse complement strand
TAAAAAGATGAAAATAAGCGGTCACATAGTAGATCTTCTCAATCGACGAATATTCGGAGGTGAAATCACCGTTAGCGATGGCAAAATTGTGTCAATTAAGCCTATAGATGTGTCGCCGACGGCACCATTTTTGATGCCGGGATTTATTGATAGCCATGTACATATTGAGAGTAGTATGATGGTGCCGGCCGAGTTTGCCCGTGTGGCGGTGGAGCAAGGTACCATTGGTGTTGTGACCGATCCCCATGAGATTTGCAATGTGTTGGGCGTGGAAGGTATTGACTTTATGATAAATTCCGGCCGTCACATACGGTTCAACTTCTGTTTCGGAGCACCATCGTGTGTGCCCTCGTGCGGGAGCGATATCGAGCAAGGTGGTGCCACACTTGATGCCTCTGCAATTAAGGAATTAATGTCGCGCCCGGATATTGGCTTTTTGGCCGAGATGATGAACTATCCCGGCGTGCTAAACAGCGATCCGCAGGTTATGGCCAAGATTGAAGCAGCATTGTCGTGTGGCAAACCGGTCGACGGTCATGCGCCAGGCGTTTGCGGCCAACAACGGCAACTATATGCCGCGGCAGGCATAACCACCGACCACGAATGTTCCACCTTAGACGAGGCTCGCGAATGTGTGGCTGCCGGAATGAAGGTGCAAATTCGCGAAGGCTCGGCGGCCAAAAATTATGAATTGCTGATACCAATCCTACCAGAGCATCCGGATATGGTGATGTTCTGCACTGATGATTGTCATCCCGGCGACCTTATTCGCGGTCACATTAATAATATAGTGAAACGTGCTTTAGCCGACGGATACGACTTGTGGGAAGTGCTTACTGCCGCATGTGTCACTCCCCAAAAGCACTATCATCTTGATTGGGGACTGCTACAACCGGGCGATGCCGCCAACTTTATTGCCGTGGATCAACTCTCGCCGCAGATGCGTATTCTGAGCACCGTAATTCGAGGCAAGGAGGTCTTCAACTGCAATTCATATCTTAGCATCATACAATCGCAGTCGAAGTCCATTTCTAACCAAATGGCTATTTTGGGTAATTATCCAAACAACTTTGTGGCACAGCCCATTACTTCGGCCGACATTGCTTTTGACTTACGCAGAGGCGACACCGCTCACATCATTGTGGCGTCTGATGGCAGTTTGCTCACAGGCCACGATGAAGTGACGGTAAGCGGCAATCCGCTCGATGATATGCGATATCCTTGGGGAGAGGTGCAAAAGATTGTGGTATGCAATCGCTATACTCCGGGCGCACATCCGGTGGTGGCATTGATTAGAGGTTTCGGCATCGAGAATGGCGCGATGGCCGCTTCGATAGCACACGACTGCCACAATATTGTGGCGGTTGGCTCCTCCGACCAATTCATAGTGCGAGCCATAAATCGTGTGATAGAAATGCAAGGTGGTGAGGTGGCAATTGCCGGCGATGAGTTGGCGGATATGGCCCTGCCGATTGCCGGCCTGATTTCACCGCTAAGCGGCCACGAAATCGCCTATCGCAGTGAACGCTTGCGCGAAACAATCCGCAAAGCCGGGTGTAAACTCAAATCTCCGTTTATCACCATGGCATTCATGTGCTTACCCGTTATTCCGGCACTGAAAGTCACCGATCGAGGCTTGATGGATACCGAAAAGTGGCAATTCCTCGATAATGCGGGCCATTAATTACGCGCTTCCAACTTAAGAAGATAATCCTTGGCAGCGGCGCCTCCGGCATATTGGCCGAGGGTGCCGTTGCTCGGTAAAATGCGGTGACATGGGATGAAAATTGAGATAGGGTTGGCGGCGATGGCATTGGCTACGGCGCGCACTGCCGTTGGCCTTCCGATGCGGCGCGCTATTTCAGCGTATGAAGATGTGCTACCGTATGGCATTTGCAATAACGCGTTCCAAACCAACTTTTGAAATGCTGTGCCCGACGGATTGATAGGTATAGTGAACGACCGACGCTGCCCTTGAAGATATTGCTTCAGTTGCTCAACTGCGTTGGCGGTGGCCTCAGCATCTACTACGCAATTTAAGTATCGTGAAAGATCGTGGCGAGAGTTTAGCCAATCGCACACAAATAATCCTTTGGCGTCGGCTCCAACCAATAGGGTGCCCACATTGTCAACTTCTATGTATGCAAATCGCCGACTCATAGCAGTTTTAAAGCGATTGCGGCACACGCTTCAGCGTCGGCCAATGCGTGGTGGTGATTGCGGAGCGAAAAGCCGCAATATTCGGCCACGGTGTCGAGTTTGGAGTTGGGTAATGGCAACCGTGCTCGTTGCGCGGCTCGATAAGTGCACAAAAACTCATACTCAGGATACTCCATGTGATGCAAAGCAAATACAGCGCGGAGGCAACTGCGGTCGAACGCGCAGTTGTGGGCCACCAACGGCAATCCTTCAATCAGCGGCTCGATTTTTGCCCACACTTCCGGAAAGTCGGGCGCATCTTCCACATCCTCCATCACCAATCCGTGCACGCGCGTGTTCCAATAGCAGAAATACTCGGGCTGAGGATAAATCAAACTATAGAAACGGTCAACAATCTGCCCGTTTCGCACAATAACAACGCCAACACTACACACGCTTGAACGCTCTGCATTGGCTGTCTCAAAATCAATGGCTGCAAAATCTTTCACAATGCAAATTTAGCAAAAATTCTTCGCTTGACAAAGAAAAACCGACTATCATACTCCAAACCTACAACCATTTGGTATAACTAAATGACAATCATTAAGGACATCTCCATACAGTCCTACCAACGAGTAATGGCATACACATCGGCCAGAGCAGGTAAACATCATAGCCTCCAGTAGGTTAAACTACGGCTGCGGCATATAACCAAGCGCTTTGGTAAAGTTAAGGATGTTGGCCGATTTAACCATAATTACATATCTACCAACAAATTATGAAGAAGTATATAAAGGTGGCCAGCAGCAGACAGCCCACGATGCAGCCGCAGGTGCTCATCTTCGGCTTGGTTCCGGCAATTTTGGCTGCTTCGGCTTCGGAGCGCCGCCAACGGTTTTCCACGGGTCGAAGTTCTCCAATTTCGGGCTTTTATATTCCCACGGATCGATGGGCTTTTTGCTTTTGTTTTTCATTTAGATTTATTTATTTTATCCTAGCCTATGAGGAAGCATCCGGAATTTAGTTTAGGTAAGCATTTCGCAATTCTCGTTACCTTATCCGCCTGCACAGTTTAGGACCAATTCATTTTTGAGTTCATTGGATATCTGAACAAAGGCAAATAATATGCCTACGGCTTAAAGAAATCAGCCCAAAATGGATTTTCTTTGTCAAACAATTCTTTCTGCTCTTTTGTCATTTAAGCAGATTATCACAACTTCGCTTGACGACGTAACCTCAAGAGCTGTAAGATTTTCTCTTAACTCGTTTATCCCAATTGTAGGCTCTGCTTTGTCGGATGCATATAAAACCGTTCAGGGCAGTATAACTCTGCTGAAATCGGGAGTGGGAGTATTCGTCATAATCTCAATCGCAGTAGTGTTTCTGCCTGTAATTTTGCAGAGCCTTATGTGGATTGTAACGCTCTGGCTGGGCAAGTCAACAGCCGAGGTGCTCAATCTTCCGCAGTGCTCAAAGCTCCTTGAAAGCGTTGAGGCAGTCTTTTCAACCCTGCTTGCAATTATACTATGTATTATGGCTGTTTACATAATTTCAACGGCAATAATTCTGATAACGGGAGGCGGCGCAGGATGAATGAAATACTTTCCGTCACATCGGCAATCTGTGCGTCGGCTCT
>SFNM01000039.1 GCA_004552725.1 Bacteroidales bacterium | reverse complement strand
CGGAGGGAAAGTAAGCCTCACCTACGGCACTTTCTTCAGCGATAATAATCGGAAGACTTACGACACCGACGAATTTTATTATAGCCTCAATAGCCGAGGTTATAGCACCAGTGTTTCGCTATCATTCTCCTATACACTTTACAAAGGGCGTCCGCGTCAGGCAGTGGAACGCGGCGACACGGGCGCCAACCGCACTTTCACCACACATTGATGGGAAATAGTGTATTAGTTGATAATTTTTGCAAAGGGAAAAATAAGTATTCAAACTTTTTTATTATCTTTGCAAAAATTATCGTTTACCTCATGAATGACTTTGAAGAATACATAAGGCAAGGAGAGCCACATAAGAAAGAAAAGAGTTATGCTTGGCAAACTGCCATAGGTTTGCAAGCCGTTGACGATTTGCAGCCTTCAGAGTATTTGGTGCAAACAGCCCGTAGGCATATTGAAGGAGATATCACAATCGAAGATGCTAAGCGATTGATTGATAGTTACTACCAATCCAAGGCTGTTAGAAAGAGTGTTGAAGATCGAACAGAAGAAGCAGATAAAGTATCGGCACGAATAACCGAACTATTGTCAGAAAAGACATTCACATTCTCTCCAATTGAGTTTATTACAATTCATCGGCGATTATTTCAAGGCATTTTTAATCATGCCGGTAAACTTAGGGACTATAATATCACAAAAAAGGAATGGGCGCTGAATGGCGATACAGTAATTTATTCCAGTGCAGATAGTATCCTTGATACTCTGAATTATGACTTTACGCAAGAAAAGAACTTTGTTTATAAGGATTTGAACATCAACGATGCAATCACACATATTTCGAAATTCATTTCGGGAATATGGCAAATACATCCATTTGGAGAAGGAAATACTCGAGCCACGGCCGTATTTACAATCAAGTATTTACGCTCATTTGGCTTTGACATAAATAATGAAGCCTTTGCGCAACATTCATGGTATTTCCGCAATGCCTTGGTAAGAGCCAATTATAATAATTTGGCTAAAGGGATATACGTTTCAACCGAATTTCTGGAAAAGTTCTTCAGAAATCTTATTCTTTCAGAACATAACGAACTGAGAAATCGAGATTTGCTCGTCAAAGAAAATATAAAAGAACATATTCAAAGTGCAAATTTGCAATTAGAAGCAGTTTCAAAGTGCAAAATTTGCACTTTGGATTGCACTTTGGAAGAAATTGCCGTGCTAAATTACATTCGTGAACATCCTAAAGCAACTCAAAAGGAAATTGCAACAAGCATCGGCAAAGCAGAGCGGACGGTGAAATCCATCACCGTTAATTTAGTCGAAAAAGGAATTATTGAACGAAAGAATGGCAAACGTAACGGCTTTTGGGAAGTAAAGAATTCAGAAATTGATAATTGAAAGTAAATATTTGGTAAAAATATACAAGTTCTGTTAGCATCTCTTATGGGAGAGTAGCCATCACTGCATCTGAACAATGGAGTACAGGCAATTAATACTGTCCGACTAAGAAATCGAGAGCCAAAGCCACAGCACGGTCAAAAGCCGCCGGTTGGCCCGGCACGGTGATGAACAAGTGGACGGCTTTGGGGATTTCAACTCGCGTGACGTTGTTTGGAGCCTTGGCGGCGAACTCGCGCCCTTGGTCGCAAAGGATATCGCGTTCGGCAGCCACTAACAATGTGGGCGGCAGATTGGTTAAGGTCGCACTTGAGCACAGGCCCGGGCTAATCAAGGTGTCAGAAGCTTCGGCTCGGAGAGTATATGCGCGATTGAACTCGTTCATAATGCGGGCATCAAGTCCGAAGCCGGAGGCATAGCGTTCCCACGATTGAGAGCCGTCGGCAAAGGCCTTTGTGACAGGATAGAACAGTAGTAATTTGTCTATCTTTCCCTTGCAACGTATAGCCGTTGCGAGGGAAAGGTTTCCTCCAGAACTGTCGCCGCCTACTGAAATCTTATCGGCATCAATTCCCAAAGTGGTGGCTTTGTCGATAGCATATTCCACAGCATCACAGCAATCGTCGAGGCCTTCCGGGAAAGGGTGTTCCGGTGCGAGGCGATAGTCAACAGCGAGCACTTTTATCTTACCCGAGGAGGCAATCGCGTTGCAAAAGCGGGCGCAACTATTGATGCTTCCGAATGTCCATCCTCCACCATGCAGATAGATTAATAATGGCAAATGCCGGTCGCAATTGATGGGCGAATACAATCGCATAGTGGGGTTAAGCATACAGGTGTCGACGTTGGCTGAAATCTCCGGACATGAATTACGCGAGTTACGCACCCTGTTGAGTGCCGAGCAATCGCCATTGATGGCCTGAACAATCGCGTCGGCTTGGCGGTCTTGCAATCCCGGCGACATATTGGCTAAAAACTCGTCGGTTTGACGCTGATATATTGAATGAGAACAAGCGCAAAGCGCTGTCATTGCGATAGAAATAACGGCTGTTTTCATATACTTTGAGCAAAAGAGCGTGCTTCGTCGATAAATGGAGCTAAATCCGGGCCTACGCGCTTCTTCTGATTACCGGCAAGCACCATTCCCTTGTCTTGAATGTCGAAAAAGTTACAAAGGAGTCTATATTGCACTTTAATAGAGTCGAATACTTGCGGTTTTGAGGAGGCGGCCACGCACATCAAGCCGATATATTTGATGGGGAAGGAGTCGCGAATGGGATTGTGCAAGCGGTCGATAAGCGCTTTGAGTTGAGCGCTGATTGAGTAGAAGTACACGGGCGAAGCGACCACCAACATATCAGCCTTCGACAAGGCGTTGATAATGATGGACATATCATCGAGTTGTGAACATCGATGCGTGTCGGAGGCAAAACAAGCATTGCATCCTTTGCAAGGATGTATATCATAATCACTTGCACGATACACATTCACATGATGTTGCTTTGATGCTTCGGCTACAAAGGCCTCAACAAGTGCATCCGTATTGCCGCCGCGGCGCGGACTTCCATTTAATACTACGATTTCCATATCAATTTTTGTGCAAAAGTACAAAATAAACGCCAACCTGCAAAATCGCCAATCCTATAATTTATAGTCTTGGCGGTTTCGGCTTTTTTTTGTAACTTTGCAATTGATTTTTTGCAAACAATATGATATTGGATTTGTTTATATTGATAGTGATAGGCGCAGCCGCTATAAAGGGCTTTGTCTCGGGCTTTTTGGCTCAAGTGGGACAGATTGCCGGAGTAGTAGTAGCGGTGTTGGTTTGCCGTCTGTTTGGTGAGCCGCTACTCGCTATGGTAAGCGAAGAAGCCTCGATAGGGACCTGCATAGGTGTGTATGGCATTTTGGCTGTTGGCACATATTTTGGTGTATGGTGCTTGGCGCGACTGCTTCGCACAGCAGTCAGAGCAGTGAAAATAGGCATAGCCGACTCGATAGGCGGAGCCGTATTCAAGATGCTTCAATGGGGGCTGGCTCTGAGTTTAGTGCTCAATGTGGCCGAAGCCATCAGTAGCGACACCTTGCGCGACGACTCCAAGCCATGGCGCGGTATAGTGCTCGACACAGCGCCTGCCACCTTTGGATTTTTAACTGATATAAACAATTCTGAATCAACAGAATAACATATATGAAACCTGACAATTCTGCAAAACGCTCCGACAACGAAGTAATAGCCGATGCCGCCAAAAGCGAGTATCGT
Source organism: Bacteroidales bacterium (assembly GCA_004552725.1). Lineage (GTDB taxonomy): Bacteria > Bacteroidota > Bacteroidia > Bacteroidales > Muribaculaceae > CAG-873. Next base: position 12,854 of record SFNM01000039.1, on the reverse strand, counting down.
TATGGCTTTGTTACCGATATCGACACTGATGTAATAGAGCGTGGGCTAAGCGAGGACATAATTCGCCACATTTCCGCTCGCAAGAACGAGCCGGAATGGTTGCTCGAATTTCGCCTCCAAGCATATCGATATTGGCTCACATTAACACCCCCGAAGTGGGCACATCTCACCATTCCCGAAATAGATTTTCAAGCAATCAGTTACTATGCCGAGCCGCGACAGAAGAAAGCTCCTCAATCGCTCGATGAAGTAGACCCTCAACTGCTCGACACATTCAATCGTCTCGGTATTCCCTTGGAAGAGCAAAAGCAACTCAGCGGTATGGCCGTTGATGCAGTGATGGATTCTGTATCAGTCAAAACCACCCACCGCGAAAAGTTAGCCCAAATGGGCATTATTTTCTGCTCGATATCCGAAGCGGTGAAGGACTATCCGGAATTGGTGAAGAAGTACCTTGGCTCAGTGGTGTCGTACCGCGACAACTTCTATGCGGCACTCAACTCGGCAGTATTCTCCGACGGCTCGTTTGTGTATATTCCCAAAGGCGTTCGTTGCCCGATGGAACTGTCGACTTACTTCCGCATCAATGCCTCCGGTACCGGACAATTCGAGCGCACACTTATAGTGGCCGACGATGATGCCTACGTCAGTTACCTCGAAGGCTGCACGGCTCCACAGCGCGATGAGAACCAACTTCACGCTGCGATAGTAGAAATCGTGGTGGAAGACCGCGCTGAAGTGAAGTATTCCACTGTGCAAAACTGGTATGCGGGCGATGCTGAAGGTCGAGGCGGCGTGTACAACTTCGTAACCAAACGCGGACTCTGCCGCGGCGACTATAGCAAACTGTCGTGGACACAAGTCGAAACCGGTTCGGCTATCACCTGGAAATACCCCTCGTGTGTACTCAAAGGCGAAGGCTCCACCGGCGAGTTCTACTCTGTGGCCGTCACACGCAATCACCAGCAAGCCGACACCGGCACCAAGATGATACACATCGGGCGCAACACTCGTTCCACTATCGTGTCGAAAGGTATTTCAGCCGGATATAGCCAAAATGCCTACCGAGGATTGGTGAAAGTGGCGCCGGCAGCTGAGGGCGCTCGCAACTACACCCAATGCGACTCGCTGCTACTGTCGTCGACTTGCGGTGCCCACACATTCCCCTACATTGATGTGCGCAACTCGTCGGCCATCGTAGAGCACGAGGCTACCACCAGCAAAATCAGCGAGGATCAATTATTTTACTGCAATCAACGTGGTATACCCACCGAAGAAGCCGTAGGACTCATAGTCAACGGTTATGCCAAAGAGGTAATGAACAAATTGCCTATGGAATTTGCCGTTGAGGCTCAGCGCTTGCTCCAAATAACACTTGAAAACTCCGTAGGATAAACCAAATATAGAATAAATCATGAACAACGATATATTACTCCAAGTCACCGACCTCCACGCAGGCATCGAAAGCCGTGAAATCCTGCGCGGCATCAACCTCACCATCCGTCCGGGCGAAGTCCATGCCATCATGGGACCCAACGGTTCGGGCAAGAGCACCCTTTCGGGCGTGCTCGCCGGCGACCCTCACTACCATGTGACCTCCGGCAAAGCCACATTTCACGGTCTGGACCTTCTGAGCCTCGCCCCCGAAGACCGTAGCCACGAAGGATTATTCCTCTCATTCCAATATCCGGTGGAAATTCCCGGTGTGTCAATGGTGAACTTTATGCGTGCCGCTGTTAATGCCAAGCGCAAATATTTCAATCAAGAGCCGCTGACTGCAGGTGATTTTCTCAAGTTAATGCGTCAAAAACGCGCAATTGTAGAACTCGACAACAAGTTGGCTTCGCGCTCGGTGAACGAAGGCTTCTCCGGCGGTGAAAAGAAGCGCAACGAAATCTTCCAAATGGCAGTGCTGGAGCCGCGCTTGTCAATTCTTGACGAAACCGACTCCGGCCTGGACATTGATGCCTTGCGCATTGTGGCCTCCGGTGTGAATAAATTGCGCAATGAGAACAATGCCACTATCGTAATCACTCACTACCAACGATTGCTCGACTACATACGTCCCGACTTCGTGCATATTCTTTATAAAGGAAAGATTGTGTACAGCGGTGGGCCGGAACTCGCACTCGAGTTGGAAGAGCGCGGCTACGACTGGATTAAGGAACAAGTCGACAACCAATAATCATCGGCCACTATGTCAGCAATCAACCAATATCTCGAACTTTTCCGCGAGCACGCATCGGTGATTAACGCTCATGCTCCGGCTGCGCTCAATATGAGGCGTGAAGCCGCTGCTCGAGTGCTCGAAGCGCTACCGCGACTTCCCAAGGCGGGCGATGAGGGCTTTGAATGTGTGTCGCTCGAAGATATGTTTGCACCCGACTACGGCATCAACATCACTCGTCGAAAATTCGACATCAATCCTGCCGAACTGAATGGATGCGACCTGCCAAATTCCGGTACTTTCGCAGCTTCAATCGTGAATGATGCATTCGTTGCCGATGAAAAATTTGCTTCCCGACTTCCTCGGGGAGTGGAGGTGATGTCGCTCATTGACGCAGCCGCCAAATATCCCGAGGCCATAGAAAAATCTGTGGCTCCGGATACAAATCCCATTGTGGCTCTAAACACATTGCTTGTGCAAGATGGTGTGTATATCCGCATCGACCGCAACGTAGTTGTTGAAAAACCAATTCAAATTCTGAGCACATTCAACACCTCTGAACCACTTCTGGCAGCGCGACGTATTATCATTGACATGCTCGAAGGAGCCCAAGCCACTGTGCTTCTTTGCGACCACCCACGCTCGCGACAAGCCGACTACCTATCGTGCCGAGTAGTAGAAGTACGCTTGTCCGACAATGCGCAACTCGATTTTTACGACCTCGAAGAAAGTACTGAGCGTTCGCGTCGCGCCTCCGTATTTGCAGCCGAGCAACAACCATATAGCACACTCAATGCCGTAGGCATCACACTCAGCACAGCCACCACACGCAATGAGTTTCACATTGCGCACCACGGCCCCGGTATCAACACCAACCTTGGCGGCATGGTCATCGCCGGTGGCAACGAGGTAGTGGATAATGCCACATATGTAGTGCATAGCACACCGCGATGCACCTCGCGCCAACTCTTCAAATACGCAATGTTCGACCACTCTCATGGCGCTTTCGAAGGGCTGGTAACAGTGTTGCCTCAAGCCACACACACCGATGCTCAGCAGACCAACCGTAACCTCTTGGCCTCGGCAAATGCCAAAATGAACGCAATGCCACAACTTATCATCGACTGCGACGAAGTGAAGGCATCGCACGGCGCTACTACCGGCCAACTTGATGAAGCAGCCCTTTTCTATATGCAGCAGCGCGGCATCCCGCAGTCCGAAGCACGCATGATGCTCATCAACGCCTTTATGGACGAAGTGTTGCAACGCATCAACCACGAGCCGGTGCGCGAACGTCTGCGCCATTTAGTCGATCGACGCTTGCGCGGCTGTTCGGCTGTTTGCTCTAATTGTTCAATTGATTCTCTCCGCAAGCAATGAGTATTGACACATCCAACATACGAGCCCAATTTCCCATTCTTGAGCGGAAAATCTATGGTAGGCCATTGGTGTACCTCGACAATGCCGCATCGTCGCAAGTACCGAATCGAGTTGTAGAAGCCATTTCGACCGCCTATACACACGCAAAGGCCAACGTGCACCGTGGCAATCACTTGTTATCGCAAGAAGCCACCGATGCTATGGAGTTGGGACGCATTGCCGCCGCTCGGCTTATCAATGCGCCATCGCGCGAAGAAATCATCTTCACTCGCGGCACCACCGAAGCCCTTAATTTGGTGGCTACAACCGTTGGCGAGACACTCAACGAAGGCGATGAGGTGATTGTCTCGGCCATGGAGCATCATAGCAACATTGTGCCGTGGCATCTACTTAGCCGGCGTAAAGACATTGTAATCAAGGTGATACCTGTACTTACTAATGGTTCGCTCGACCTCGAAGCATACGCCGACATGCTTTCGCATCGCACTCGCATCGTGAGCGTTTGCCATGCTTCGAACGTGCTGGGCACCATCAACCCGGTGAAACAAATGGCTAAGATGGCTCATGGTGTCGGCGCACTTTTCTGCGTGGATGGCGCCCAAAGCGCGCCCCACTCGGTTGTCGATGTACAAGACATCGACTGCGACTTCTTCGCATTCTCCGCCCACAAGGTCTACGGACCTACCGGCATAGGCGTGCTCTACGGGCGCCGCGCCATCCTCGAGCAACTGCCGCCGTATCAAGGGGGTGGCGAAATGATAGGCCATGTGCACTGGAACGACATCACTTGGGCCGACATACCATTCAAATTCGAAGCCGGCACACCCGACTATATCGGTGCCGCAGCAATGGCATCTGCAGTAGAGTTCGTGGAAGAAGTTGGGATGAACAACATCGCAGCCCACGAACACCAACTTGCAGAATATGCTCGACAACAAATGGCATCTATCCCCGGAACGAGATTTTTCGGCAACGCTCCTGAGCGCTGCGGTGTAATCTCCTTCTTGATAGGACATGCACACCACTACGACACCGGTATGCTCCTCGACAAGATGGGCATCGCCGTGCGTACCGGCCACCATTGCGCCCAACCGCTGATGGATACGTTGGGTGTGGAAGGTACCGTGCGCGCTTCCTTCGCAATATATAACACCGCTGAAGAGGTCGACACTTTTGTAGCAGCCCTCCGTCGTATTGCCCCCCTACTCGACCAATGATAACGATAGAGCGATATACCCCGGAGATGCAAGCGCAATGGGACGAAGTGATAGCCAATTCGCGCAATGCCACGTTCCTTCATCACCGTAATTACATGGACTATCACGCCGACCGCTTCACCGATTTCTCGCTGATGGCTCGCAACAGCGCAGGTAAGTTAATGGCAGTACTTCCGGCATGTATCGAAGGGGAAATGCTCTATTCACATCGTGGGCTGACTTACGGCGGATGGCTCATGCCTGCTCGCCGATGCGACGCGCTCGATATGCTTGAAATTTGGGCGGAAATGACCAAATATTTGAAATCAAAGGGCATTAAGCAGTTGATTTACAAGCCAGTGCCACATATCTACCACAAATATCCAGCGGAGGAAGACATCTATGCTATGTGGCGCAGCGGAGGTCAACTGCATGCCTCATTGGTGTCGACAGTGGTGGATTTGCGCAATCCATTACCCTTTGACCAAGGGCTGCGTCAACGCGCCAAAAGAGCATCGTCGCTTCCCGGCATAACATACGGTGAATCAACTGATTTTTCCGGTTTTTGGCAAATACTAACCGACCTTCTTCGTAGCAGATTTGAGGCCAAACCTGTTCATTCTGTAGAAGAAATAACGCTTCTACATAGCCGCTTTTCGCGCAATATTCGGCTATTCACAGCCAAGGAAGGTGACGAATTATTAGCAGGCATAGTGGTGTATGTGTGCGGTAGAACCGCCCACAGCCAATACACTGCCGCCACCGAGCGTGGCAAAGAGTTGTCGGTGGTGCATGCGCTATATCAGCACATTTTAGACACGCTCCGAAGTGAAATCGACTACTTCGACTTCGGTACAAGCAATGAAGACAACGGTCACGAGGTTAATTCAGGTCTTCTCCGCCAAAAGTGCAGTTACGGAGGTCGTGCTATTGTATATAACTCATTTAAAGTCGATTTATAATTGCTTAATATTAGATTAACAATGAACACAATTAAGAAACTAATTGCGGTAATTACTGCGGTGGTGAGCACACTCACAGTCAGCGCCGGCACCTTGTCGACTGCCGACTTTGCCGCAGTCGGTGTGCGCAACGTATCACCACAATGTCGCGCTACTCTCCAAACGCTCAACAACGCACAAGTCATGGACTTCCTCACGACAGTTAACTCGCAGGTAGATGACTGCGATGCAGACTTATTAGCATACCTTTTGGCATACTACCAAGGTATCGATATGCCTGTCGATCCGAGTACCATTCCGGATATGCAATGCTTTATTGACATCATCAACGAGTTCTCGGAATATCTTGCTCCCTACCTCGAACGCGTGCTTCCGCTTTACATCTATCAAATGCGTGACCGCATCACTCCCGAATATGCCTCCGACCTCTGCGCTTACTCGGTCGACACCGTATACGCCGCTCCGGTTGATGAAATTTTTTACGGCATCGGCGACGAGCGCAACCACTATGAGCCTTACGGCCTTTCGCAGGAGGCAATCGAAGAAGGTATTGCCGCCGGCGGTCAGATAAAGCACAACCAATCCTACCTTTGGGGTATGGTAACCGTGGGCGACAAGGTGTACTGGTGCACCAACACCAACTACCTCTGCCTTGGCGGCTCAGCCGGCCTTGGATCCGCCGCTAACCCGGGTGAAGACATCTCCGGTGGCTACCAAAACGGCTGCTGGGTGTGTGAGTTCTCCTCCGGCAAATATGGTCAAGAGGTACACGGCGCAGTTGACCCCTCCTACTCCCAATATAGCGACACCCGTATTCCACGCATATATTGCTACGACACCACCACCGGTGTGGTTGAAGACATCACTCCCTCGGGCGGCGACTACGACATGATGCTCCAAGACTGCCAAGGCTTGCGCTCGGCAGGTTATCACCATGGCGTAGTATTCTTTGGCGGCCCCTCACTCTATGGGTCCAATTCCGGCACTACCATTGGCTCTTCTTTCTTCGCACTCGATGCTGACACCGGCCAATTTATCAGTTGCGACGACCTCAGCGACGTTGATGGCAACACTATCACCGACGTGCGCCGCTGGTTTGTTCACAACGATATTCTCTATTGTGGTGTTCGCGTTACCGACGTTAATGGCAAAGACCGCGGCGCCGTCCTCCGCTGGTACGGTGACAAGCAAAAACCCTGGCAATTCAAAATCGTAGGTTGGATGGCCAACGAAGCCGCCGAACTCTGCGTGTACAACAACCACATGTATGTGGGTGGTTGGAACACCAACACTCTCAATGAAAGTACTGTAGTGAAAAGCGCCGAAATTCCGGCCGATGGCTTGCAACCCGTTGGAATTGACGAGCCCGAATGGGAAATTATTTGGCGCTACTCCGACTATGACAAGCACATTCAAGCCCAACGTATCACCTACACTGCGGGTCTTCAAGTGTGGAACGACCAACTCTACTGGGGTATGTTCTGTGCTGTGTACACTCTGCCGAACATCGCTACAAAAATGGGGTATACCGACTTTACCACCCCTGAAGCCATGTCGTTCTACCTCGGCTCGCTTCGCCAAACCTCTTTCTGGCGTCTCGACGAAAACGACAACATCGAACTGCTCTACGGTGAGACTGAACTACCCGTCTGGAACCGTTTCTATACCGGCGAAGACTCTTGGAAAATGGTTGAAACCGGCTACACACCCACTTTCGGCCGCGCCGGTTTCGGTCAGCCCTGGACTGCCTACACCTGGACCATGGCCGAATACCACGACGACCTCTACATTGGCACCATGAACGCCGAAACCCTCTTGAAGGCTGCCTCCACCGCAGCCGACGGCTCCACCAATCCGCTGTTCAGCGTTATGCACCTGCTCACCGGCAACAAATTCGGCCACGAAGGTTTCGAACTTCTGCGCTGGTCAGAACCGAATGAGGCTCCGGAATACATCACTACCGACGGTTTCGGCAACGGCACCGCATACGGTATTCGCAACTTCACAGTATGTGGCGATGACCTCTTTGTAGGCTCTGCATCGCCGCTTAACTTGGAGACATACGGTGGCTGGCACCTCTTCCGCCTCCACGAAGACACAACCGAAGGCGTCACCGCTGCTGAACTGCCCGCCCTCAGCCTCATCTTCCGCAACGCTCCCGACACCGTAACCTTCGCTTCCGCTGATGGAACCAAATTGGCAGAAGTACGTATCTACGACCTTGCCGGCACCGAAATCTACGTAGCCAAGCCCACATCAAACACCTTGACCATCGCAGCGCAACAACTGCCCGCCGGTGTGTTAGTGGCCAAAGTGACCATCGGCACCAAAACCTACACCGCTAAACTCGCGCGATAAATACTTGAACGTATATTAATGGACAGCGCCGGGATTAGCCCTAAGCGCTGTCCTTATTATATGCTATTACTAAAACTCTCGAAAATCATCTGAACAAATTGAGAATATGGGGCAACCGGATATTTGAGGATTATCATATTTGGTGGATTGGCGGATTTTTTATAATTTTGTAGTGAAAAAATTTTATTATGAGTATTCAATTTAGTGTATGTGAAGAGGTGCGAGCAGCCGCGCCGCTGTTTCGCGAGTTGATTGTTGAAGCCACGGTGAGCAATCCGCCCACGTGCGATGAGTTATGGGCTGAAGTCGAGGCCGAAGCGAGTAAGTTGCGAGATACGTTGGCAATGGAGCAGGTGCGTCTTCGCCCGGCGATTGATGCTACGCGCAAAGTGTATAAAGCGCTTGGCAAGGAGCCCAACCGCTATCGTCCTTCAGCCGAGGCACTAACGCGGCGGTGTGTAAAAGGCGTGGAATTGTATCGCACGCTCACTATCATCGATTTAATCAATTTGATGTCGCTTATCACCGGCCACTCTATTGGAGGTTTCGATGCCGACAAGGTGGTTGGTAATATTTGTTTGGGCGTAGGACGTGAAGGCGAGCCATACGAGGCTATCGGACGCGGACCGCTCAATATCCACTGTCTGCCGGTTATTCGCGATGAAATAGGAGGCATCGGGACACCAACCTCCGACAACGAACGCACCAAACTGTCAGAGCATACCACACGATTGCTCATGACCATAAATATGTATGATGGCGGAAATGTCGAAGCAGTAGAGGCACTCACTCGCCGACTTCTGACTCAATATGCATCGGCTACCGATATCACTTTTACTCTATATTAACTATGAACCAACTGACATTTTACGGCCGACAAATTGACCAACGGCATATTGACCGAGCAGCGCAAGTGATTGCCGATGGAGGCATTGTGATATATCCAACAGATACTATATATGCGCTGGGGTGCGATGCGCTAAACAATCGCGCCATTGAGCGACTGTGCCGCATAAAAGGGATTAACCCCGAGAAGCAATTGCTGTCGATTGTGTGCAGCGGCATCTCGCAGGCGGCAGAGTATGCACGCATCGACAACCACACGTTCAAAATTTTGAAAGAGCACTTGCCGGGGCCGTACACTTTTATTTTGCAAGGAACCACTAAGTTGCCAAAAGTGTTCCGCGGGCGCAAAAGCGTGGGCATCCGCGTGCCCGACCAACCGGTGGCGCAAGCGCTGTGCGAAGCCGTGGGGCACCCTATCCTATCCACCTCGGTTGCCCTGGACGATGACGACGAACTCATCAACCCCGAAAGCATCGCCATGCACTACGACGACATCGCCGACCTGATGCTGATGGCAGGCGATGGCTCCACCATCCCATCAACTATCGTCGACCTTACAGACGCCTCCGCCCCGGAAATCATCCGCCAAGGCTTGGGCGAGTTCGACTAAACCTGACGCATGCTTCCACGCAAAATGAGCGTCACCCTCTTCTCCTTCTAACCAACGCCCACGAACCATTATCAAGTTTGTGGGCGCAGTGTATTATATAGACTGGAGGGCGCCGGTGGTGGAGTCCATGATGTAGCCGCGGACGGTTACATCGGCGGGCATTAGCGGGTGGTTCTTGACCAAGTCGACGGTTTCGAGCACAGCATCGGAGTTGCTGTCGAAGCCATGTAGCCATGAGTCGAGGTCGATGCCGCAATGACGCATCAGGTTGATGTGCTCGTCGGAAATGCCGCGGTTGCGCATCAGTTCGAGCATCTCGCCGCTGTCCATACCTTGCACACCGCAGCCGGTATGGCCGATAATCATCACCTCGTTCACACCTAATTCGTAGATGGCCACCAAAAGCGAGCGCATCGTAGAGTCGAACGGGTTAGTGATGGTGCCGCCGGCATTCTTAATAATCTTCACATCGCCATTCTTCAGGCCAAGGGCGGCAGGCAACAGCTCCACCAAGCGCGTGTCCATACAGGTGACGATGGCGATTTTCTTGTCGGGATACTTCGAAGTGATAAACTGTTCATAGCCTTTTTCGGCCACAAATTGGCGGTTATATTCAATAATTTGGTCAATCATTTGCGTATGGTTTTAAGATTCTACAAAAATAGCAAAAAAATCCTATACAACGAATAATTCATCAAAAACCGCCGGCCCGAATTTGGTAAATCAAGGTTTATTTTGTATCTTTGTCGCAAAATTTGCGGCGTTTTCGGTCAAATTTCGTCGCATGGATATAAAAAGCATTACGAATGTATATTCACGAAAGAGAGAATTGGACTGATTTTCGATGGGATGCATCTCAGCTGATGCAGCTGTTGGAGGAGGTGTGCCGTAAGCAAGGTATGCTTTACGGTCGGCTTACTTCGTTAGGCTTTGACAGTAAGTTGCAGGCCGTGGCTGAGAACATGACGTATGACGTAGTGTATTCTTCAGAGATTGAAGGCGTGTTGTTGAATGTGGATCAGGTACGTTCATCGATAGCAATGCGCCTCGGAATTGACAACGTGAAGTTTACAGCACCATCACACTACGTTGACTCAGTAGTGAATGTAATGTTAGATGCGATGGAGCATTATGCCCAGCCAGTGAGCAAGGAACGATTGTGCGCATGGCAGCGTGGCTTTTTTCCGAACGGCGTCAGCGATGGCAATAGCATAGAAGTGGGCAAGTATCGCACGCACGACGAATACGTGGTAAGCGGTATGTTTGGGCGCGAGAAGATTCACTACGTAGCTCCGTCACCAGAGCGCGTAGAGCTGGAGATGCAGCGGTTCTTACAGTGGTTTGACTGCAATGAGTCACAAAGTGGCGTAATCCGCTCAGCGATAGCGCATTTGTGGTTCGTCAGCATCCACCCATTTGAGGATGGCAATGGCCGCCTGGCTCGCATCCTTTCGGATATGCTTTTAGCTCGGAGTGAGAAGAGCGCTATGCGCTTCTACAATATTTCGTCGCAGATAAACAAAGATAAGGTTCACTATTACGAAATATTGGAGCGAATGCAACGCGGCGATGGCGACATAACAGAGTGGCTTGTGTGGTACTTGCATAAAGTGACCGCGGCACTCGATGAGGCACATGCTACGATGAGCACCATTCTAAACAAAAGTTTCTTTTGGCAACGGGCTGCGGCAACAGTCCTAAACGAGCGCCAGATTCAAGTACTCAACCGCTTTCTCGACGGCTACGAGGCAAAGATCACGTCAAAGTCATGGGCAACGTTGGGCAATTGCTCCAAAGACACTGCTGTCCGCGATATTCACGACCTCATCGTCAAGCGCATCTTGGTGGAGGATATTCCCGGGGCGAAGCGTCCAAGCTACTCTATTGTATACGACACTGAAGATCTCACACAGTTTTTCGACAACATATCCATCACAGAAGAAAACGGCGGCACTTATCTATCAGCACTTTTTCACGGACGCACTGCTGTGCGCGAACGCATCCTCAAGCTCGATGCTGAGCGCTACCACCGCGGTGACCTTACGCTCTCAAACCTGCTGAACAAATACTGTTCCTACATCATCGGCAGCAAGACATAGAACGTTTCAACATCCAGCATTGACAAAGGTTATTGCACACCTTCCTCATCGCCGACTATAGTGCCGCAGGCTTGCCGCAGGCTTGTCGAACACAGGTGCGGCGGACAGGACGGGTGACATGCCTCGCCGCTACTGTATGCAAGCATACGCTCATAGACAAACAGCCCGCAATGCGGGCTGTTTTGTGTGAGATAGGACTGCTTAAGTATTACTTCTTGCGCCAACCGCATTTGGGGCATTTGCCTTCTTCGTCGAGGGATATTCCGCACAGGGGGCAGCGGTCGATTTCCTTTGTGACAGGAAATTCGCAGGAGGCTGCGTTCACGCCGCTGGTGAAGGTGATTTTTGCGATGTTGAGTTTATCTTTTAGCAGGTCGTAAACGATTTTGATCATACCTTCAACAGTCATGGTTTCTTTGGTGACCACGAGTCGGCTGTCGGGATATGCTTGGGCGAGTTCGGTGTGGAATGCTTCGCCTTTCATGGTGTTGCGCGGATGGCCGTTTTTGATGCCTTGTTTTTCGTAAACATCAAGAATTGCGGGCAACAGGGGGTCGTCGTGGCGCAGGATGAGAGCGTGGTCGAAGTTTTTGAGCACGTCCCAAGCGACTTTTTGGATTTCGTTGCAGGGGTAAACCATGTTTACACCTTCGTTGATAGTGTCTTCAACCTCGATGGTGAGGACACCTGTGTGACCGTGGAGGTATTGTGCTTCGCCTTGGAAGCCGTAGAAGCGATGTGCGTATTGCAGATCGAAAGTGGTGATACTTCTCATAATTGAAATTTTTAGTTTAGAGTTAGAGGTATTTGTTTACGATGCAAAGATACGAACAAAAACACATTGATGCAAACTGAAAATTTCAATTATATAATAGATTATATCTATTTTTATTGCTGTCCGGTAAAAAATTTTCAAACGAAATAAATTAGGGCTGACACTTCTCACGAGGTATCAGCCCTTTTGGTTATCTTTGTATTTGGAAAAAAATAAACATAACCATGAGCAAAGATAGTAATTTTACCGGACAGCCGGTGTATAGTCAGGTGTTAAAGTTGCTTAACAAGGATAAAATTCTTCAAATAAGCCGGGAAACTCAAGGGAGCGAGGCTTACGTGAAGCGATTTGACGGATACACGACCTTGTCGTGATGCTGTTCGGTGTCCTCAAACACTTTGACTCCCTGCGTGAGCTTGAGATTGGCATGAAGGCGGAGGCGCATAAGCTCCGACACCTCG
>SFNM01000135.1 GCA_004552725.1 Bacteroidales bacterium | reverse complement strand
AGGTGAGCAAAAATCGGAATATGCTCACTTTTGAGGTAGGCAATACCGGAAATTTCGATATTAAATTGGCATATCAGCGGGTGATAAATGCCGATTGAAATGATTAAATGCCGATAGCGCCGAGTTGACGAAGTGCTACAAAAACTTGGTGGATGCGAAGCCCCATTACGTTGTAGAAACTGCCTTCGATTCCGGAGATAGCGGCGGCACCAATCCATTCTTGGATGCCGTAAGCCCCGGCTTTGTCCATGGGATTGTATTTGTCGACGTAAAATTCGATTTCGGCTTTTGAAAGCGGGTCGAAGTGAACGATTGTGCGTTGAGACAGCGATTGTTGGCCTGTGATAGTTGTGATAGTGACGCCGGTGACCACCACATGTGAGCGACCGCACAAAGTGGATAGCATTGCGACGGCTTCATCGCGCGAAGCGGGCTTGCCGAGGATGTTATTGTCAACAATTACGACGGTATCGGCGGTGATTAGCACATCATTAATGCCTACGCGGTGTTGATAGGCTGCGGCTTTGATTTGCGATAGGAATACAGGTACTTGCTCGGCAGGCAAGTCATCGGGGTATGTTTCGTCTACGTCGATACCTGTAGCGATTTCAAAATCGGGCACAATCATGCCGAGGAGTTCTCGACGACGTGGGGATGCTGATGCTAAAATGATGTGTTTCATGAATGTGAAAAATGAATATTAACCGAAGGCGACGGATTGCGACGGCCAAATGCCTTGAGCGCGCATAATTTCTTCGAGCAGTTCGCGTGCTACGCCATAACCACCGTTGGCGTTGCATACATAATTAGCGGAAGCGATAGCGTCGCGCGAAGCGTCCTGAGGTGCTACGCCTAAGCCAACATAGCGCATAGCGTCGCAGTCGGGTAGGTCATCGCCAACGAAAGCCACTTGAGCGGGTTTGAGATTGTTGTCAGCCATCCATTGCTTTAATATTTGGAGTTTATCGCCCACGCCGGCATAGAAATCAGTGATGCCTATTGCTGAAAAACGTTCGCGAAGGCCCGGGGCTACAGCGCCGGTGATAATTGCCATTTTGATGCCGGCTTTTACTGCTTTGACCATAGCAAAACCGTCTTTGAGGTTGGCCATGCGACGAGGCACGCCGTCGTCGCCTAAGGGCACTACGGTGGGTGATAAAACTCCGTCGACATCGAAGGCGATGCCGCGGATATGTTCGATGGGATAACTAAATTTGCTCATAGTGGATGGTATTCGTTAAGGATTGCATTAGAAATAATTTGGTAAATATTGGCAGCATACTCGGGCAACATTGCTTGGTGAGCGAGGATAGTGGCTTTGTCGCCACGGCGTGCAGGTCCGGTCAAGGCATCATGTGGACCAACGTTAAATGCTTTTGCGATTGATGCTTTCATTAGCGGCTGTACCACTTCGAGTGGGAAACCGGCATCGGCTAATGTGCGCTGAGCAATTTGCATCAGAAATATGGGGAAATTGCTTGTGAGGACACCGGCTATGTGGAGATGTTTGCGTTGAGCGGAGTCAGCGGAATAAATATGGTTTGAAATCAGCGACGCGAGTTGGCGGATAAAAATCTCGGAAGAGTCGTCGGTTGCTTCAATAAAAAACGGCACTTCCTTGATGTCGACTGCTACGTTTTTGCTAAATGTCTGCAAGGGATAAAGTACTCCGGCTCGGTTATGTTTGGTTGAAAGCACGCTGAGAGGCACGCTGCCTGAGGTGTGGATGACTACACCGCGGATTTGTGGTAATAGATTGGCGACTTCAGCAGTGGCGCTGTCGTTTGTGGCAATTATAACAGCATCAACGTCGGATGGAATGTCTTCGACTTGCTGAATGCAGTTGATGCCATAATTAGAAGATAAATCAGCCACGGATTGACGGCACCCCGGGGCGAGAGCAATGATAGATGCTTCCGTTTGGGAGAAAGCACAAGTGAAATGGGTGGCGACATTGCCGCCACCTATGATAATAATTTTGGGTTTGAATGTCAGTCGGCTTGAGTCCATCGATTGATTTTGACTTTCTCCCAGAGGAGTTTAGCGGGGTCGACGGGCCGGCGTTCTTCGTTGGGATGTCCTAAAGTGACGATACATTCCACAACCATATCATCGGGAATACCGAGGGTGGATCGAACGATTTCTTCGGCAGCTTCACCATCGTTGGTAAAACGATTGCGGACTTGAATCCAACAAGCACCGAGCCCGAGGGCAGTGGCTTGGAGTTGCATATAAGCAGCAGCGATAGACATGTCCTCAAGGTACATATCAGAGCGCTCTGTTTCGGCACAAACAACTACAGCGAGTGAGCAAGTGGAAATAGGGCGAGTGCCGTTGGCTTTGCAACCGGCAAGAATTTCGAGAGTAGGGCGGTCGTCGACAACGACAAAGTGCCAGGGGCGAGCGCTCTTGCTTGATGGTGCCAACAAAGCAGCCTCAAGGATAGTTTTCACGTCTTCAGGGTCGATGGGCTCATCGGTGTATCGCCTAATACTGTGGCGACGGATTAGTAAATCGTGCAGTGTTTCCATAAATTTATCGGCGGCATACCCAAGCACTGGGGTACTTGTCGACAAATGATGCTGATGTCGCAATAGCGTAGGCTTCGGCTTCGGTGGGTGCAGAAGCGGCATATACGCGACAACGACCGTCGGCGCTGAGTATGCCTAAGTTTTGGTTGTTTTTACTATTTATAAATCTTTGTGCTTCGGCTTCATTGACGAATGAGCCAACAATTACGCAGAATTTTTCGTTGAGTAGAGGAGCCGAAGCATCCTCTTCTTCTTGAGGTTGAGCAGGTAGGATTAGAGTCATAGGCGCTGTTGCATCGCCTTCTACGGCAGGCTCTTCATTGACTTGGTCGTTGGTTGTCATAGGCCAAAGCGAAGCAAATTGCTGCATTGATGCTTCGGAGAGGTTGACTTTGACAGCCCAGCCAATAAGAACGATTATTGCAAAAGAAGCGGCAACGCGGAGGGCACGGCGCCAGAATTTGGTGTGGTTGATGTAAACCACGTTTTCATCGTAATCGGAATTATGGTTGTCGATGCAGATTTTAGTGGTAGAAGTAGCCGCCAACCACATAAATTGAGGTGATATTAGTGATGTCTTTGGCGGGAAGTATAAGATTTTGCCATCGGCGTTGCGTTCGAGCCGTCCGGCGAGGCCTAAGTCGAGCGGTGAGTTGGAATCGAGGATATTACGCATCCGGTCGGTGGCTGAAGCAACAATCTGAGTGGCTGCAGCGATGCTGATTTTACGACGGCGGGCAACAGAAGCGGCAAGCAGACCGTCGGTGCGAGTTAACTCTGAATTGAACGACAAAGCACGATGGGGCGGCAACCAGGAGTCTACCTCATCGTTGTAATGTGCAGATACACTGTGGGCTAATATAGCACCGATGCCGGGAAGGATAACGCAATCGTGGCACTGCAACAAGTATTCAATATGATTAGTCAAATCTTTCACACCACAAAATTAGCAAAAAAAATTGAGATAACGCTAATTTTTGGCAACAAATATTTAGCATAGATTATTTTTTCGGAGGAAATTTCGTAACTTTGCAAAAATTAAAAGAAAAAGAATTATGCTTATTTTATATCGTATATATCAATGTGTGGTGATGATACCGCTGTTGTTGGTGATAACCATACTTACGGCTTCGTTTACAATATTGTTTTCTGCCATTGGATTAGGTAGGTCAATGGGGTATTATGTGCCGAAAATATGGGCAAAATTATTTTGTTGGCTTAGTTTGGTTCGAGTAGAAGTTCGTCGCAAAGGGAATGTTGAGCGCGGACGTTCGTATGTATTTGTGGCTAATC
>SFNM01000038.1 GCA_004552725.1 Bacteroidales bacterium | reverse complement strand
CCTTTTTCGGCAGCCTGAATCATTGCAGCGTTGAGGCCGAGTTTGTTGATGGTGCGGAGACCGGCGGCTGAGATGGTAAGAGAAATCCAGATGCCTTGTTCCACCCAGTAGAACTTCTTATTGAAGAGGTTCACGTTAAATTTGCGTTTGGTGCGACGCTTGGAGTGCGAAACGTTGTTGCCGACCATCGCTTTTTTGCCGGTGATTTGACAAATTTTTGACATGGCTGTTACGGTTTATCTTCTTTGTTTTCGTTTACTTAAAAAAATGTCGTGTCGGTGGCACCAATCACAGGTCTCATATCGTCGCCGAGTGCATCTTTCTCAGCGGCTTTCAAGGATGAGCCACAAAACAGCGTGCAAAGTAACGAATTTTTTCTGACATACACAAGTTTTTTGCCTTTTTTCTTCTTGTTTTGAGCGATTTTGTCAAAAATGAGGTGAGATTATGAGTTTTGACTCAGAAGCCGGGCTATAATATCGGGCTCGAAGCCTCGCGATGCTGCATGGAGGAAGATGCGCGTTCGGCCTTGGTATGTGTCTGGCTCGGGATCGCGACGTCGGGCCGCCGCTATTACTGCTTGCAGTCGAGCGATATATATTTTGGGGTCGATTGATGCTAATGCGTCGGTTATTATTGCGGCAGGGATGCGCTTTTGAGCCAAGGCGGCAGCGATTTTGCGTCGTCCCCAGCCGGCGTATTCTACTTTGGAGTGGCTGAAGGCTCGTGCAAAACGTTCTTCATCGAGGTATCGTTCATCGATGAGTCGGTCGATAATTTTGTCGATATCGGCTGTGGGGAGTCCTCGACGGAAGAGGCGTTGTCGCACTTCGTAAGGAGCGTATTCTGCTCGCGCGCAGAGGTCGCGAGCGTAGTCTAAAGCGGCATCGGCTGACAGTGGTTTTGGCATTTTCATAGTCGGGCAATGACAAATCGTAGGCGTTGGCAGAAGTCGCGTTGGATGTCAACATAGGTGAAACCTTCATTATATAGCATTTGCTCCAACTGTTTGGCGAACAGCGGGTTGATTTCGAAGTAGAGCATGCCTTTGGGCTTGAGCGCTGCGTGCGCATACCGAGCGATGGCGCGGTAGAAAATCAAGGGGTCGTTGTCGTCGACGAACAATGCTGTGTGAGGCTCAAAATCAAGCACACGCGCTTCCATGTCAGCGGCTTCGCTTCGGGCAATGTATGGCGGATTGCTCACAATAACATCGTAAATTGGCTCGTTTGGTATAGGCTCATGCAGAATGTCGCATTGAGCGAAGTTGACGGTGGCGTGGAGTTGTCGAGCGTTGTCTTCGGCAATTATTAGAGCATCGGCACTGATGTCGCAGGCATCAACGTGAGCGAAAGGTAGAGCACGAGCCAAGGCGATGGCGATGCAGCCTGAACCGGTACCTATGTCGAGGATATGCAAGTCGTGAGCTGATGGATGGCTGTCGGTGATGATGTCGACAAGGCCTTCGGTTTCCGGTCGCGGGATGAGAGTGGCGGGTGTAACTTGTAGATACATACCGCAGAAGCGAGCACGACCCACAACGTATTGTGGCGGTTCGCCCTCAGCAATTCGCTTAGCCATAGTCTGCAGAAGGACTACGGTTTCCGGTTCCAATAGGCGGTCGCCGTGGCACATAACGTCCACGGGAGATGCGAAAGCCACGTCTTCCAAGAGTAGCCTTATGGTAGAACGTGCTTCGCCCAATGGGAGCGAGGTCGCGAGAGAGTGGAGCAGATATTTGTTACATTCCTCGAGGGTCATCAATTCGATGTTTGATCGTCCTCTTCCTCGTCGATGGCATCATCGCCGAATTCAAACGGGTCGTAATCGTCGCTATCATCGTAGTCGACATCTGTGCCCCACGCTTCTGCGCTGATTTTGCGCAAATCTTCGGCTTCGGCCTCAGCCTCTTCGGCGGTGGGCACATGTGCAAAGATAAACTCGTCTTCAGTGGCCACGCGGTGGGCTTGGTCGAGGTTGCGGCGAGCGATATCAATAGTGGCGAGGCGGTTTGAGTCGTCGGTAATAGCGCGCCAGAGCAAATCTTTAAGTTGGGTGAGACCTTGCTGGGCAACGGATGATATGAACACGGTGGGGATGTCGATGGGAAGTGTCTTGGCGATTTCTGCTGTGAGTTCATCATCGAGCATATCGCATTTTGTTACGGCCAGAACGCGTGCTTTGTCGAGCAATTGAGGATTGAATTGTTCGAGCTCATGGAGCAGAATGTGGTATTGTTCGTTGATGTCGTCGGCATCGGCAGGCACCATGAACAGTAGCACTGCATTTCGTTCAATATGACGGAGGAAACGCAATCCGAGTCCGCGTCCTTCGCTGGCACCTTCGATGATGCCGGGAATGTCGGCCATCACGAACGAACGATTATCGCGGTACGCTACGATACCCAATTGGGGCTCCATCGTAGTGAACGGATAGTCGGCAATCTTGGGGCGAGCCGCTGAGATGCTCGAAAGTAAGGTTGATTTACCGGCATTGGGGAAGCCTACCAGACCAACATCGGCCAGCACTTTGAGCTCTAATACGATGCTCTTCTCTACACCCGGTTCGCCGGGTTGAGCGTAGCGAGGGGTGCGGTTAGTAGGGCTTTTGAAGTGCCAGTTGCCAAGGCCACCGCGGCCACCGCGCAGAAGTTTAAGTTCTTGGTTGTGCTCAGTGACTTCAGCGAGGTATTCGCCGGTTTCGGCATCGAACACCACAGTGCCACAAGGTACTTCTACCACCACGTCGTCGCCATCGCAACCGAAACTGCGGCCGCCGGAACCGGCTTGTCCATTGCCGGCAAATATATGGCGACGATATTTCAGAGGGAGCAGGGTCCACATGTGGGAGTTGCCTCGTAAGATGATATGTCCGCCACGGCCGCCATCGCCGCCATCGGGTCCACCTTTGGGCACATATTTAGCGCGATAGAAGTGGCGCGAACCGGCGCCGCCATTGCCTGAGCGGCAAAGGATTTTTACATAGTCGATAAAATTGGATTCGGGCATATAGAAATGGTTTGAGGTTCGGTTATAAAGAAGTTAGATTTCGATGGTGCCGCATTAATTCGCCGGCTTGACGGAAGTCGACGGGCGAGCCCACGTCGATCCAAGTGCCTTTGATAGGGTAGTAAGCCACATGTCCGTCACGAGCGATGATTTGTTCCACCAAATCGGTGGCATCGGTGCGTCGGTCGAGGGGTAGGGCGCGGAGCAACTTATTATTAAAGATGTAAATTCCGGCATTGGCATAGTATGAGTAGGCCGGCTTCTCGGCAATGCCGGTCACGCGGTCGTTGTCGAGGGTGAGAATGGCGTATGGCACGGATACTTGGTAAGGTATCACGGCTATGGTGGCCTCAGCACCGGAGTCACGATGTTTGAGGTATAGTTCTTCGAAGTTTATAGTGGTGAGCAGGTCGGAATTCATCACTATGGTGTTGCCTTCGGCGGGGATATCGGCCAAGGCGGCCGAACCGATTGTGCCTAAAGGTTGATCCTCAAGCACGCATTTCACCTGCACACCTGCTACGGGCCGGGCGAAGTGGTCGAATAGTTGTTCGGCCAAATAGCGAGTCGTAACTGTGATATTGTCTATACCTACGGCCGCTAACGCTTCAATATTGTAGTCGATGATGGCTTTGCCTTCGATTTGCAGAAGCGGTTTGGGGGTGGTGAGGGTCATGGGGCGCAGACGCTCGCCTTTGCCGCCTGCCATAAGGATAGCGCTAAGGGGGAGAAGTGAGCGGGTTTGGCTGAGGTTGATGATGTCCACAATATGGCCATCGGAGTCGAGTTGTGGCACCATCGAAATGCCTTTGGCTCGACACTCGCGCACAATATTGGTGGCTAAATCGGTGCGTTCTGTGCCGACGGCTTTGAAGTTACGGCACGCTGCATCGGCCACAGTATCAGTGAGTTGGCGCCCGGCCAGCAGAGCGCGACGGATATCGCCGTCGGTGAGCGAACCGACCACGCGACCGGCGCTGTCGGTCACAAACAAGGTCATCTCGCTGCCGCTGAGGCGGTTGAGTTGGGCCAACGCGTCTAAAAGGGTTGCGCTTGAAGGAATAATATGCTTGTTCATAACTGATTATCGTTAAGTTGAGCGATTAATGCTTCGGCTACGAGCCAATCGGTAGGTGTATCGAGGTCGATGCTGCGGTTGCGTGGCATTTCAATGGGTATGCGGCGAGGGAACTTGCCCAACGGCCATTGGCGAATTGCTTTGGGGTTGATTACATATACAGCACCGTTGTATTCCCAGGCTTTTGGCGCATCTTGGCGTCGAGTGTAGAGCCCATCTCCTTTGCTGATATGAAGAAAACCGGATTGCGAGTCGGTTTCAAAGCAGTTATAGTAAGGATTGGAGGCGGCTTCCACCACGCTCACTACCATATCGGGCTGATGTTGCTCGAACAGTGCTAAAGCATTGGTAATGTCGGCGGCAGTGCGTAGTGGCGAAGTGGGTTGAAGTAGCACCACACAGTCGTAGGTAATACCTTGTTGGTCAGCATAATCCATAGCGTCGATTATCACCTCGCGCGAGCCTGCCGTGTCGGTGGCCAATTCGGCCGGCCGCATATAGTCGACGCGAAGATGTGAAAAGGCTCGTGCCACTTGGGCTATCTCGGCATCGTCGGTAGAGAGAATGATGTGGCGGTCGTCACTTCCGGCATCGCGTGCTTGGGTTACGGCATAGTCGATGAGAGGCCTTCCGGCAAGAGGTTTGATGTTCTTGCGCGGTATGCCTTTGCTGCCGCCGCGTGCCGGGATAATATAAAGAGGTGTAAGCATCACAATGGAATATCGTAGAATTTTTTTGGGTTATGGGGAAGGGAGCCGACGAAGTTGAGAACGGCATCAACCATAATTTGCAAAGTATTGTCTTTCGCATAGGGGTTGATGCGCTGCGCAGCGAGTGCTTGCATTTGAGGAGAGAGAGCGAGGTCAATAGCAGCGGCTATGTCGGCGGTAGTTTCGGAGCAATGAATTACCGACTCTCCGGCCAAACGGCCTTGCTGGCGGATGCCGATGTCGACGGTAGGCGTGCCTGCTGATGGTACCTCAACCAACCCGCTGGAGGAGTTGCCGATTACCACTTTTGCGGCGGAGATTGCGGCCAAGTAGCGGCGCATACCGAGCGATTTGATGGCGGTGACACGCTGAGGGTTGGCTTCGGCATAGTGTTCAATGAGGTCGATGATGCCCATTGACCGTGGGTCGTTGTTGGGATATGTTATGATGTAGTGGAGTTGAGGGAAGCGGTCGAGCGCATCTAAAAGTGCTTTGAATCGTTCAGCGGGGTTAGTATTGTCGCAGGTGGCAGGGTGGTAAGTCACCACGGCCAAATCGTCCGATGATGTGATTTGCAACTCGCAACGCAATTCCGCTTCCGAGGGAATGGGTTGTTGGAACACGTTCCACACACCTATGGCGCCGGTGCAAATTACGGTGTCGGGCGCTTCGCCCATCTGAATTACGCGTTGGCGGTAAGGCTCGGTAGCGGTAAGGTGGAGTGAGGCTAACTTGGTGATAGCGTGGCGTATAGCATCATCAAAGGCGCCGAGTGTAATTTCACCTCCCGCGATGTGAATGATGGGCACTCGCATCAGCGTGGCGGCCGATGCCACTGCCAACATTTCATAGCGGTCGCCCAATATCACGATGGCATCCGGTTGGAGTCGGGCTAACTCGCGGGCTGTCCCGGCCAAGCATTGAGCCATGGCTTGTGCTCGTGTTTCAGCAGAGTCGTCGGCAGAGTCGTCCATAGCGACTGTGGCGTCGACCGTGAAGCCGTCGGCGATGATTTCGTCGATTGTGTGTCCGTAGCGAGGCAGCAAATGCATATTTGTGGCCAAAATTAGCAGGTTTATGGCCGGATTTTGGCGCAATGCGCAAGCCAGAGGCTTGAGAAGACCCCAGTCGGCGCGAGTGCTTGTGGCTATGCAGATGCTACGAGTCATAAAGGATTACATTACATTGAGCACTTGCTCTTTGATTTGTTCGAGCAAATCTTTCATTTTCACTACAATACGTTGCATCTCGGCATGATTGCTTTTCGAACCGAGAGTGTTGATTTCGCGTCCCATTTCTTGCGAGATGAAGCCCAGTTTTTTACCTTGGCCATGGTGGCCTTCCATAGTCTCGATGAAATAGCGCAAATGTTGAGCCAAACGTTGTCGTTCTTCATTGACATCGAGTTTTTCGATGTAGAAAATCATTTCTTGCTCCAAGCGACCTTTGTCGTAGTCGACTGCTGGAATTTTCGAGAGCCCATCTTCGATGCGGGCACGGATTTGAGGCACACGCTCGGCTTCGAACGGCTCAATATCTTTGAGTAGAGAAGCGATTTGCTCAATACGCGGGGCAAAGAACTCTTCGAGGCGGATGCCTTCAGCGCGACGGTGAGCCATCAGTTGCTCCACTGCCTGGTCTGTGGCAGCGATTAAGGCATCGCGCATTTCTTGGTCAACGTCGTCGTTGCCTTCGGTGATAAGCACGTCGGGGAAGCGCATCAAAATGGAGTACCATTCCGAGGGCTCGGGGATGCCTAATTGAGCGGATGCTTGTTGGATTTGGTGTTTGTATGCTTGGAGCGAGGCGAGGTTTAATTTCACTTGAGCCGGTGCGCCGGCGAGGGATTCTACCGAGACGGTGAGGTCGACTTTGCCGCGTTCGAGGCGCGCAGACACGCGGTTGCGCATTTCTATTTCGAGTTCGCGCAACGAGGCCGGCACGCGCGTGGACAAGTCCATTTGTTTGGAGTTGAGCGACTTAATCTCAACAGTAATTTTTTTGCATTGAACTTCGGCAGATGCTTTGCCGAAGCCGGTCATTGAAAAAAGCATATTATCGAGTTATTTGTTTGCTGATTATTGGGCGAGTTGCACAATGGCGCCGGTGGTGGGGTCGAATTGCAATGTAGCAGGTGCTTTCTTGTCTGTGAATAGTGCGGGATCGATGCCGAACACGCAACCGAGTTGAGCGAGTGTTACGTCGGCTTGGGCAATGGTACGACCTTCGTATTTCACGCTGATGCGAGCGGTGCCGGGAATTACGTATGCCACACCATTATTGGGGAAGCGTTTGACTTCTCCTTTTTCGTTGACGGGAAGGGTGCCGGTCTCAAGAATTTCGAGCGAGAGAGTGAGCGGTGCGCCGGCTAAGTTGTCTGCATCGAGAATGCCATCGAATGGCGAGATGCGGGCAATCACTTGGTGGTCGATTTCATCAGAGTCGGGTGTGAAAGTGATGGTACGCACGTTGGTATAGCGTTGCTCGGTGCCGGCAAACATGGCTGTAAGGGCTGCTTCTTGCTGAGCGAGGTTGTCGAGCACTAATTGCATGGCTTGGCCGTCGGCTGGTGGGTTGTCGCTCTGACCGGAAAGCAGGTCGGACCGCATATCTCGCAATTCAAAGATGCGTTGCGCAGCCAATTCGGCACGCTTGGATACGGATGAAGAACGCACCATGTCTTGAGTCATCGCTTGGCGAGCGGCATCAGTTTGAAGTGGAGTTGGAGCCGCCTCTTGAGCGGATGGAAGCAATGGGGTAGCAGCGATGGCCGGTTGGTCGGTGTTGATGGTGAGAGGACGGCCGTCGGCGGTGAGCAACATTGTCACGGCAGCCCCGGATTTGAACTGCACTTGCCATTGGTTGGAGGTGTTAGCGATGCCGCGGGTGGCAATGGTTATGGAGCGCACGTTCACCGAGGTGGCTTCTTCGGTGATGGCATTGTTGATGGCTAAGTGTCGGCGGGCATAGTTGTGAAACTCTCCGGGTACGCGATGGCAGTGCTCGGTTTCGATGGTGATATCTACAGCGGTAAGTGGCAACGAATACACTAAAGCATATTCATTGGCGCGTGAGGCGGTGAATTGTCGGGTGGTTTGAGCTGCAGCAACGATGGCTGAGGTCAATGCGAGGGCTATAATAGCGATGCGTTTCATAATATATGGAGATGAGGGTTATTCGATGATTGATTTGATGGCGCGCCCGATTTGGTCAATTACATCAGAGGCGGTGACACCGTATGTGCCGTGGATTTGAGCGGCAAGTTCGCCGGCAAGGCCGTGGACGTAGGGCGCAGCGCAAGCGGCAAATTCGGGTCTCATTCCGCGCGCCATAAATGAAGCTAATAGGCCGGTGAGCACGTCGCCGGTGCCGGCCGATGCCAATGCCGGTGAGCCGGTGGGGTTGATGTAGACTTTCCCGTCGGGTCGTACAATGGCGCTGTAACGCCCTTTGATTATAATTATTACTTGCAATTCCGATGCCACTTCCATGGCGCGGAGTAGGCGAGCGTAGGATGATGGTTGACGTCCGAACAGGCGGTCAAATTCGCCTACATGGGGTGTGAGCACCGACATCACAGGAATGTGTTTGAGCATATCTTGGCGGATGGCAATGCAATTGAGAGCGTCGGCATCGAGCACCAACGGACGCGAGTTGGCGTTGGCTAATTTGAGAAATGCTTCGAGCGCGTTGATGGTTTCATCGGCAGTGCCGAGCCCCGGGCCGATGGCCACGGATTGGTAGTCGCGCTTGAGCTCGATTTCGGTGATAGCCACATCGCCGGGGTCGCAGTCGAACAATGCACATGGCACCGAGTTTTGCATAGTGAAATATCCCACTCGTGGAGAGTGTACGGTGACTTTGCCACATCCGCCGCGTAGGGCGCTGCGAGCAGCCAACACGGCGGCACCCATCATGCCGTAACTGCCGGCAAATAGTATAGCACTTCCGGCATCAGCCTTTGACTCGAAGGGGTCGCGTGGTAGCAAAAAGTGACGTATGTCGGCACGCTCGAGCATACGGAATGTCCATGGCGCCTTTTTGATGGCGTTGGGAGAGTAGTCGACCGGTACCACTTTCCATGTGCCCAAGAGTTCGTGGTTCTCGCGCATAAAGAATGCAACACGGGGCATACCGATGGCCAAGGTGATTGTGGCATGAATGATGTTGCGGCTAATCATACATTCCACAGCATCGACAATCAAACCGGACGGCACGTCGATTGAGATTACACGACATCCGGAGTCGTTGATGTATCGCACGATGCTTTGATAGCCGCCGGGCAATGGGGCTGTGCGCTCGGTGCCGAAGATACCGTCGATGGCGGTAACCTCTGTAGAAAGGTCGGGCAACGCAAATTGCATCTCGGTGATTTCATTCACCGCATCATCTCCGCAGGCAGAGCGTATGTTTTCGAGCATGAGTTTGCATTGTGATGATAGACGGTTGCCACCAATATTAAAGAGTATCACTTGCGGGTTGTAGCCTTGCATAATGAGTTGCTGGGCGGCTGCAAGAGTGTAAGCACCGCATCGTTCCGGGCCGGCGAACATCACCAAGCGATGCTCTGGTATCATCGAAGTGATGATTTCGGTGGCTAAAGACTCGCCTAATATTTCGATAAACTGCTGCTCGCTAAGGTTGCTCTCGGCGAGGGTTAGTTTTGCGATTTCGTTTATTTCGTGGGTTGAAAATATTTTCATTTTGGAAACATCGTGGATTATTTTGCAAAGTTACGGAATTTTTGCCAATGATAGGGGCGATTTTGAGGATTTTTCCTAACTTTGCGATGGAAAATTTTTTACAAGCACTCAAATATGATATATTTATACTTAATATTGGGCTTGGCATTGCTGCTGGGCGGAGCAAATTATATGGTTGAAGCGTCGGTGGCGATTGCTCGTCGTGCTCGGTTATCGAATTTCGTGATTGGATTGACCATCGTTGGTATGGGTACTTCGGCGCCGGAATTGCTCATATCATTATCGGGCGCACTCAGCGGACACGGCGATTTGGCCGTAGGTAATGTGATTGGTTCGAATATCACCAATGTGTTGCTGATATTAGGTGCTACGGCGGCAATTTCACCATTTTTGTTCGACCGTGCCACGTATCGGCGCGACCTGCCCTTCGCGTTGTTTGCCACGTTGATAATGCTTATATTGGCCAATGATGCGATGCTATTTGGTGCGAGCAATAACCGTTTGTCGCGATTGGATGGCGCACTGCTGTTGGTGCTGTTTGCTTCGTATATGATATATGTAGTGCGCTCTGACCGCAAAAATGTTGATACAGAGGATGATACATCTAATCAAACCACTGCGTTCGACCGTTTTCATATAGCGGTTCTTTGTGCAATTGCCGTGGTGTCGTTGGGGGCCTTGATTGGAGGCGGACAGTTGTTTCTCAAAGGCGCAGTGGCTTGCGCGAAGGCCTGGGGAATGAGCGAAGCAGCCATTGCCATCACGGTAGTGGCCGTCGGTACATCGCTGCCGGAGTTGATTACCTCAGTTGTAGCAGCGTGCAAGCACAATGCCCAATTGGCTATGGGCAATGTGCTTGGCTCTAACTTGTTCAATATCTTGATGATATTGGGTGTGTCGTCGGTGGCTGCACCCATTCAAATCAACGTGGTGGGAATGTTTGACTATTTGATGATGCTCATCTCGTTGGCATTGGTGTTTGTGTTTGTATTCACATTCGGAGCCAAACGCTTCGACCGCGTGGAAGGCATCATCTTACTATTGACCTACATCGGCTACACCACCTACCTCCTCGCCTTCGCATAATCCCTCAGCGAATAAACGAGAGAGGGGAGGTTATGGAAGAACGGGAGCGACGACGGCTACGCGGTGAGGGTAGGAGGGGAATGATACGTGGCCGTTGGCTACAGCGGCTTGTTGTCCGGTGTAGAGGTCGACGACTTTGGTGCCGTTAGGGAAAAAGGACGCAACGGGAATGGGCACTTCCGGCAAGGCGTCAACGTGGATAATCAGAGTCTCGTCGTCGTTGCAGCGAGCGCAGGTGTGCACGTCGATGGTGGTTTGTTTGCCGGTGCCGATGACGGGATGTGCGCGGCGGATTTGTCCCAAACGTTGGAAATGGCGTAGGCGCACAGAGTCAACATCGTTCCAGTCCATATCAGAACGGAAGGCTTGGTCGGAGTCGACATTGAAGCGGGCATCGGAGAGTTTGCGCCCGGTTTCATCGCCATAGAACACTTGAGCCACGCCCGGCGATAGAAGCAAGCAAGTGGCGCAATCAATCATGCGGTCGGGATCGGCATCGCGGTGGTAGGAGTTGTTGAGGTAACTGAAGGGCATCCAGTCGCTGTAGGCTTGCACGCTATCGGCGTATGCTTGCCAGGTGTGGACGATTGCATCGAGGTCGCCGCGTTTGGGTAAGTAAAAATTTACCATGCTTGAAAAGCCGGCTTGAGCATATTCGGGTTTGCGGTCAATGTTGGCATGGTCGAAGTCGCCGGTGAAATACACCGGGTCGGTCCATT
Organism: Bacteroidales bacterium; assembly: GCA_004552725.1. GTDB lineage: Bacteria > Bacteroidota > Bacteroidia > Bacteroidales > Muribaculaceae > CAG-873. The sequence goes on along the minus strand of SFNM01000038.1, from coordinate 5,396 downwards.
TCGAAGCGGGGTCATCGGGGTGGGCCAAGCGCCATCGGTTGAGGGCGAGGTTGCACGCATCATATAGTTCGCGCCAGCGGTAGGTGTGTACATTCTCCACTATGTCGCAACGGAAGCCGTCGATGCCAAATTCTTCCACCCACGAAGCAATCCATCCAATCACATATTGAATGGGAGCCAATGGTTGGTCGAGTCGAAGCGGACGTGCCGAAGGGTTTACCCAAGGGTCGTTGGCTGTGCCCTCGCTTTGCCATTTGCGTTTGAGGAAATCGGGAATAGAAGCGATTTCAGTGTTTTCATCTTTGAAATCGGGCATGCCGAAAAGAGTGGCTTGCAAGGGGTTGGTTTCGTCCCAACCTTCGTCGGGCATACGCACCCACTTGCGGTCGTACCACCCGTTCCAGTTTAGTCGGTTGGCATAGAAAAAGTCGTAACTCCAGTCGCGGATATGTTGGGTGGCTTGGGCTTCAGTGAGGCCGGTGTCGGCAAAGCCAAGTTGCACGGCATCGAGGAGCGTGGGATACCCCGGGTCGTTGATGTTGGCGCCGAGCATCACGCGAATACCTTGTCGATGAAGTTCGTCGACTAAAGCGCGGAATTCCTCCACGGTGCCGTAATTCTTATCGATTTGAGTGTAATCCAAAGGGTAGTATCCGTGATAGCCATAGTGAGGAAAGTCGTTGATGGCTCCGCTACCGCTCATCCAGCCGTGGATTTGTTCGTAAACGTCGGTCATCCACACCACGTCGATGCCCAAATCGGTGAAGTAGCCTTCGCGTGCTTTTTGCAACAGCCCTGCAAAGTCGCCACCATGGAATGTGGCTGCATTGAGTTGTTCCGAGCCATAATCGTTGATGCGCCCGTAGTTGCAGTCGTTCAACGTATCTCCATTGCAGAAGCGGTCGGTGATAAGGAAATACACTGTGGCATTTCCCCACTGAAAGTCGGTGCTCAAGGCGGAAAATGGCCCAATTAGAGCTAATAGTGCTATAAGAAGATGCTTCATGGTAGTGATTAAAGATGAGATAGTAAGTGATTTTATGCGTGAAAAACAAAAAATGTTTTTCATGGCATAGATAGGTTGATGAAAAAATCTCTGCAAAGATGTATAAAACGATGCAAATTTAGCGAAAAATCTCAATTTTGCAAAACAAATTGCAATTATTTTTTAAAAATCACTTCTTTATCAAATTTGTATTTTTTTTTCAAAAAAACCGGAACCACGCAATTGGTGGCTCCGGTTTAGTGGTCGATACGAGTCACTACTGTCTTGGATCCACGTATAATTGTGTGACGTGTGAAAATATTCTGTATCAAGCGGCGATAGCCTTGCCGCGGAAAATGCGGTCGACTATTTGAGCGATGGCCGCATCACCGGTGACATTGCAGGCTGTGCCAAAACTATCGATTGCAATGTAGATGGCTATCATCAATGCGTTGTCGGCATCTGAGAAGCCCAACATTGAGGATAGCAACCCCAGCGATGCCATAATGGCTCCACCCGGCACACCCGGCGCGGCCACGATGGTGATGGCAAGCATAGCGATGAAGCCGGCATATAATCCCAATGAGTAATCGCCGCCGCTGAGCATCAATATGGCTATGGAACACGACACTATCTTCATTATTGAACCCGACATGTGAATTGTGGCACACAATGGCACTGAAAATCCCGCAACATCCGGATTTACACCCAGCGAGATGGTTTGGCGCAAAGTTACGGGGATAGTTGCTGCCGATGATTGCGTGCCTAATGCGGTGAAATAGGCCGGAAGCATACGCCACAAGGCTTTTAGCGGGTTCAACCCGGAGAATAGCGATGCTAAGGAGAATTGGGCAATCAGCACCACAACTTGCAGCGCCAATATCACCCCGATAATTCCGGCAAAAGTAGCAATGACCGTGCCCGCCGTGCCACTATATGCAATATTTAGGAAAATACCGAATATATAAAGAGGCAAACAGGGAATAAGCACTTTGGATATAACCATCACGATTACTCGTCGCAAATCGTCAATACCGCGTCGCAGTCCGCCGCTTTCCAATTGTGCGGCACCAAGCCCTAATGTGAAGGCCAATATCAAGGCGGTCATCACGGCCATTACCGGTGGTATATCAATGCAGAAATAGGGAGCCAAGTCACCGGCACCGTCGGAGGTTACGGCTCCTGCCTGAACTATGCTCGGAAAGGTGAGGTACGATACTCCGTAGGTGAGCAATCCCACGGCCACGCTCATTGCGTATGCTATGCCTACGGTGACGAGAAGCATTTTGCCGGCGCGTTTACCCAAATCGGCAATGGCCGGCGCCACCAATCCTAAGATCAGCAGCGGGATGATAAACGACAGGAATTGAGAGAAAATCTGATTGAAAGTGGCGAAAATTCTCCCTGCCCATTGCGGCAAGAGAAATCCGGCACCGATGCCCAATGCTATTGCGATAAGAATGCGCGGTAAGAGTCCGAGTTTTTTCATGGTAAGGTATAGGGTGTTAGATAGTTTTTAAGGTGAAGGTGATTTTGGCACGAGCAATGCACCGAACTCCCAAAGAATGTAGAGAGGGAAGAATACTACCGAGAGGGTGAACGGGTCGCCTGTTGGGGTAATCAGTGCCGCCGCAATGAGAAGCACCACGATGGCATGGCGCCGCCATCGGTTGAAGAAGCCGCGTGTAAGTAACCCCATTTTACCTAAAAGCCACGCCACTAAAGGCAATTCAAACACTGCTCCCATAGCCAGCATCAGCATAAAAAAATTATCCATATACGACTCCAAGGTAATCATCGGATGGATTACCTCGCTCAGGCTATATGTCGCTAAAAAGCGTAGCGCCAAAGGAAATACTACAAAGTAGCCTACAGCGGCTCCGATGTAGAACATGATATTGCCGGCCACAAATGCTCGCGCGGCCCCGCGACGTTCGCGAGGATAAAGCCCGGGCGACACAAACCCCCATAATTGGTAGATTATCACCGGAAAAGCCACTATTGCAGCGGTCCAACACGAGGCTGATACGTGCATAAAAAATTGGCTGGCCAATTCGGTAGTGATGAGTTCGGGCTGAAAGTCGATAGAAGCCCCTTCGGGAGTAAATATTCCCATACCGGCCATATTGTCAAGTAGTTGATATGTGGGAAATTGGCTTCGGCACGGCCACATCACTATGTGGTCGAAAATCCACGGCATAAGGCAAAATGCCACAATGCCGAGGCCAAATACCACGGCGGCTATGCGGAAAAGCACTCGACGCATGGCATCGATATGCTCCCAAAAGGTTAGTTCTTGTTCAGCCAAAACTTATTTCTTTGTATCTTCGGCTTTGGCTTTGTCGTCGGTTGCCGGCTCTACCGGCTTGTTGATTTCTTCGCGCGCCTCGTTGAGCCCTTGCTTGAAGGAATGGACGCCCTTGCCGATGCCTCGCATCAATTCAGGTATTTTCTTCCCACCGAAGAGCAGAAGCACCACCACTAAGATGATAATCCACTCAAATCCGCGCAGATTGCCCAAAAAACCGGGCACGAGTATAAGTGTAGCAGGTGTCATAGTTTACTGTGATTGATTTTTTTGCAAATGTAGCAATTATTCTGCAAAAAAACAAATTACTTAAAATTGTCGGCGTATTCGTTGATATATTGGAACAAACGACGGTGAGCATCGGTCAACTCGCAGTTGCGCCGTGCCATTACGCGCTGTGCCACGGCAAAGAACTCGTTGAGGTTCACATTGTCGAAACCGGCAGTGCCGCCGCGGCTGAACGATGGAATAAACACCCGTGGCATTCCTTCACTGATGATGTTGCACCCCACGCCGATTACAGTGGCCGTGTTGAACGAAGTGTTGATGGCCGACTTGCTGTGATCGCCCATAATCAAGCCGCAGAATTGAAGCCCGGTGCGCAAGAAGCGTCCGGCGGGATAGTTCCACAACTTCACTTCGGTGTAGTCGTTTTTGAGATTAGAGGCGGTGGTGCCGCCACCAAGGTTGCACCATTGGCCGATGACGGCATTACCAAGGAAGCCGTCGTGCGCTTTGTTAGAATAGCCCCACATCACTACATTGTGCAACTCTCCGCCCACTTTGCAATAAGGCCCTATCGTAGTGGCTCCATAGATACGTGCGCCCATGTTCACCTGCGCATGCTCGCATAGCGCAATCGGCCCGCGCAAGTTGCATCCTTCCATCACGATGGCATCGCGACCAATATATACCGGACCTTCGCGCAAGTTGATAGTGGCGCACTCTATTGAGGCGCCTTCTTCGATGAAAAGCATCGACGGGTCGCCCAGCACCGTGTTGCTCGGGTCAATCGGGGCTGACTTTCGTCCCGCGGTGAGGCGCTCAAAGTCTTGAGCCAACACTTGGTCGTTGAGAGTGAAAATATCGTAAACGTGCTGAAGCGAAAGCACCGACTCGGGGTAGGGCACATCCATCGTGGGCCGTTCACCGCGATAGGCTATCTCAATATCGCCGGCCACAAGGCGTTGGCCGGGCTCAAGCATTTTCACTGCGTGTGCTATCGAAGCGGTGGCCACAATGTTGCCGGCCACAAATAGTGTGTCATTATCAATATGGTCGGGCGCAGGAAAGAGTTCACACAAATAATCGGCTGAGCCCCACGAATAGTCGCCGGGCAGAAACGCTTGCCAGCGCTCGGCCATAGTGGAAATGCCTACGCGAATATCGCCCACCGGACGAGTGTAGGTGATAGGCAATAGATTGGGACTTATATGCCCAGGATCATATACTACTACGTTCATATAATGCTTGAATTATTTTTTGATGCGCAATCAATGATGTGATTGCGATGCAAAATTACAAAAAAATGGCGAAAATAGCCTTAGATGAAAAAATAAATTTGGTGGGGTGACAAAAAATATGTACCTTTGCACTCGCAAAGCCGGCCCGAATGGTGGAATGGTAGACACGAGGGACTTAAAATCCCTTGGCCATTGCGGCTGTGCGGGTTCGAGTCCCGCTTCGGGCACAAACGCCTCTCGACTGAATAGGCCGAGAGGCGTTTGTATTATTTTATGTATTTTTTTGGCGGATTTGTTGAATTTTCAATTATTTTTGCTAAATTTGCGTCGCTATGTAAAATGGCTTTAAAAGAAAATGATTGAAAATGATAATTTTTCCTTAGATTAATATGAAAAACTTTCAACATTGTATTGATAATTATCATAAGAATAGCGTTGTCAGAGTGTTGGCTCTGATATGCTTAATGTCGCAGTGCTTGTTGGTCCAGGCTGCTGAAGATACTCCGGAAGTGGAGTATGCCACAACGAGTTACCACAAATGGAAACCGATGACTGATTATAACCCTACAGATGGGCTTTACACTCAGTTTAATTTTTGCTATTACAACGATTGTGGCTACGATAGTTGGTGCGATGGCAT
>SFNM01000134.1 GCA_004552725.1 Bacteroidales bacterium | reverse complement strand
GACCTGAAAGTGACTTACTTGCCAAATGAGTACTTAACCAAACTGTTAAGCGAGCGATTAGGCTGTTCCCTTCAGCAATGGCTCAAACGGCAAGCGGCCGCTTTAAACGTCCCGATTTTCAACAACTCTCGTACAGCTATCACCGAGACTATCGAGAAGTTAACAAACGCCGGACACACAGACGTCATAAAGGAATTGGCTAGCGCTCAAAACGAAATTATCCGCCATATTCAGGATAATCCCGAGCCGCTAATGAAGTGGCTTTACGAGAATCAAGGCGAAATGCGCTTCGGTGCTGAGAATCGCATCTATCTTATATTGGTAGATGCCGCCCAACCGGAGCAGTCGTGGAAACTAAAACGCGACTTTGATCTTATCAAGACCAAGGTTGACAGCTACATAGACAATTTCAATCAGTCCTCGCTCAAGACAATCTCATTTACATTTAAAGGTGATAACTATGAAGCTATGGCTGACATAATTTTTGTAATCAAACACCCAATTTTTTAATTAAATATCTATTCCTGTCATGAACAAATCAATGATTTTCAAGGCTATGGCGATCGTTATCGCCCTCACTGCCTGCACCGCTCTTGCCGCCTGCAGCGACGACAACGACGATCCCGACGTGCCCGAACAAAAGGGCTACAAATCAATCATCGCTGATTACTCGCTCACCGTTAGCGACGACTACCTCGCCATCTACGACTTGGTGGCCGACTACTCCTTCGACGACGAGCACCACAGCGAATCAATCAACACTACCACCTGGACTGTCAACAAAACGTTTACCTCCAACCAGCCCAAGCACTTCACCTGCGTGGTGACTGCTACCCCCAAGGCCAACCTGCCGGAGTATGCCGCCGACGCCAAAATCATCCTGTGGCAAAAGCACTCGCTCAACGTCAACGGCGTATACGCTAATGGCATCACCTCCATTCTCAAGTCAGTGTCCAACGAGAATACTGCCTCATTCTCCGGTGACGATCTGGCCAAGATAGTATCCAGAGGCCCACGAACATTATTCTCACTCGACTATACCCGCAAATAACCGCACCAACCTAAATACCGCGCGGGGGAGGCATCACCTCCCCCGCGTTTATTATTACCCTCATCGACTGAGTATAAAGGCGGAATTACCAGCCGCCGGAGGCTCCGCCACCGGAGGTGAAACCGCCGCCAAAGCCGCCGCCAATTGACCCGCCTCCGGAGCGGCCATGGCCGCCGAGGGCGCTGCCGATTACGGCACCGGCCAGCATAGCGGAACCGGCATCGCCGCCGGTAGGGTCGATGTCGTAAGGCTTTTCAAATGTGGCGTGGCAGTTGCGACACTCATACACGCGCACTCCGCGGCCTTTTTGGGTGGATGTGGGGCGCAACAACACACGCGCTTTCACCAAATGAGCGGTGCGTGCGTGGCATACGTCACATTCTATGTGCTTGCGGTCGTTGTGGTTTTGATAGGGCAGAATGTCGGTTTCGTTGCACTGCGGACAGAGCCACACGTCGTAGTCGACCGAGCCGATTTGCTCTTCAAGGTCTTGAGCGGGAGTGAGATACGCGTTGTCGCTCTCTTCGTCGAGGCGGTGCATCTTGGCCTTGCAATTAGGGCAACGGCGGGGGTGATTGCGCCAATGGTTGAGCATCAACAGCAGGGGTATGGTGGCAACACACGGCAGGCCTACGCCCAAGAAGGTAAAAATGAGCATCGGGTCGCGCCAAGTTATCATCGCGTTGTATTTTTTATGGTCGCTGCTTCCGGCGAGCGTCCAAAGGCGTATCAATAGGCAAGCCAGCATAAGGAAAGCCAAGAAAGCGGCCATCGCCATGTAGATTTGGAAGCCGGAGATGTCGCTATTGCCTCCGCCTTGGTCGGCATCGCGTTGAGCGGATATGATTTCATCGGCGGCATCGGGGTCGGTGAGAATTTGCCCTACTACCGTGGCCGCTCCGAGGAGTGCTTGGCCGGGTTGCCCTTGGCGCATTGCGGGCACTATGACTTTGCGAATGATACGAGCACAAACCGCGTCGGGCAATACGCCTTCGATGCCGCGGCCGGTGCGGATAACCACACGACGCAAGTCCATCGCTGCAAAAATGAGCAGGCCGTTGTCTTTATCACTCTTGCCCAAGCCCCATTGCTCGAAAAGTTCGGTGGCGAACTGATTTTCATCGTATGCGGGGTCGATTTCGCCCACAACGGCTATCATCGCCTCGACCGTGGTGGATTGGCGTAGCGATTTGAGCACGGCATTGATTGAGTCGCGCTCGGCCGGCGCTATCAAGTTGTCGGGGTCGGCAATAAATTGTTCGCGGTCGGCCACATGGACATTTGGCACCGACTTCGGCGTATATACGGTGGCTAATGCTGTGAAAAACAGCATTGTAGCCGAGAGAGCGAGAGCGATGCGTTTCATTCTTCAGATTCGGGTTCAGGTTGAGGTTCGGTTGGAGGAGTATCATCTTCGAGCTCGTTATCGGGCAACTGAGCGTCGGCGGCTTCCGATGGGTGTTTGATGTAATATTGGCGAATGAGTTCGGCGATATTGAAGTAATATCCTTCGGGGCCGGAGTCGTTTTTGCGATTGACCAATATGTAATCGCAATACGGAGGGGTAAATTGCTGGTCTTTAGCGGTGATGCCACTGAGGTTGAGGAAGTCATACTCATCTTGCGGATACACCACAATCCAAGCGGTTTCAGGCGAGAGGCCGTTGCCGGAAGAAGCAATTACCAGCAGCAGATGGTTGAGTTTATATTGCCAGATACGAGCGAGGTCCACTTTGCCGTTTTGCTCGTAGACGTAGATGCGATTGGTGAGTTGGCGCAAGTTTGTTGGGATGTCGGCCAAGCATCGTTCGGCGTGGTCGAGAATTTGCTTGCGCTCTGCGCGGCTCCATTGGGGCTTGTTGAAAAGAGGCAAGAGTTGCGAATGGGTGGCGGCGTCGGTTTGCGGGCGGTAAGGGTCGTAATCCTCCTGGAAGAAAGCGCCATAATAGAAGTATTGGAAGTCGACATCGTCCATAGTGGTGTCGTTGGCCATAAACTTCTTGAGGAGAGTGGGATAGTAGTATTGCGAGGTCTCGTCGGTGGTGGCGGTGCGGATTGCTTCGAGGTCGGGGGCGCCGAGGGTGGTGCGGACGGCGCGGCGAGCCTGTGTCGGCACCACAAATAATATAATGAGAATGAGGAAATATATCAGTCGTTTCATCTTATGGTAATGAATTGAGCGAGGATGAGCATAATAATGGTAAAGTTCACAATCGGGCAAAGACCCACGGTGGCCAAGAGTAATGGCGATATGCGCGAGCGGAAGTTACGTCCTGCTGGAGTGCGCTTCCAAGCCAAGACAGCCAAGATGGCGGCCACAGCAGAAGCCACTATGATTGATGCTCGCGAACCGAGCGCCAATCCGGTGATGGCTCCGGCCAAAGCACCGCCGGCCGCATACAGCATCAAGCCGCGAGGCGGACGCGCCACGGCAAAGTATTCGGCCGCGGCTGCGATGACAGCCGCAACGCCCCAAAACAGCAGGTCAGAGGTGGCAAACAAAGCCACGCCACTGATATGCGCCACTATCATTGACACAAATGCCACAATCACTGCCACAGCCCCGCGAATAAAGGCCATTACCAATGCGCCGCCGGCCAAAATGGCGGCGACCATCAGCATCAATATGGAGGGTTCGGTCAGCATTTGCTCGATTTTCAACAAAGTTAGCAAAAAAATTGCAAAACAAAAAAAGCATTCTGTATGTTACACAGAATGCTTCATGTACAATGCGAGCGACGGGACTTGAACCCGTACGCCAAAGACACACGCCCCTCAAACGTGCCTGTCTGCCAGTTCCAGCACGCTCGCATTTTAACCTTTCGGTTAAGTGCACCATC
>SFNM01000037.1 GCA_004552725.1 Bacteroidales bacterium | reverse complement strand
TTTCTCAAAACCTCCAACAAAAGCGCCAAATCCCCCACCCCACCTGCCAATTCCCACCGATCAGCAAAGTACATCACAGTATAACAGAAGATACAGTAGAAGGACTTCATCTATCCTGCAACAATTCCACGGTTGCATCGCGTTCACCTACGAAAATCCATGTAAACAAAAATCTCGCGAGTTTTTCGCGAGATTTTTCTATAATTACTGCTTCGGGGGCGGTGTGGTTAGGCGTTGCGGCCGTGGCAGTTTTTGTATTTTTTGCCGGAGCCGCAGGGGCAGGGGTCGTTGCGGCCTACGCGCGGGCCAACGGTGATGGGCATGACGCGCTGTTGCTGGCCTTGGGGCGCGGCAGCGGCACGGCGTTGCGCTTGTTGTTGGGCAGATTCTTCGCCGGGCAGAGTGGCCTTGGAGGTTTGGTAATTATAGCGACGAGGCATTTCCGGGGCGGCTTGTTGCACTTGCGGTTGGGGACGCGGTGCTTCGCCGGATTGCTCTTGCTGCTCGGGCACGGGGATGAAGGCACGCATCAGCGAACTGAGTGTCTTGATGTTGAGGCGCGAGAGCATATCTTGGAAGAGGTGGAATGCTTCGATTTTGTAGATTACCAAGGGGTCTTTTTGCTCGTAGGATGCGTTTTGCACCGATTGGCGCAGTTGGTCCACTTCGCGCAGGTGCTCCATCCAGTATTCGTCGATGCACACCAGCGAGATGGCCTTTTGCCATTCTTTAATGATGTTTTGGCCATTGGTGGCGACTGCTTCGTCGAGGTCGATGCGCAGGTGGTACACGCGTTTGCCGTCGGAGATAGGCACAATGATTTTGCCGCGATACTCGTTGTTGGCCATGAGGTTGTTGATTACGGGCATAGCCACATCCACAATCTTGGCGTTGCGGCGTTCTTGGGCTTCGAACACTGCTTTTTGGAGGCGTTCGATGCGCTCGTCGGTATCGAGGTTCATGTATTCTTCTTGTGTGAATGGTGGTTCGATAGAGAATACGCGATAGATTTCGGTGGTGAGCAGAGCGAAATCGGCTTCGAAGCGCGAGATTACGTCGGCCACGGTATCTTCAATCACGTTGGCGATATCGTTGGCGAGGCGTTCGCCGTCGAGGGCGTGCTGGCGACGGGTGTAGATTACGTTGCGCTGATTGTTCATCACGTCGTCGTATTCCACCAGGCGCTTACGGATGCCGTAGTTGTTTTCTTCTACGCGGCGTTGCGCTTTTTCGATGGCGTTCGACACCATTTTGTGTTCGAGCATTTCGTCTTCTTTGAAGCCGAGGCGGTCGAGCATTTTCATCACGGTGTCGGAGGCGAAGATACGCATGAGTTGGTCTTCGAACGACACGAAGAACACCGATGAACCGGGGTCGCCTTGACGACCGGAACGGCCACGCAATTGGCGGTCGACGCGGCGGGATTCGTGGCGTTCGGTGCCGATGATAGCCAAACCGCCCACTAACTTGTCTTTGGTGATGGCGGGGTCTTGCATATCCTTGACTTCCTGCGGTATCTTGATGTCAGTACCACGGCCTGCCATGTTGGTAGCGATGGTGACGGCACCTGGCTGACCGGCAAGGCGCACAACTTCCGCTTCGCGTTGGTGGAGTTTGGCGTTGAGCACGTTGTGGGGTATCTTGGCGATGGTAAGCATGCGCGAAAGCAACTCGGAGATTTCCACGGAGGTGGTGCCGACCAACACGGGGCGTCCAATGGCGTGGAGGCGTTCGATTTCGCGGATGATGGCTTTGTACTTCTCTTTCTTGGTGCGGTACACGCGGTCGTTCATATCCACACGTTCCACAGGGCGGTTGGTGGGGATTTGGACGATTTCGAGTTTGTACACATCCCAAAATTCGCCGGCTTCGGTGATGGCCGTACCGGTCATACCGGCCAACTTGTAGTACATACGGAAGTAGTTCTGCAAGGTGATGGTGGCGAAAGTTTGGGTAGCGGCTTCCACTTTCACGCCTTCTTTTGCTTCGATTGCTTGGTGAAGGCCGTCGGAGTAGCGTCGGCCTTCCATGATACGGCCGGTTTGCTCGTCGACAATCTTGATTTTGTTGTCGTCGATTACATATTCCACATCTTTTTCGAAGAGAGTATATGCTTTGAGCAATTGGTTCACGGTGTGCACACGTTCGCTCTTGATGGCATAGTCGGCCATGACTTTGTCCTTCTGAGTTTGGCGTTCTTCTTTATCTTGGATGAGTTCGAGTTCGCTAAGTTGAGCGGCGATGTCGGGGAGCACGAAGAAGGTTGGGTCGTTGGATTTGCCGGTGAGTTCGTCGAGGCCCTTATCGGTAAGTTCCACCGAGCGGTTCTTTTCGTCGATAACGAAGTAGAGGGGATCGGTGACAATGGGCATCTCGCGAGCGTTGTCTTGGAGATAGTGAGCCTCAGTTTCGAGCAAGAGGTTCTTCATACCGTCTTGGCTGAGGAATTTAATCAGCGGCGGATATTTAGGCAGGCCCTTGAAAGCGCGGAAGAGCAAAAGCGCACCTTCTTTGCGCACTTCTTTGTCGTCGGAAGCGATTTTATCCTTTGCTTCCACCAAAATTTGGTTGACCAAACGACGCTGGGCTTGCACCACATTGTTTACATTGTTTTTGTACTCGTCGAAGTATTGTTCTTCGCCCTTAGGCACGGGACCGGAGATGATAAGGGGTGTACGGGCATCGTCGATGAGCACGGAGTCGACCTCGTCGACGATGGCGAAGTAGGGTTTGCGTTGCACCTTATCGTCGGGCGACATCACCATATTGTCGCGGAGGTAGTCGAAGCCGAACTCGTTGTTTGTACCGTAGGTAATGTCGCAAGCGTAAGCGGCGCGGCGCTCGTGCGAGTTGGGTTGATGCTTGTCAATGCAGTCGACGGTCGAACCGAGGAATTGATATAGCGGACCCATCCATTCCGAGTCGCGCTTGGCGAGGTAGTCGTTGACAGTCACCACGTGCACACCACGACCGGAGAGCGAACGCAGGAACACCGGCAGGGTAGCCACCAATGTTTTACCTTCACCGGTGGCCATTTCAGCAATTTTACCTTCGAAAAGGGCTTTACCACCGATCAGTTGCACGTCGTAGTGCACCATATCCCAGGTGATTTCATTGCCGCCGGCCATCCAATGGTTGTGCCAGATGGCTTTGTCGCCATCGATTTCCACGAAATCTTTGCCTTGGCCGGCGAGTTCGCGGTCGAGGTCGTTGGCGGTCACCACCACGGTTTCGTTGCCGGCAAAGCGGCGAGCGGCCTCGCGCACACCGGCAAACACTTCGGGAAGATATTTTTCGAGTTGTTCGTCGATAATTTTCTTGATATCGGCTTCGATATGGTCGATTTTAGTCCATAAAGGAGCGCGAAGTTCCATTTTGGTTTTTTCTATTTCCTCGCGGATTTGCTTGATTTCGGCCTCTTTATCGGCCACAGAGTTGTGCACGGCTTGGCGGATATCGGCCACACGTTGGCGCAACTCATCGTTGGAGAGAGCCTTAAATTCGTCGGTGAGAACATTGATTTTCGTGTTCACATAGTCGCGATACGCCTTGTTGTCGCGCTGCGCCTTTGAGCCGAAAATGCTTTGAATAATCGAAATGATTGACATATATTTTTGTTATTTGTTAGCAATGGATAAAAAGAATGTGCAAAGATAGTGAAAATTTTGCTGATAATCACTATCTTAGAGGTATAAAAGCCGCGAAATGAGGGTAATTACGCTCAAAATAGCAACGCGGGCAGCGCTGCAGCATTGGGCGAACGAATGCGAAGCAACCGCGCCACAGTCGGTGCCACAAAACGGATGTCGACCGGGGTGTCGATGGTGCGCGCATCCACATTCGGTGCTAAAATGAACACCGGTGCAGTGGCTGTGACCACACGTTTCACATAATGGATGCGATTTTCAGGGGCCGGGCGGTCGATATCGTCGACTAATTCCCATCCGGGGTCAATTTCAACATAGAGGTCGCCGGCCGTGGGGGCATAGATATTGCGACGCATACCTTCGAGGCGCTCTTCGCCGCGTCCGAGTATCACCTCTTCGAGGGTATACACGCGGTCGACACCGCTCATGCGAGTCAGGAAAGATGCGGCATCGGTGCGCACGGTGGCAGCATCGAGGTTTGTGTCGTTGATAAGTTTGAGATTGAGGTAAAATTGGCCGTTGTGATATGCGCTAACCCACTCGCCGTTGCCATATTTGCCCATAAGATAAAGGTTGAGCAACGACTTGGCCTTTTTAGTGGAAAATTCACCGTATGGTATATTCCACTGCTCATCGTCGCGACGCGAACGACCCGACGGAGGCGTGGCTGCTACGAAGAACAGCGAGCGGTCCATACCTACTGAGGCATCAACCATTGCAAACAACCGCTCGAGATTGGCGTCAAGGCGCAGATAGGCATCAATCAGTTCGTAGCGATTGTCGTAATTTCGGGTATAGTCGTAGGGATGGAGGGTGTAGACAATATTAATCATATCCACTCCGTCGGCTTTGCCCAAATGCATATCGGAAATGAGTGCACCGGCAAAGTTGGTCACCTCGGTATTGAACATCGGCGAAGCCACAAACATATCGTAGCGCTCGGCCTTGCCACCGGGGAACACATATCTAAATGGATAGTGAGTGAGATGCTCGGGCAACCCGGGATAGTGGTCGACCGCCTTAAACGGCGTCCACTGCATAGTGTCCAAACGAGTTGAGAGGTGTTCGCGACGATTGCGCACGCTCAGCATCGCCGGCACATCGCGATAGAAGGTCGACGTGGCCCAGTTGCCGTTGCGTCGGTCGAGCCAGAAGGCGCAATTCGCGCTGTGGCCGGCCATCAAAATGGCTTCGGGAGCGTCGGGCGCAATGGCATAGACGCGTGTCACACCACCTCCGGCTATCCGCACCTCGTCGGCCAGCGTGCTCACTTCAAGACCGCGCGGCGAGAATGTGTCGGTAGTGTAATTACCCATCACCTCGGGGTCGAACAGGGCTTGCACCGCCCGCATCTTGTCGCGATTATACACTTCGCTGCACGTGATTGATGTGGTCGATGGCGAAGCGCCTGTCATAAGCACCGCCGTGGCAGCGGTAGCATCGAGGTTAGTGCCGTAATCGGCATTGGCTATCACTACTCCTTGCGAGAGCAAGCGATTGAAACCGCCGGCTCCGAACTGCTCACGCAAAAGGTCGAGATATTGGGTATCGAGACCATCAATCATTATACCTACCACCAACTGCGGACGCACCGGAGTAGCGGCCGAAGCAGCGATTGCAGCCACCGAGGTAATCAGGGCCACAACCAAGCGAGGCATATATGAGTGTCGGTCGTTATTTTTCATCACGTTTTTCCTTAATAAAGAGGTAGATATGGGTGCCGGAACGCATCAAATCAGTGAAAATAATGGGCCAAAAAGCAGCATTTGCCACTTGATTTTGCAGCGGCCAAACGGCACACATCGCAAATACGAGTGCAAAGTTACAAAAATGATAGCAATTTACCGCTTTTTTTGCCGATTTTATCCACAAGAAAATGCAGGGGATGATTGCCAAGGGGTTGAGCCACATTAGCAACATATTGGGCGAAGTGGCTTCGTGCACGGACACAAAAATGAGGAATGTGACCAAAATGCCACACAAAAATTTCACTCCAAAATAGAATGTATCAAACACGCGAGGCTGTTTGCCCGTGCGCAATTGCCTGATAGTGACCCACAAGCCAATAACGAAGAACACATAGCATACAAATATGGGCGACAGATACCACGGTGTAGGCAACGATGTTACAACACTTTCGGGTTCATACACACGCGCCTCACCCACAATGCTGTCGGCATCGGGAGTGAGCATAGAGGTCAAAATCGTGGGTGCAAAAGCCATCTCGCGACGCGACAGCGGATAGTCGATGCCGCTTCCGAGGCAAATGTCAATACCGAATTGATACCACGGATAATTGCGATGATAATAGCGCATCACATCGCGGAAGGTCGTCGCGCCCTCGCAAAACGGCTCCGGCGCAGGGCCGAGGGCTATCTCGCGCCCGATTGTGCGCTCTATCATTTGAAGCGGACGCGTGGCACAATTATCTTTGACATAATTATAGCGATACTCGCGATTTTCGGGACGCAAATTTTCTTCCAAGAGAGCGGCAAGCCGCAGCACTTCATCGCCCGTAAGTTTTATTGGATGTTCGATAATGGTGCGCTCAGCGCCTTGATATTGGTATTGATAAATAAATGAGGACCAAGGATATAGTGCCACATGGTAATCGGTTTGACCGCTTACAAATCGATACACGAAATTAGGCGAATTGAAGTCGAATTGGCCATAACTTATCACAAAATCGCGGTCGGCATCCAATCGCAAGTGGATAGCGGCATGGCCTTCGAGTTCGTAGATTTCAGTGCCGGGCGATGTGCACACCAACGACACCAATGTGTCGCTTTGCGATTTCGCGGTGATAACGCTCAAAACGAAGACAAAAAATATGGCTAAGCGGTTCATTTTATGTCGATTAGT
This sequence comes from Bacteroidales bacterium, assembly GCA_004552725.1. GTDB lineage: Bacteria > Bacteroidota > Bacteroidia > Bacteroidales > Muribaculaceae > CAG-873. Next base: position 10,392 of record SFNM01000037.1, on the reverse strand, counting down.
TTGTGTGTTTGCAACGATAGGCTCCAATGAGGATATTCCAACACGTAAGCCACCGTTTCGTCGATATTCTCACCCGAACAAGGTTGAAGGAAATGATAATCGGCCTCAATAATGTTGAAAAGCGGCTCCATATCTCGGCCTTGGAACACATACTTCAGTTCGTTGGCACGAGTGATGCCCAAGCGCGAGGTTTTGGGCGAGCAAGTCACCCAATCAATTCCTTCGGGCAAAGGCAATGTGCCATTGGTTTCAATATGAATATACAATCCGGCACTATGCAAAGCCTCCACCAATGTGGCATCGATTTGCATTGCCGGTTCGCCGCCGGTGACGATTACATGTGAGGCCGGGAATTCTTTCACGGCGTCCACTATCTCTTCTGCCGACAACCGGCGCCCGTCGAAGTGGTCAGTATCGCAGAACGGACATTGCAAATTACATCCGCTCAAGCGCACAAACACTGCCGGGGTGCCGGTCCAGAACCCCTCGCCTTGCAGTGAATAGAATATATCGTTGACTTTATAGGTCTTTTTCATAAGCGGCTACATTGCCTTCGCTTTCTTGCACTTCTACACGATAACAATTTTCTACATTGTCGCAAATCCAGCGAGCAATGTTTTCAGCAGTGGGATTGAATGGCAACACATCGTTGAGGCACGCATGGTCCAAGCGGTCGGTAATTTGCGATTTGATGTGCGTAAAATCGGTCACCATACCGTTTTGATTGAGTTGAGCGGCACGACAATGCACGGTCACTATCCAATTGTGGCCGTGGAGGTTGGCACACTTACTCTGATAGTCAAGTTCCAAGCGGTGTGCCGCTGATATTTCTAATCGTTTGGTGATGTAGTACATTGGTCGGTATCTATTGGATAAAGAGGCGGATTTACCGGCTGAATACCGGCTCGTTCGCCCAAAACATATAGGTATTTAATGGCTGCTTCGCGAGTTTCCTCGATTTCGCAGTCTTTGATGGCTTGTTTGAGGTTCTTGGCGAAATAACCCACCAACGGCGATTGTTTCAGCCCGAAAATGTGCATAATTTCGTTGCCATCTACCGGGTTTTTGTAGGCCAACTCGGCATCTTTCTTGCGAATATCCACAAATTTTTCTTCCACCAAGTCGAAATTGTCGAGAAAACGTTGTTTCTTGGCCTCATTTTTACTGGTGATGTCGGCACGGGCCAAGATCATAAGGTCTTCAAGATCCTCTTCGGCATAATTCATCAGTCGGCGCACGGCGCTGTCGGTCACTTCATCTTCAACCAACGCAATCGGTCGCATGTGCAGTTCCACCAACTTGCGCACATATCGCATCTCGCCGCCCAATGGTAAGTGCAAGCGACGGAAAATACGTGGCAATATTTTTGAGCCGATGAAGTTGTGATTATGGAAAGTCCAACCGATGGCCGGGTCGAAGCGCTTTGTAAGCGGCTTGCCAATATCGTGGAACAAAGCGCCCCAGCGCAGCCACTCCTTGTCGGAGCGTTCGGCCACAGCATCGAGCACCTGCATAGTGTGGGCAAAATTATCTTTGTGACCGCGTCCATTCACCACTTCCACTCCGCGCAGGGCATCAAGTTCGGGCAAGATGATGGCCAACAAGCCTGTCTGCTGCAAGAGTTCCCAGCCGATTGAAGGCTTGGGCGAACGCATTATCTTCATCAACTCGTCTTTGATACGCTCGGGTGTGATGATTTTGATGCGCTCGGCATTGCGGGTAATGGCTTCAAGAGTTTCAGGATAGATAGTGAATTGCAACTGAGTGGCAAACCGTATTGCTCGCATCATGCGCAGCGGGTCGTCGCTAAAGGTGATGTCCGGGTCGAGCGGTGTGCGAATGATACGACGCTCGATGTCGCCAATTCCATCGTACTTGTCGACCAACTCGCCGAACGACTCTCCATTGACGCTGATAGCCATTGCGTTGATGGTGAAATCGCGCCGTGCAATGTCATCGTCAAGGGTGCCGTCTTCCACTATCGGGTTGCGCGAATTGCGGTTATACGACTCGCGACGCGCTCCCACAAACTCCAATTCCATGTGGTCGGCATGTAGTTGGGCAGTGCCATAATTGCGAAACACCGCGATGTTGCATTTTGGCCCGATTTTCTTAGCCACGGCTTCGGCCAATTCAATGCCTGAGCCCACGGTCACAAAGTCGATATCCTTGGAATGGCGGCCGATGATGAGGTCGCGCACATAGCCCCCCACCACATAGCATGGGCGGTTGATTGCGTCGGCCACTGTTCCTACCAGGGCAAACACCGGTGATTTAAGTCGGTCGCTATAATTCATTGTTTTACTGTAAATTTACAATTTCTTCAGGTGCGAGAGTCAAACATTTGGCCGGGCCGGAAGGTTGCACCACAAAGGTATTTTCCACACCTACGGCACCAACTCCCGGGATGACAAATTTAGGCTCCACGGCTATGACATTGCCTGCTTCGAGCACGTCGCGCGAGCGAGGAGCCAACACGGGTGCTTCGTTGATTGTGATACCCAAGCCGTGACCAATAAATCCGGCTTGATAACGGTGGCCCATAAAGTACTGAGCCATACCGGCTTCGTCGGCCATTGCCACTGCCATTTTATACAAATCCGAGGCGGCTGCTCCGGCCACGGCTGCATCCGCCACAGCATGGCATATTTTGCGCGATAGTTCGTTGGCCTTAACTGCCTCGGCCGACGGCTCGCCGGCACTGTAGCAGCGGGTCATGTCGGTCATATAGCCATTGAAATTGCCGTTGACATCCACCATCACCACGGCATTAGGGCGGATGATCGTGCCATCTGCACCCACCGGCAGCGATGGGCTGGCACCGGCTCCGCCCATAGCGAAGTCGTAGGGCGAGGGAGCATCAGCATTGTCACCGGTGAGCACATTACCCATATATATTTCCATATCATCGCCCGTCACGCGGAATTGCCCCAAGCAACCGCCCAAGCGCAATTCGCGTTCAATTTCGATTTGAAACTCTATATCGGTCATACCTTCTTGATAGAGGTGTGGAATGTGGCGATATGCCTCGGTTTGTTTCACACCCGACTCGGTAATCAAATAGATTTCGAGGGGAGTTTTCACGGCACGAGCACCACGCATCACCGGTGAAGCATTGCCTATCTCGCTGTCGGGGAATACTTTGCGCAATCGTTCCACCATTGAATAGGCCAACGAGTCGAGTTCAAGGCCTATGGTGCGAGCGGCGGTATTGCCGAGTATGGCAGTGATGTCTTCGGGCTTGCGTATTTGGTGGATATTATCACCAAGCAATCCGGATGGACGACGCACGAAGAAAAGTGTGCGTCCGCTGTTTTCAATATAAATATAGCCACGAATTACGCGTCCGGTGATGTAAAAAGCGTTGGTGTTATCGCTCAAAAGCACGGCATCAAGGCCGGCTTCCGACATCAGTCGGCGCACGCGTTGCAGACGAAGGTTAAGGTCGTCGGCAGGCCATAGTACTAATTGATGTTCAAATTTGCTTTCCATTATTTAAATAGGTTTACCAGGTCGGAGAATCGGTCGATGCGGTATTCGTAATCGTCAACTTGGCCAAAGCCGTAAGCGGCCCACACGAATTCAATGCCGGCAGCATGGGTGCTATCGGCATCGCGGCGTATATCGCCCACATAAACCGGTCTCTGCAAATTATAACGCTTTTTCAGGGTAAGAATGTTCACATCTTTGTCGGCTCCGGTTTCACCGTATGTCAATGTATCTTCGAAAAAGTGAGATAATCCGGTGAAGCGCAGAAAGTTATTAAGCCCGTCAGAGGAGCAGTTGCTCACCATATACAGTCGCAATCCGGCCATCTGTAAGCGCTGCAATGTAGCCTCAACTTCAGGATAAAGTTTGCCACCGAGCCGAGGCATCAACGCATCTTCGTTGACAAACAACTCGCGAAGAAAGGCTTCGCGCACCGTGGCTTCTGTCGGCCCTATCAGCGCATCGAAAATTTCAGCCAACGGCTTACCCATCAACGCCACCAACTCGTTGTACTCCACCGGCTTACGACTTAGGCGCATTTGCGCTATAGTGGCGTTCCACACTGCGCAATACGATGGCACGGCATCCCACAGGGTGCCGTCCATATCAAAGATAATGCTATCAACCTTAGAAAGCGGTGTTGCGGAGTTATTCATTTATAAATACTAATCCGATTTGTTCAATATCTTCAACTGTGTCGCATCGCATTATATGGCGCACATACACCGGCATAGAGCGTTGCAACGTGTAGCGTTGGGGTAAAGTATCGATGGTGGCGAAACTAACCCCCACCCCACGGCCATACCACTTGCCGAAGTCGTCGGCAATGGGCACGTTCACCGTGTCGCGATGCAACGAGTCGCCCTGCATTGTGGTGAGTTCCAACCACAAATTGCTGTAGAGATAGCCATTAGTATGGCGCACACACACTGCCAAGCGACCGGATGCCACGCTGTCCACACAGAGCGAGTCGAACGACAAAGTGTCGTTGTAAGCCCAGCCATCAGCGGGCAAAGCATAGAAACGGCCTTGCTCGCCAACGTTAGTGGTACAAGCGACAAGAATAAGCGCGGCTACCACAGCCACTATCCATCTCATTCGCTGTCGGGCTTAGGTGCTCGGGGCGTATCTCCTTCGCCGTTGTTAGATTGGTTGCGATCGGGACGCTGACGTTTATTTCGCTTTTTGCCGGCATTTTGGCCTTGCTGGCCTTGGGGCTGGGGCTTAGCGGCTTGAGGCTTGTTGCCGGCTTGGGCGGCTTGACGAGCATCGGCTTGGGCGGCTTGACGAGCATCTACATCGGCCGTTTTACCTTTATTCTTGTTGCGACGTTTCTTTTTCTTTTTGTCGAAACGAGTCAAATCGTGCTCATCTTCAGTGAGGATATCGCCAAAGTCCTTACGCGGCTTTTCGGGCTTTTCTTCGCTATCGGGCAACAACGACAGCGGCTTTTCACCGGCGCGGTTGAGCGCTATGACTTCAAAAGCGCGCTCAGCCGTGATAGTCACCAAGTTAGCGGCAATCGACTTGTCGGTGGAGTATGTGATTTCGCGCTTGAAGATGTCGGTCTTGAAGTGATAGTAGGTGGCATCGGCAGTCTCGAGGCGAGTATCTTTCGACGGCAAGTGCTTGGCACTTTCCACATAGGTGTCTATCTCGAAGTTAAGGCAGCATTTGAGTTTGGCACATTGTCCGGCCAACTTTTGCGGATTAAGCGAAATATCTTGATAGCGAGCGGCGCTGGTGGCCACGGACACAAAGTTGGTCATCCAGCCGGAGCAACACAATGGACGGCCGCAGGGGCCAATACCGCCAATACGTCCTGCTTCTTGGCGAGCACCGATTTGCTTCATTTCAATGCGCACCTTGAACGTTTCGGCCAACACCTTGATGAGTTGGCGGAAGTCCACTCGTTCATCAGCGATATAGTAGAATATGGCTTTGTTGCCATCGCCTTGATACTCCACATCACCGATTTTCATAGCCAAGCCGAGCGAAGCAGCGATTTTGCGCGCCTTAATCATGGTGTCGTTTTCCTTGGCGCGCGCTTCATCGTAGCGTTCCATATCGCCGGGACGCGCTATGCGAAACACTCGCTTGGGCTCTTCGTCCTTGGCTCGCGACCGCGAGTTGTGGCGCGGCATACGGCGTTCTGCCAACATACCGAGCAAGGTCACTTTGCCGATATCATGGCCCGGGGTGGCTTCAACCGCCACCATATCGCCAATTTTCAGCGGCAGGTGAGTTGTATTCTTGTAGTAGCCTTTGCGAGTATTTTTGAAGGTAACTTCTACAATATCGCTGTCGGCAAAGCCTCCGGGGATGTCGGCCAACCAGTTGTAACTATGGAGTTTGCATCGCAGACCTTCGTACTGGTAGCAACACCCGCGGCGCGGGGTGCTTTCCGGCACTTGTTCCTGAGCATCGTCCGGTTTGTTATCGATGTCGGCCATGACTTATTTCGCAAATGCCACCGAGCGAGTTTCGCGGATGACGGTGATTTTTACTTGACCGGGATAGGTCATTTCGTCTTGGATACGCTTGGCGATTTCGCCCGAGAGTTTTTCGGTTTCTACGTCGTCAATCTTGTCGGCGCCCACGATTACGCGGAGTTCGCGACCGGCTTGAATAGCGTAAGTCTTGGTCACGCCGGGATATGAGAGAGCCAACTGTTCCAAGTCGTTGAGGCGTTTAATATAGGCTTCAACAATCTCGCGACGGGCACCGGGACGTGCACCGGAAATGGCATCGCACACTTGCACGATGGGAGCCAACAGCGATGTTTGCTCCACTTCGTCGTGGTGAGCGCCGATAGCATTGCATATTTCGGGCTTTTCCTTGTACTTTTCGGCAAGTTTCATACCAAGGAGTGCGTGTGGCAGTTCCGGCTCTTCGTCGGGCACTTTGCCTATATCGTGGAGCAAGCCTGCTCGACGTGCTTTCTTGGGATTGAGACCGAGTTCGGCAGCCATAATGGCGCAGAGGTTGGCGGTTTCGCGCGAGTGTTGCAACAGGTTTTGGCCGTAACTCGAACGATATTTCATCTTACCAACCATGCGGATGAGGTCGGGATGCAAGCCATGAATACCAAGGTCGATGGCTGTGCGTTTGCCTGTTTCGATGATTTCTTCTTCGATTTGGCGGCGCACTTTTGCCACCACTTCTTCGATGCGGGCAGGGTGGATACGCCCGTCGGCCACCAATTGGTGAAGAGCCAAGCGAGCGATTTCGCGACGCACGGGGTCGAAGCCCGACAGCACGATGGCTTCGGGGGTGTCGTCCACGATGATTTCGATACCGGTAGCGGCTTCGAGTGCACGGATATTGCGACCTTCGCGCCCGATAATGCGGCCTTTGATTTCATCGCTGTCGATGTGGAACACGGTCACGGAGTTTTCGATGGCTGTTTCGGTGGCAACGCGTTGAATTGTTTGGACTACAATGCGTTTAGCCTCTTTGTTGGCTGTCATCTTGGCCTCGTCCATAATGTCGTTTACATACGAGGCGGCAGCGGTTTTGGCTTCATCTTTGAGCGATTCTACCAATTTTTCTTTGGCCTCTTGCGACGAAAGGCCGGAGATGTGTTCGAGTTGCTCCACGGCCTGACGGTGAAGTTTCTCAAGTTCAGCCGAGCGTGCTTCGAGGGCTTGTGCCTGTGATTCGAGTCCTTGACGAGCGGCATCGATTTCATTGCGAGCACGAGCGTTCTCGCTCTGCATTTGATTGAGTTGGAGTTCGCGTTGTTTTTGGCGAGCCTCGGCTTGTTGTACTTTAGCCATACGTTGGTTGGCCTGTTTCTCCGCATCAGTAGTGATTTGGAGGGCTTCTTCGCGGCCTTCGAGCACCTTGTCGCGTTTGAGATCATCGGCTTCGCGCTCAGCATCTGAAAGAATTTGCTTGGCACGCGTTTTGGCCATCCGACGCTGGGCGGCGAGAGTGGCGAATGTGGCGATAGCAGCTGCCACAATGGCTATGGATATATAAATTACGAAATTATACATTTATTTTGATTTAAGGGGTGATGTATAGGGTTCTTTAAAAAGTTAATAATCAATAAATTAGATGTCCACGCAGACTCTTCTGCATGGTCCCATCGATGATAAGATTAAAAACCGAGATTTGAACCCAAACACAGCCACACCCTTGCGGGCGCGAGCGCTTATTCCTCCACGCTCAGCAGTATTTGGTCGAGTTCCTGCTCAAATTCTTCGAGCATTTTCGATTGGGCTATCAATTGCTCTGACTTGCGATAGTATAGTTCGGCGAAAGCAAGAGCGGTTTTGGCCAATATGTATTGCAACGGTTTGCCGGGCTGTTTCATCTGCAATTCCTTGCAAAGTTTATCCACATGATATGCCGCACGGCGGAAGATTGGTTCTTCTGCCAAGGTCAAGTCGAATACTATCGGCTCCACATCGGCTATCGTTGCTGTAAATCTATGTTTCTTTTCTTCGTTCATCGGATGGGCGGAAACGGCTGTATATGCATCTATTCTTTGAGGTCCTCGATGCATGAGTCGATTTCCCGTATTAATTCTGCGATAGTGGCTCGGGTGGCTGCAAGGTCGCCTTGTGAGTGACGCACTGTCGAGGCAACGGTGAGGTATTCAACCTGCAATCGCAGTTTCTCCAAATCTCCATCGCGCGCAATTATTTGAGCCTTGAGGTCGGTATTTTCATTGCGTAATTCGTCATAACTACGACGCAATGCAAGATATTTTTCGCTCAAAACCCGACTTTTGGCGCGAACGCGCTCGATTTGTTGTTGGAGGTCAGCGGCCATTTTTCGCAAATTTTCACAAAATTAGCAATAATTTTTGGATTACGCGCAATTTTTTCGCAAAAAAATTCGTCTCGCCGCAAAAAATACTTCTCCAAGCCAAAAATCTCCGCTTCCCTACTCTATCACATTGGTGACTTTTGCCTCGGCATGTGGCGGAGTGCCGTCCTTCGGCGTGTTAGTGAAGGAAAATGTGTAGTCATCAGCAGTGACTATTTTGGTGATTGAAGCAGGCGAAGTCGATGTATAGGTCCAACTCCATGGCGATTCCGCCACAGTCCACGAGCCGCCCGACAGCAAAACGCCTTGCGACACAGTGGTTTCGCCTTCCTTTCCGGTGAGCACCACTGTAGTATACGGCTCCGTTTGCCCGGTGAGTGTCACGGTGAAGATGGCGCTCTCGCCGGGTTTCAATCCGGATTTCGATATCACCGCGTTCACCACACTATATCCTAATGCCACACAAATATATTTCTGATTAAGAGTAAAATTAGTACCGCTCCAATCTGTATCTTCATTTAATGTAAAGAAGTGAGAATTTATCGGATCGGCCAACGCATCGCGATAGCGCTTGATTTCGGCTGTTGATGTTTTTTTGTTAGTACCTTGGGTATATTGAGTGTCACCGGTAAAATAGTCTTCTACCCAGTAGAGGTGCGACACCGGCATAGGATAATCGTCCAAACTCATACTTGCCACTTTGGGCAAATTCAAGGTTGATTTTAAGTTGGTCGGTGCCAAACCAATAGCAAAAATATCATCGGCCGCCATATCGGCTTTGTTGTCGTAGATACCAAAGTTGGTTGCCACGTTGAAGTCCATCTGCGAGTCGCTGTCGAGGAAGATACCGCCGCCTACACCTACAATTTTGGCAAGCGGTTGATAATACGCTGTGGTTTGGGTATTCGTACCCACTGCCTTATTGCGGGTAATCAAACCGCCGTCAAAGGTAAGGTGCGCTCCGTTGCAGATATAGATACCACCGGCCACCGGAGCCGTATTCTCTTGAATATCTGCGTTGGAAAGTTTCACATTCACTTTGCCGTATGCTGCAAATCCACCTCCGGCACGCGAGGCTTCATTTTGGAAGAATTTACCGCCACTAAAGGTCGAATTGGAGTAAGCCTCTGCGTCGCTATACACAAAGATACCCGCACCGGCAAAGGCTTTATTGCGCTGTATCAAAGCGTCAGACAAGGTTAACACGCCGTTTTGGATGAAGGTGCCGCCACCATTGCCACCACCGCTACTATAAATAGCCTCGTTGTCGGCAACAGTGAGTGTGTGACCAACCGCCTCGTCGTTAGCGTAAACAGTGGCATTGAACACTGCTATTCCACCACCATTTTTGGCTTTATTGTTGGTAATCGAGCCGTAATTCAGTTTGAGGTCGAAAGTATATCCACTGAGGCTGGGATCTTTATAGAAATAAATACCACCACCTCGCTCAGCAGCTGTATTCTTCGTTATTGTGGCGCCATTGACATTGGTATGAACCGTGGAGCCGGCAGCGAATTTTGAGGTAGTAAATTCAAATGCTATGCCACCGCCATGCGCACCGGCTGTATTGTTTTGCACTACCAATTGGTCGCTGAAATTGAGTTCACGCGTCACCAAAAGGCCTTCTGCATCCAACCCATTATATGTAGGCACATAAATACCTCCGCCATCTTTCACTGCTGTATTACCTTCGACTGTGGTAGTATTGGTAATGAACTCTGTGGAACCGACCAGCAACATAGCCCCACCGTGCATCCCCGCCCGGTTATTCTTGAAAGAGCAACCGTTAAGAGTCAATTTTGCGCCAGGCTGCGCTCCGAGGAAACAAATAGTGCCGCTACCGGCCACATAGTTCTCTTCCATCACACATTCGTTCATATATATGTGGGGATTTCCGGCACCCGACACACGAATAATGCCTGAATAGCCTATTGATTCGTGAATCCCGGTAGCCTCATTGTGCCTGAACTCGCATTTATTAAGCGTAATCGCACATTGTTCCGCCACATCTACTCCGGCATTAACTGCTACAGGGACCAATATACCTACACCAACAAGGCCTTTATTGTTTTGAAATATACAGTTGGTTAGATTGGTTTTTTTCTTTGAATCTACGCGTAAAGC
>SFNM01000133.1 GCA_004552725.1 Bacteroidales bacterium | reverse complement strand
GGCTCGCCAAAGCCCATCGCCCTACGAGGCAGTGCGCGAAATACGCACCAATGCCCCGATTGCCTATTTAATGGGGAGCAAAGATGCGGCGACTTGTGTCGCCGAAATGTTTGGAACATTATATAAAGGAGAGCATCAGCGCGCGGGCGAGCTCATGCTTTCGTATCATCGCATGATGAAGAGCATGAGTTTATCGACTGAGGATTGCGACAAGGCTGTCAATACGGCGATGACGTCGGGGGCATTTGGTGCCAAAATTACCGGCGCTGGGCGCGGTGGATTCGTCATTGCACTCGCTCCGGTGTCGTGCATCGAAAAAGTGCAACGCGCTTGGATCGAACTCGGGCTCAAAAATGTTCGCAGCTTCTGTATAGGTGATGATTATAGAATGGGCTAGGGCTTGATCGAGCGGCAAGAGGATTTGAATGGCGCGCGGCTGTGCCAAAATAGCCGTGCGTATGCGCGCAAGGGCCCCAGCCCGAGCACATAGCACGGCAGCGTAGGCGTATGCGCGCAAGGGCCCCAGCCCGAGCACATAGCCGGAGCCATGGAGCCCGTATTGAGCGCTAGCGAAATAGGGCGACTGATAAGCCCGTATTGAGCGCTAGCGAAATAGGGCGACTGATAAGCCCGTATTGAGCGCTAGCGAAATAGGGCATAACAATGCTTTTTTGTCAGTTTGATGCGTATTCAAGGCGGCTAGCCCGAGGGCAAGGGGGCGTACTGAGGTACGTTCCCGCCGCCCGCAGTGGCGACGCCAACGCCGAAGACGCGCAAACTGGTCAAAAAAGCCGGAGACCGTATTGAGCCCTGAGGGCGAGATAGGGCGGCTCGTTGCGCGTATTGCCGTGCCGGCAATAGCGCAACCGCAGGCGTATGGCAAAGCCATAGCCTGCGAACCAATATGAAATGTTATATATATAGTTGTGATGTGTGATGTTTGTATTTTTTTTGTGTAATTATATATAATAATGTGTAACGTTATGATGTTTTATGTGTTAGTGTAGATGTGTATATTGTTGCGCGTTGTTATAAAGTTATAATATATCATGATGTAAAAATGTCATACACAATCCGCGAGTGCGGTGTTGATGTTACTGTTGGTGGCGTTGTGCGATGGCGTGGCGTGCGATGCCGAAGATGGCTGCGGCGATGGCGAGGTGGCCAATGGCGAGTGGGATGGAGGAGAGTTGAAGTTGAGTGAGGCGTTGGGGGGGGATGTGGGTGACGAGTGGGGCGATGGCTTCGGGGTGGATGCCGCCGATGAGGTCGGTGGCGAAGTGTGTGAAGACCATCGAGGGGAGGCCGAGGATGATGAGGGGGGCGGTGTAGCGGATTTTGTTTGGCGTGTCGTGACCGACGATGGAGCAGCCGATGCGCCAAGCGGCGAATATCGTCGTCATGAGGAGCATGCCCGTGAGGCGTGGTTCCCAGACCCATGCTGCGCCCCAGGCGTCGGTTGCCCAGACCATGCCCGTGATGAACGTTTCGAGGGCGAAGATGAGGCCGGCATCGCAGAGGGCAATGGCGGCCGATGGCGTGAGCAGTGTGTGGAGAAATCGGCGTTTTGTGGCCGATTGTTCGGTGGATGATGGCTTTTTGTGAATATTTTGCACGTAGAGGGCGATGTTGACGCCTGTGCAAGCGATGAATGCGATATAGGTGAGGATGGCGGCGCAGATGTGATAGGGCAAAAGCTGGATGAGCAACGGATCGGTGGGGCTCGCTTGGGCGATGAGAGCGAGGCTTGCCGCAGCGATGAGGAGTGTGCCGATGATGAGAAGTGCGTAGGAGAGGCGTTGATTCATGGGAGCGGTTAGCAATTAGCAATTAGCAATTAGCAATTAGCAATGAGCAGTGAGCAATGAGCAATGAGCAATGAGCAATGAGCAATGAGCAATGAGCAATGAGCAATTGGCAATGAGCAATGAGCAATGAGCAATGAGCAATTAGCAGTTAGCAGAGAGTGGCTAGTGGCTAGATGTTGTGGAGTAGGGAGAGCCAGGGGGATTATAGGGGGATTTGAGCCGAATGGGGTAGAGAATTGGGAGAGTATGGAGGGGAATTTGGAGAATTGGGTGGCGTTGTGTTGAGATTGTTGGGGAGGCGGGGATTTGGAGGATGAGAGAGGCAGGGAGGGGAGAATTGGGTGAAGTAGGAGAATTTGGCGGCGTTGTGTTGAGATTGATGGGGAGGCGGGGATTTGGAGGATGAGAGAGGCGATTAAAATGGTTGCGTGGTGAGTCGACACTATGTAAACGCAGAAACTACATGACGTTTGATATCTTTTGAGATAGAAAGCGTGGCAGGTTGCGCATGTTGTGAATTTTATGCGCAGAAGGATGAGACGGAATGCGATCATGTGAATTTTTTTCGTCGCTAGGTGGCGATTTGTGTATTGCATTCAAGATTAGAGGCAGACGAGAAAAGAAGGAACGAAGATGTTGAATGGTATTAAGCCAGAGTTTTGGCTGGCAAACGCGCTGGAGGCGTTTGAGCGTCTTGCGTATTTTGGCATTCGCGCGGTGTTGCCGTTGATGATGGTATCGACGACGTCGGGCGGTTTGCATTTGAGCTATACGCAGTTGGGCATCATTTACGGCGTTTGGGCATTGTTGCAGTGCTTGATTCCGATGGTTAGCGGCGGGTTTAGCGAGTCGTTTGGCTACAAGAAGTCGCTGTTTGTGGCGTATTTGATAAATATTGGCGGCTATGTGCTGATGGCCAACATATTGCCGTTGGCGTTGCTGCTTGCGGGTACGACGGAGAGCTCGAGCGTCAATTTTGCGTTGATGATGTTTTCGGGATGCATGATTGGCATGGGCACGGCAATATTCAAGCCGCCCGTTCAGGGTGTCGTAGCGAAATCGCTCAACGAAAAGAATTCTGGCTTTGGTTTTGGGCTGTTTTATTGGGTCGTGAACGTCGGTGGCTTTTTGGCGCCGCTGTGCGCGAGTGCTTTGCGCGGAACTGAGGCTGCGCCGACGTGGCATTACGTGTTTTATAGCGCGGCGATTGTGACGACGTTTAACTTTATCATAACGCTCTTCCTCTTCAAAGAGCCGAAGATTTCAGCAAAAGAGACGGCAGAGCACAAGAAAGAATCAATGGGCGCTGTTTTCGTCAAGACGATGAAGACGCTTTTCGAAGACAAGTCGATGTTGTTCTTTTTGCTCATCGTGTCGGGTTTCTGGTTCATGTTCATGCAGTTGTGGGATTTGTTGCCGAATTTCCTCAACGAATGGACCGATCGGCGCGGAATTGGTGAAGCGCTTTTGTCGGCCGCGATGTGGATGGATGGATCGACGCTCGAGGCGCCGGGGTGGGCTGTGCGCTTTATCAAGTCGTTCTTGGAATCCAATGGAGCGCTCAAGCCAGAGATGATCATCAATATCGATTCGGCGGCGATTATCATCTTCGTCTTGCCGCTTTCGGCTTTCTTTGCGCGTTATCGCATGATGACATCGCTCATCTTGGGCATGGTCATTTCGGTCGTCGGGTTTGTCCTTTCGGGGATGACGATGTCGGGTGGCATCGCTTGCCTTGCGATATTCATCTTTGCAATTGGCGAAATCATCTGCTCGCCGAAATTTAGCGAATACATTGGCATGACGGCGCCTGAAGACAAAAAGGCGGTTTACATGGGATTTTCGAATATCCCGTTTGCAATCGGCTGGTCTTTGGGCAACCTGATTTCGGGGCCATTGTACGAGGTCTTGGCTTCGAAAGCGACAATTGCACGTAGTTGGCTCGTCAAACACGGCAACGATGTAGGGCACTTTCCTCGGAAGGTCATCGGCTTTATCGATGATCTGCTTGCGACTGTTGAACTCCGATATGTTCCGACATCTTGCACTTGCGAACATCCGAAGCCGCTTGTCCACTTCCGACTCAAGCCAACGGACGGCCTGCACCATCTTTTGGACCGTGGTCAACGGCGGCAAGGTCATACTCAATACTTT
>SFNM01000036.1 GCA_004552725.1 Bacteroidales bacterium | reverse complement strand
ATTTTTTCCAAATACAAAGATAACCAAAAGGGCTGATACCTCGTGAGAAGTGTCAGCCCTAATTTATTTCGTTTGAAAATCTTTTACCGGACAGCAATAAAAAAATGTATATGAAAATTGGTGTGGCGAACCAATTTTTGTAGTGGCGGGCATTTTTGTGTATTACCTTTGTGGCAGAATTCTTAATCTACGAAATTATGGAACACAATTTTGCAAACCTTACCACTGTTTTGAGCCGATGCTCTGCTAAAATCGCTAATAATGTTATTGAAGAAATACGCGCTGCTATCAACGATGCATTGCAGGGCGAACATCGCTCGTCGGCTGCACTAACCAAAATGTCTTTCAACCTTAAGAAAGTGAAAGCCGAACGTGCTGCTGAGCGAGCCGAACGTCGAGCAGCCAAGAAAGCCGCGCAGCAAGCCCAAACCGCCCGACAAGGCGCGTCTATCGAAGTAACGACCTCTGAGGAGTATACCAACTCCGCCGCCTTATACAATATCAACCACCAAGCATTTGATTATATGTGTGATAGCGAGGATAATGCTTGCCACATTTTCTCCAATAACCATCCTAACGTCGACGACTTCTTCTCGACTCTTCCCGAAAATTTATGCGACGAGCTTGCAACGCCGAGCCAAGCATCAGTCTTCCTATCTCGATGCGATGCGTTGTCAACCGTCAAATGGCAGGGTATCTCAAGCGTTGTTCGGAAGAGAACATCCAATCCATACTCAACTGCTACTTCCATTTACTATTTACCGGTAGAACCTTCACTCCGGCCGATCCTCGATATTTCAACAACTTTTTGTCCATGGCACGCGCCTACGGCATCGTGACCGACGGCACGGCCATTACACCCGCTCAACTCAACAACTTTTTGAACAATAATCCCGTTCTCCCACTAAATCGTGCCCAACGCCGCCGATTGAAGCAACGCCGCTGTTCACATTCCTACGATTATGCTTTTGGTGAAAAAATATTGTAATCGATAGGCAAAGGTGTTTTTTTTCGTTAAAAGTGTTGTAAGATAGCGGTAAAGTGGCTAACTTTGCAAGATAAAAGGCTCTCTTGCCATAACAATTGTTTTTGAATGCTTACATCGCTCAACGAAGATAAAAAAATCAGGCAGTTGCGTTCGCTTATTGACCAAGCGCATCGCATTGTCCTCATCATTCACCAATCGCCCGATGGCGATGCCGTTGGCTCGGCATTGGCATTTCAAAGTGTGTTGCAATCGCTCGATAAGGAAGTGCGCGTGATTGCACCCGATGCTTTGCTCAATTCGTTGTTGGCGTTGCCCGGAGCCAAGGACATCACTGATGCCACACGCTATCCGGAGTTCGCCAAGCAATTGGTGAGCGAAGCCGAATTGATTGTGTGCCTTGATTTCAATGCGTTGAGCCGTATTGCACCTCTAAGCGAGGCTGTGGCAAAGGCTTCGGCTCCGAAAGTATTGATCGACCATCACTTAGGCCCGGAAAATTTTGCGCAAGTATGTATATCTCATCCGCAGATGTGTTCCACTTGCTTCTTGCTGTTCAAGGTGCTATGCGCATTGGAGATGTTCACCATCATCAACAAAGATGCCGCCGAATTCCTTCTCACCGGTATGATGACCGACACAGGCAATTTCTCTTACAATTGTGCCGACCCCGAAATCTACATTGTCATTGCCGAATTAGTGCGCAAAGGTGCTGATAAGGAGGATATTTATCGTAGAATGTTTGAGACTCATACCGAGAACGCTATCCGCCTAAATTCTTATGCTCTTCTCAAGAAGATGGAGGTGTTTGCTCAATACGGTGCCGCGCTGATTACAATCACTCGCGATGAACTCAATCGTTTCCACTATACCAAGGGCGACACTGAAGGCTTGGTCAACCGTCCGTTGGCAATTCCCGGAGTAGTGTATTCCGCTTTCCTTCGCGAAGAGTCGGGATATGTGAAGGTGTCAATGCGCTCGCTGGGCGATTTCCCCGTAAATATTCTTTGCCAAGAACATTTTGGCGGCGGCGGGCACAAAAATGCAGCCGGAGGCGAGTTCCAAGGCACTTTGGACCAAGCGGCCTCCTTGTTCCGCTCGCTATTGCGTACCAACAAAGAACTATATCTATCCAATCACCAATAGTAATCCCCTACCCCTATATAAACAATGAATATTACTAAAGCAATATTATTTACGTTGGGTGCTTCGGCGGCTTTGTTATCCTCCTCTTGCAGCGACGACAAAACATACGCCGAACTCCTCGCCGACGAAAATCGCTATACCAACTTTTATCTCGCCGACCAAAAAGTAATCAACGAAATACCGGCCGACAGTGTGTTTGAATACGGCGAAGATGCCCCATTCTATCGCCTCGACGAAGATGGCAACCTCTATATGAAAGTGCTCGACCCCGGCACCGAAGATAATATGGTGGAAGATGACGAACTCATCTACTTCCGTTTCTCCCGCTGGAACCTCAGCAAGTATGAGGGCAACGGCCAATTCGCCGAAGGATATACCCCCGATGGCAATAATGCTGCACTCGGCGGCAACTATTATTTCCGCTACAACAACTACAGCCTGTCGTCGTCGTACAATTATGGCGAAGGCATCCAAGAACCGCTTAAATACTTGCCTGTCGACTGCCATGTACTTATCATTATCAAGTCGCAAAAAGGCGTGTCCTCCGAAATTGCGTATGTAATTCCCTATCTCTACGACTTGCGCTATTTCCGCCCCAAAGTATAACCTGACTATTACCTAAAACTTATATCATTCAATATGTCTCTCATTAAATCTATATCCGGAATACGCGGCACCATCGGCGGCCCGGCCGGTGACGGGCTTTCACCCCTCGACGTGGTGAAATTTACTGCCGCTTACGCCAAATTTATTGATAAAACCACCACTCTTCCCACCCGCACCATCGTGGTTGGACGTGATGGACGTCTCTCCGGTCCTATGGTATCGGAATTAGTGTGTGGTACACTTGTAGGTATGGGCTTCGACGTGGTAAATATCGGCCCGGCATCTACTCCTACTACTGAAATCGCCGTTGTGGCTGAAAAAGCATGCGGCGGCATCATCATCACCGCCTCCCACAACCCCATCCAATGGAACGCTCTCAAACTCCTCAACGAAAATGGCGAGTTCCTCAACGATGCACAGGGCAAAGAGGTGTTGGCTATTGCTGAAGCCGAGTCGTTTGAATTTGCCGACGTGCACCGTCTCGGCCATGTATACCAAAACACTACTTACAACCGCAAACACATCGACCAAGTGCTCGCCCTTGAGTTGGTTGACCGCGACGCAATCGCTGCTGCCAATTTCAAAGTGGCGGTGGACTGCATCAACTCTGTGGGTGGTGTGATTATCCCCCAACTGCTACGCGCTCTTGGTGTAAAAGAAGTGATTGAGTTGAATTGCGACTGCACCGGACGCTTTGCTCACACACCCGAACCTCTGCCCGAAAACCTTACCGACATATCACGCGTTGTGGCCGAATCCGGGGCCGACTTGGGCTTCGTGGTTGACCCCGACGTCGACCGCTTGGCTATAGTGCAAGATGGCGGACAAATGTTTGGTGAAGAATACACCTTGGTATCCATCGCCGACTACGTATTGGCTCACACCCCCGGTAGCACTGTCAGCAACCTCAGTTCGAGCCGCGCTCTGCGCGACGTGACCAACGCCCACGGTTGCTCATACACCGCTGCCGCCGTAGGCGAAGTGAACGTAGTCACCGAAATGAAACGCACCGGTGCGGTAATCGGCGGCGAAGGCAATGGCGGCGTGATTTATCCCGCTATCCACTACGGCCGTGATGCTTTAGTTGGCATCGCACTCTTCCTCACCATGTTGGCCAAGAGTGGCAAAAAGCCCTCACAAGTGCGTGCCGCCCTGCCCCAATACGCTATGTTCAAAACCAAGGTGGCTCTCCAACCCGGTTTGGATGTGGATCGTCTGCTGCTCGACGTTAAAGCAAAATATGCCAACGAGCAAATCACCGACATCGACGGTGTGAAAATCGACTTCGCCGACTCGTGGGTTCACTTGCGCAAATCAAATACCGAACCCATCGTGCGCGTTTACTCCGAAGCCGCCACCCCCGACAAAGCCGAAGCGCTCGCCAACAGCATCAAACAAGTAATTCTCGACATGATTAAATAAGGCTAATAGCCTTTTTCTCATACCTTTACACCTATGCTCGCTATTTTTAGCGGGCATAGGTACGTTTAAAAAAAAGCCACCAACATTAATGATTTCAATCAATAACCTTTCGGTAGAATTCAGCGCTCGGTCGCTCTTCGACAATATCAACTATGTAATCAACGACCGCGATCGCATAGCATTGGTAGGTAAAAACGGCGCCGGAAAATCCACAATGCTCAAAATCATTGCCGGGTTGCAAGCGCCTACCTCCGGTTCTGTGGCAGTGCCTACTGATGTCACTATCGGTTATCTTCCGCAACACATCCTCACCACCGACACCGTGACCGTGGCCGAGGAAGTGCGCAAGGCATTTGCTCATATCGACAAAATGCAGCAACGTCTCGACTGCCTCAACCAAGAATTGGCCGAACGTACCGACTATGACTCTCCGGAGTATCATCAACTCATCGACAAGATGACCACTCTCAGCGAGATGCTCAACATGGCTTCGGCCGAAGGATGCGAAGCCGAAATGGAGAAAACTCTTGTTGGCTTGGGCTTTAACCGCTCTGACTTCTCTCGCCCTACCTCGGAATTTTCTGGCGGCTGGCGTATGCGCATCGAGTTGGCAAAACTCCTGCTCCAACGCCCCGATGTGCTGCTTCTTGACGAACCTACCAACCACCTTGATATCGAGTCGATTCAATGGCTTGAGCAATTCCTCACTACAAAAGCACGCGCTGTGGTGTTGGTGAGCCACGACCGTGCTTTCATCGACAATGTCACCAACCGCACCATTGAAATATCGCTCGGCAAAATCTACGATTACAATGTAAACTACTCCAAATACGTGCAGTTGCATGCCGAACGAATCGAGCAGCAAATGCGCGCTTATACCAATCAGCAGAAACAAATTGCCGATACCGAAGCATTTATCGAACGTTTCCGCTATAAGGCCACCAAGGCTGTGCAGGTGCAGAGCCGTATGAAGCAGTTGGCCAAAATCGAACGTATCGAGGTCGATGAAGTCGACACTTCACACCTTAATTTGCGCTTCCCGCCCGCTCCGCGCTCGGGCGACTTCCCTATTATTGCCGACAACGTGGGCAAAGCCTACGGCGACCATCAAGTATTCGACCATGCCACTTTCACCATCCGCCGCGGCGAAAAAGTGGCCTTCGTAGGCAAAAATGGTGAAGGTAAATCCACATTGGTCAAATGTATTATGGGCGAAATACCGTTTACCGGCTCTTTGAAGATTGGTCACAACGTCAAAATCGGTTATTTCGCCCAAAATCAGGCTTCGTTGCTCGATGAATCGCTCACGGTATTCGACACCATCGACCGCGTGGCCGTTGGAGATATCCGCACTAAAATTCGCGACCTCTTGGGAGCGTTTATGTTCGGCGGCGAAGCCTCCGACAAGAAAGTGAAGGTGCTCTCCGGTGGTGAGCGCACACGTTTGGCAATGATTAAACTCCTGCTTGAGCCGGTGAACTTGCTCATCCTCGACGAACCTACCAATCACCTTGATATGCGCACCAAGGATATCCTCAAGCAGGCTATCGCCGACTTCAACGGCACGGTTATCGTGGTGAGTCACGACCGCGAATTTCTTGATGGTCTTGTCGAGAAGGTCTACGAGTTCGGAGGTGGACAAGTGCGCGAATTTCTCGGTGGTATTTATGAATTTCTCGATTACAAGCGTATGGACTCCTTGCGCCAACTCGAGGCTGTTCAAGCACCGAGCCAAACGGTTAAACCTCAACTCAAACCGCAAGCCAAGCCCGCTGAAGAGCCGGCAAAGCCTACGGCTCGTATCAACTATGCCGAGCAGCGTGAACGCGACAAGATGGTGCGCCGTGCACGTCGTAAAGTCGAAGAAGCCGAGGCTGAAGTGGCTCGACTTGAGCAAGTGGTAAAGGAAATAGAGGCCCAATTGTCGGCCGGTGATGCCTCCGACCCCGATATCTACAACCGTCATGCCCAGGCCAATAAAGACCTTGAGAATGCTATGAGTGTGTGGGAACTCGCCTCAATGGAACTGGACCAACTCCAACAACAATAATTCGATATTGCTATGGATTGTGATGTGATTAAACTCCTGCCCGACTCGGTGGCCAACCAAATTGCCGCCGGCGAGGTAATTCAACGTCCGGCTTCGGTCATCAAAGAATTGGTGGAAAACTCCATTGATGCCGGAGCCACATCAGTGCAGATTATTATCAAAGATGCGGGGCGAACCCTCATACAAGTGGTCGACAATGGTTGCGGTCTCTCGCCCACCGATGCCCGCATGGCTTTTGAACGCCACGCCACCAGCAAAATCACCACTGCGGCTGACCTATACACCCTCCACACCATGGGCTTCCGCGGCGAAGCGCTCCCTTCGATTGCAGCAGTGGCTCAGATAGAGATGCGTACTATGCGTCGCGGTGATGCTATCGGCACTGTGCTTTGCATCAGCGAGTCGAAATTCGAAAGCCAAGAACCATGCTCCACGGTGCCGGGCACTAACTTGATGGTCAAAAACCTATTTTTCCACATGCCCGCGCGGCGTAAATTTCTCAAAAAAGACTCTGTGGAGTTGTCGCATATCCTCCACGAGTTTGAGCGCCTTGCGTTGGTTAATACCAATGTGGAATTTACAATTATACACAACGATGTAGTGCTCCATCAATTGCTCCCCGGCACTCTCAAGCAGCGTATTACAGCCCTTTTTGGCAAGACTATCGGCACGCAAATCGTACCTATGGGCACCGAAACCTCAATAGTGAAAATTAGCGGTTTCGTTGGCCTGCCGGAACATGCACGCCGTCGCAATGCTCCGCAATATTTCTTCGTCAACGGTCGAAATATGCGCCATCCCTATTTCCACAAGGCTGTGCTGAGTTGCTATTCAGAGTTGATTTCAGCCGAGGTGCAACCGGTATATTTCATCAATTTCGAAGTCGACCCCGACACCATTGATGTAAATATTCATCCGCAAAAACACGAAATAAAGTTCGAGAACGAACAACCTATCTGGCAGATACTTACTGCCGCTGTGCGCCAGGCTCTTGGTCGGGTAAATGCAGCCGGTGCTATTGATTTTGATAGCGAAGTGTCGCCAATCGACTTGCCTGCATTCAATCCCGATATCAATGCAACTATGCCTGACATTGCTATCGATGATGATTACAATCCGTTCAAAGAAACGAACGACAGCCATGTGGACAACCCACGGTCAAGCATGGTCACCACGCCGTCGGCAATCGGACGTCGGGCATCGTCGTCAGTACCTCAAGATTGGGATAAACTCTACGAATCGTTTGAGCGCCGTCGCAGCGAGCCTACGATTTCGCCCGATGAGGCAGAGCCGATGGTTGAAGTGAGGTCAGCTATCACTTCAGCGCCTGAACAACCGTCGATTATCTCAACAGACGACTCCGCTCCGGCCGGAAGCCTGCTCCTTCACAATCGCTTCATTCTGGTGCCGGCTCGCGAAGGATTGATGGCTATCGACCGTCGCCGTGCTCATATCCGCGTGCTGTTCGACCAATATATGCAAAGCCTGTCGGAGCACCCGTTGGCGGCTCAGCAGTTGATGTTTCCCGAGCAGTTGCAACTTTCGCCGTCGCAAAGTGCCATACTCAGCACCGTGGCCGATGCCTTGCAACAGTTGGGATTTGACCTATCATTCCTTGGCGACAACGTGTGGGCACTCCATGCAGCCCCCACCCTCCCCGGCAACGTAAATCCATGCGAAACCCTTCAGCAGATACTGAGCGATATCGCCGACACCGGCACGGTGAACCCCGCGGCTGTAATCAAGCCCGCGGCATTGGCGTTGGCTCGCGCTTCGGCCATCTCTTCAACTCAATCGCTGTCGCCCGACCAAGTCGACTCGCTGATTGCCTCTTTGTTTAGTGCTACTGAGGCCGCGTACACTCCCGACGGCCTTCGCACTTTCGTAATAATCCCCTTCGAAGAAATCGAAAAACGGTTTTGATGTGTGACACCTTTCTAATACCGGAATATTTTTATGAAAAAATCCCTATTATTCGCTTTGCTTGTCGCATTGTCAACGGCTGATGCATTTGCTGCGGTTGAGATCAGCAGTCAAACCGCGCAAAGGTCGCTTGCCGCATTAGACGATTCGATTGCTCATCGTATCGATTTTGTAAATCGGCGCCAACGCAAAATCGACAACTATATTAATACGCTCAATCAGGAAGGCCCGTCGGAGCAACTATTGTTAGCCATTTCGGAACAGTACACCGGTTTTAACAACGACTCGGCGCTTCATTACCTGGAAATGGGCCTAAAATCGGATGCTTGTCCCGACAAACTTCCGTTTGCTTTGGGGCGTGCACAACTGCTACCACTAAGCGGGCTGTTCACTCCTGCAATCGAGATTTTTAATTCGATTGATGTTGATATGGTGCCAAAAGATAAGTTACCGCTTTACTATGATTGCGGACGCCAGATGTATAGTTATATGGCCGCTTTTAGCGCCGGTGACCAGAATTATCGTGAGCAATTCACAGCAAAGTCAATGGAATGTCAGCGGCAATTGCTCGAAGTGCTGCCGCAAGAGTCGTTGAGTTACAAATACAATCTTGGTGAATTCTATTTCTTCTCCGGCGCTAAAGGTCGTGCTCGAGCGTTGCTGGAATATGTGATTGACAATGCTCGCGGCAACAACACCGTTATAGCCCGTGCTGCCCACCACCTGTCGTCGATAGCCCACAGCGAGGGCGACTCTACCGCGTATGTATATTACCTTACGCGCGCATGTATAGCCGACTTGAGCGCTGCTACACGCGAAATGGCTGCGCTCCAAGAACTTGGTTCGTATCTCTATACTCGAGGCGATGTCGACCGCGCCTACACTTATCTCACCGAGGCGTTGGCTTCGGCTGTAGAATGTGGCGCTCCGTTGCGTATGATTGAGTCATCGCGTGCTCTTCCGATTATCGAGAATGCCAAAACCGACCAAATCAAAGCCTCGCAACGCGGTATGATTATTGTGCTGGTGCTGCTGGGTATTGTGGCGATGGTGCTTGCCATCACTATGATAATGCTTCGTCGCGAGATGCGCAATATGCGTGTGATGGAAGACAATTTGCGTCGCGCCAACTCCACTAAGGAGGTATATATAAGCCAATTCCTCTCGCTCTGCTCAATCTATATGGATAAACTCAACCAATTCTGTAAGATTGCCAACCGCAAAATCGCCTCCGGCAACGTAGACGAACTATATCGCCTCACCAAGTCGGGCAAGTTTGTCGAAGAACAGAGCCGCGACTTCTATGAAGTGTTCGACAACGCGTTCCTCCACATCTATCCCACATTTGTGGATCAGGTCAATGCACTCCTGCTTCCCGATAAGCAAATCGAACTCAAGGATGGCGAGCGCCTCAATACCGACCTCCGCATTTTGGCATTTATGCGCTTAGGTATCGAAGAAAGCACACGCATAGCGCAGGTGCTCAACTATTCGCTCAATACCATCTACGCCTATCGCAATCGCACCAAGGCTCGCGCTATCAACCGCGATACTTTCGAAAACGATGTGATGCAAATCCAACCCGAATACTGATTTTTCTAAAAAATATTGGCTGATAATGCCTTACAAACGCTTATATTTCCGATTTTCGGAATAAAATATATCATATTGTAAATCAATCAGATACTAATTTATATACCCTATTTTTATTTATATTATATTTCAATACACTGGACAACGGGGTGAAAAATGTCGTAACTTTGCAGTGTAACAGTTGAATAATAATTTCAGTTTTAGGGTTAGTATAAGATTGTTATCCGATGCAACTCAGAGCGGGACTCCGCCGGTTGCTTTAACAATCAAAGTGTTTTATGTTAGTTATGTGATTGTTTTTATGACAATACCACAACAGGATGTCCTCGCGATGAAGACATCCTGTTGTGATTTTTGTAGGGATGCGTTTATTCGGCGGCGATGCGCACCTTGGTGATGGTGGAGCCTTGGCGGCGGAGGTAGATGCCGGGAGCCGATGGGCGCTCGACGCGCACGCCTTGCAGGGTGAAGTATTCCACCGGAGCGGCATTTGACGTGGCATCATCAATTCCGCTAACCTGCAAAACGTAGAGCGGAGAAGAGGCTTTGTAGGTCACGCCTCGAGCATCAGTGGCTTGAAGTTTCAAAGTGGTTTCGCCAATAAACAGACCGGTAACGGTGCCGTCAGCGCTTACAGAAGCAATTGTTTCATCTGCCACACTCCATTGATACTCCGGAATTTCATCTGCGAAGCCGAAGGTGGAGGCTGAAACGAAGGCTTGATAACCTCCATCCACTTGAATCGGTGCGTTTTGTATTTCCACGCCGCGCACGTGCTTGGTTTGGCTGTTGGGAGTGGTATAGTCCACGCCATCGTTGCCGCTGAGTTTGATGTTCTCCACGCTGATGGTGCGCGGGTCGGCCTCGCCCGGCGTGAAGCGGATGGTGAAGATCTCGCCGCTATTGCCGCTGAAGGCGGCGTTCGACAGCGAGAACACAATCACGCGGTAGCGGCCTTCGCCCACGGCGGCGAGGGTGCCGGAGTGCGAACCGGCGCGCTCGGCCATCTTCAGATTGGCGGCGGAGGTGGTCACGCCTTCGGGCACCACCACATCCATCTGCACGGCGGTGATGGGCGCTTCGTTGAGCAAGTACGCGCCCATAACAAAGACCCCATCAACGAATTCGCCGGTGAAGACTAATTCGTTCGGGCTATAGAACGAACCGGAGACGGTGACGGACTTCACGCGCTCGTTGGGTGCGTTGGAGTAGATGTTGACGGTGGAATTGAAGTCGCCCAACAGCGGGTCGGCGATGGTGATGGGCAGGGTGAAGGTTCCGCCTTGAGCCACGGTGGCGGGCAGAAGCGCATCGCACACGGCCACGCCGTCGGGCGACACCACGCGTTCGATTAGCAGCGGTGCAGAGCCGTAGTTGCGAACAGTGTAGTTGAAGGTATGCGTACCGGTAATCGGCTTATTACCAAGCGAGAGCGTGCTCGAGCCGGAGATGTAGGGTGCGCGAATGGTGACGCGCCCGTTTTCGGTGGCCGACACCATATTCTCGCCGGCAGCGTTGGCCAGCACCACATTCTCCGGTCGGAGGGTGTGGGTGGTGCTTTGGCCGGTGAGCAACAGGCGGAAGGTGAGCAGTTCGCCGTCTTCACCGTCGACGGCGGTGTTGCTGAGGCTGTAGAGGAAGACCGTGAGGCGGCGGCTGTCGTCGACCGAGGCCATCACCGACAGCGCCGAGGCGCGGTCGGCGGCAGCGGCAGAGCCGTCGACATACTCCAACCCTTGCGGCAGCACAAACGATGCCTGCGCAGCCACAATCGGTTCCATGTTGTTCATTCTCAACGAGATAGTCACTTCCGTATCGCTAATGCCTTCGGCACTGCCCACGTGGAGCTCGTTGACGGAGAACGGTTCAGCGGTCACAATCAACCGCGGGGCGCGGCCCACGGAGTTGGACTCGAGAATGAGGCGGTCGGTTTCGCCCGATGAACGCACTGTGGGCGAGTAAGTTAGCACCAGCTGAGTGGATTCGCCGGCCGGGAGTTCGGTCAACGCCGGCACGGCGCTGAGGCCGGGCATGGCGGTGGCAATCGGGGAGAATTGGAGCGCGGTGGTGCCGGTGTTGCGCACGGTCACTTGTCGGGTGTATGTGCCGCGGATGGGCACGCGGCCGAAGTCGAGCGTCACGGCATCCACTTCCAAGCGAGCACCGAGAACGGTGAGCGATTCGCCGGTGGCGGTGGCTTCCACGGCTTGGCCGGCGGCGTTGCTGAGTTTCACCGTGGGCGTGAGGTCAAACACGCCCGGGTTCTCGCCGAGGTTTAGGGAGAAGCGCACAGCCTCGCCCGAGCCGGTGGTGAACGGCGTGGCGGCTAAGTCGAAAATCACAATCACATACTCGCCGGTGCGCGCCTCGGCTTTCACCAAGTGCGACGGCAGGCGCGAGGTATTGACCACGCACTCACCCACCGGGGTGATTTCATCCGGCAGCGGGATGTGAATTTCGGCGGCCACGGCATCGCTACCGTCGGTCTGCAAGCCCACACTCAGTGTCACTTGCGAACCGACGGCACCGCTGCCGCCCGTCACACTCACCACATTGCCGGCGTATAGAGCCGAGGCGGCTCCATACGCCACAATGAGCATTAATAATCTGAAAAGCATAGGAATCAGTGTTTGATTACTTTTTCGGTGAGTACGGTATAGTTGTCCACTGAGGCGTTGAGCAGGTAGAAACCTTGCGGCAGAGCGTCGGTGGCGAGGGTCACGGTGTGGGCGCCCGGTTGCAGGGTGAGCGACTGCAGAGCCACGGTTTGGCCGGCAAGGTTGACCAAGCTTACAACCACGTTGCCGCTTTGGTTGGCGGCCACGGTGACGGGCACGTTTATAAAGTTGGTGAAGGGATTCGGCCAGGGGCGGAGGACTTCGTCGGCCACGGCGTCGCTTACGCCGGCTTCGTCGGCGGCTTGCACTTGCACGCGGTTGGCGCGAGTGTCGGCCAAGGTAATGGCGTCGATGTCAGCGTCGGCGATGCGCAGTAGAGCGGTGCGGCCGGCGGGGATGACTTTGCCGGATGCGGAGAAGATGACCACGCGGTAGAGGTCGCGAGCCACGTAGCCGCCGGTGACTTCCATTGCAGCCACGTCGGCCATCGGGGTGAATGAGGACAGGCCGGCAGTGGCGGCGAAGGTGAGGTCGATGCCGGAGAGAGCCACGGGCGAGTCGACGTAGAGCACGCCGTCTTCCACATAGTAGATGGCCACGCCGTCGGACGACGATGCGGCAGCCGGTTTGGCGGCCTGCTCGGGGGTGAGGATGATGTTGACGGTGCTTACCACGTCGAGGATGTCGATGGCGGTGTCGGAGTTGACGTCGGCGGCATCAAGGATGAAGGGACGTTGGTCCACGCCCACCATGTAGTTGACGATTGACACCACGTCGTTGACATCAACATCGCCCGAGCCGTTGGCATCGCCTTTGGAAGCAGCACGCGGAGTGGCTGCCACCACCTTCGAGGGCGAGTTCTCGGTGAGCGAAGTGCTCAGCACCTTGTAGTAATAGCAGTAGGTGGTGCCGGGGGTGATGTCGTAGTCGACGAATTCGGTTTCATCGGGATTGATGAGGCTGCGGTTAATGCAGGTGGGTTCGGACTGCGAGCCGTCTTCGGCGAGGATGTAGCGATAGAGGTTGTAGCCGAGCATGTCGTCGAAGTTCTCTTCGGTATTGTCCCACGAGAGCGACACCTTGCCCACGCCCGCTTCGGCCATGAAGCCGGCGCTGAGGGAACCGGCGCTCTGCACGTTGACGTGGAAGCGGCGCTTCTCAACAGGTATTTCGAAGAACTCATCATCTTCGGCTTGAGCCACGTAGATGGTGTTGACACCGTCGATGTTGTCCTTGCCGCGGAGGGTGAGGTAGGCGGTGTAGATGTCGACGGTTTCGCCATCGAACACTTCCGAACTCCACGCTCCGTCCTCAGCGATAGCGGTTTGGGTATACGGTTCACGCAGACCCATGGCAATCATAGGCGCTTTGTCGTGATTCATCGGGCGGTTGAAGTAGACCTTGAACTCGTGGCGACCCACGCCCAACGGCGGCAGGCTTTCGTACTCATCCTGAGCATCATAGCCATCGACCACCACCTTCCAGACGATGCCGTGAGCCTGAGCCACGGGACGTGTGCGCATATTCGATAGGTCGTATTGGGCAAAACCGAAGCCGGTGCGAATATCCAATACCAACGGCTGCACGATATCCTCGCGTCCGGAACCAAGGTAGTTGGGCTGCTCCGGAGTGAAAACACTAGCTGATTCCGTATAGTAATTCATTGAGAAAGAGCCAAAAAAATTATCTACATTATTAAATGTATTACTATCTTTTGGATTGCCATAGAAGTCATATCCTTCACGATTATCAAGTAATTGTGATGTCCCAAATCTGTTTTCAGTACAATTAGTCGTAGTTAAATAAGCACCTAAAGAACCAGCCACAAATGAATTATTATAGACATTACATTTATTCAACTTTGAGTCTAATAAAAACCAAAAAGCAGTACTATTTACCAAAATACAATTGTCAAGATTCGCATACCGAAACGGGTATACGCTAGTTGAATTATTTGAAAAACCATCAAAAATTACATACGAGATGTTTTCAGAGTGATCAAATTTAAAACCATTAATATATCCGCTGGCTCCATCGGCTGGCATAAATGTGATCATATTGCCGGGTTCGCCGTTGGCGATGATGTTGCCTTGCACGTTGAGACCGGTATTTTCCTTGAATTTGAGGACGGTGCCGGGAAGGATGGTGAGGGTGACACCTTCGGGTACGGCGAGGTTGGTGGTTACGATGTAGTGGACGTTGGGATAGAGGGTCATGTCCTCGGAGATGACGCCGGAGAGTTCTACACCATTTTCGGCGGTGATTTGGATGGGTAGTTCCACTGTGGCGGCATTGTCGCCGTTGACAATCAGTTTGAGCATGATGATGCGGCCGTCGACCACGTCATCTTTGAGGCGGATTTGCAGCGGGTTGGCTGAGCGGGCGCTACCGTAGGCGGAAAGTTCCCAGCCGAAGTCAACTTCCTCAACTACAGGGGTGTACACATTGTTGATGGTTTCGGCACACTCGAGTTTGATGCGGATATTTTTGGCGGTGCCCCAGGCATTGCGGATTGTGGGATAGATGTTGATGAGTTCGCCGGCATCGGGGCGACCATCGTTGTCGCCTTCGGGGTCTTCGATGGCGAACGTGGTGACTTGCAGTTCCGGTTTGCGTTGCTCATCGGTGATTTGGTAGGCGGCGTAGAAGTCGGTGTTGCCTTTGGAGGTGAGGCAATGGATTAAGTCGCTGAACAGGACTTCCTTATTTGTATATTCTTTGGCTTGGAGCAAGCGCGAGATGGCACCGGCAGCCAAAGGTGTGGCCATGGACGTGCCGTTGAGATACTTGTATTGGCCGTTGGGGAAGGTGCTGACGATGTTCGCTCCGGGCACGGTCAATTCGTAGTTGTACTGCTCTGTATATGAGGAGAATACGGGGCCATCGTCGTCATAGTTGCTGAAGCCGGCCAATCCGCCTTCGGGTTTCGAGGCTTGCACACCGAGCACGAAGGTATAAGCAGCGGGGAAGCAGGGCAACGGGAACATCTGACCATTCTCCGGATGAGCATGGTTGAGGCAGTAGCCATCGTTGCCGGCAGCGGCTACCAGCACGCACTTTTGGTAAGCGCGACCAAGGGCTTGCTCGAAGGCGGTTGAGGTGGAGTAAGTGCCGAGGCTCATGCTGATGATGGCGGCACCGTTGGCGGCAGCGTAGTCGATGCCTTTGATGATGGTGGCGATGTTGCCGGTGCCGTTGCTTTGCATCACGGTAACGGGCATGATGCGGGCGTCGGGGTTGGCGCCGATGATGCCCTTGCCGTTGTAGCCGGTGGCGGCGGCGATACCGGCGCAGTGGGTGCCGTGGCCGTTGTAGTCGAAGATGTCGCCGGTTTGGTTGACGAAGTCCCAACCGTGCACGTCGTCGACGAAGCCGTTGGAGTCGTCATCAAACTTGATGGCGCCATCGCTTTCGGAGGTGTTGGTCCAGATATTGTCGATGAGGTCGGGGTGAGTGATGTCGACACCGGTGTCGAGGATGGCAATCACCGGTCCTTCCTTGGAGATGACGGGCATACCCCAGAGATCGTATAAGTTGATGTCTTGGATGCCATATTGGTTGGTATAATAGGGGTCGTCGGGGGAGCCGTCTTCCAGGGTGTAAACCAAATAGTTAGGTTCGGCATACTCCACTTGTTCGAGGGCTTGCAATTGGTTGATGGCGTCGAATACGTTGGTCTCGGGACTGAGGGTGACGCGGTAGGCCAATGCCATCGGGGCGGACGGCACGGTGCTGCCGGAGAATGAACGCACATTTTGGCGCATTGGAGCGCCGCCAGTGAGCGGCATCAGTTCTTCGACCTGCTGCACGCCCAAGGCGCGGAAGGTTTGGTCGACGGCATCCACGGTGGTGGAGCGGAAATCCACGGCGCGAGGTGCTCGCATCTGAACAGAACTGCTGTCCTTAAACTTTACAATAACCTCGCCCGGCACGAATTCGCCGCGGCGGTTTGCCATAGTATTTACTTCGTAATCTTGAGCTGATGATGTGATGAATGCACCCAGCATCAAAGTAAGCGAAATAATCTACGGCTTAAAGAGGTGAAAAATTTGGTATTAGCCATAAAGATTATTCAGACCGCTACCCGCCGGCGGTGTATTAGTTAAGAAAGCGTGCGGGCAGAGCCGCAGATGCGGCAACGCTCCATTCATAGACATATAGATTTGCAAAGTTAAACTATTTTTTGCAAATTATGCCTTTTTGGTAGTTAAATTTTATTAATTTTAAATATTTACGAGGCGAATGCGCGGCAGCTCGGCTTCCGCCTCGCCACAGAACCCGTGGCGGGCGGTGGTGGCGGTGGCGTGGCGGAGGTGTGTTATAACGAAGTAACGAAGGACGAAATAACGAATTTTTTTCGTTGTTTCGTCCTTCGTTGTTTCGTTAGGGCTTTGCGGGTGGTTAGACGTAGTGGCGGCCGTCGGAGCCGAAGCGGAAGCGAAAGCTGAGGAGGGCTTGTTGGATGAAGTGGCCCTGGGCGATGAGGGTGCCGAGGCGACAGGCGCCTTGGCGCAGGGTTTGGTATTCTTCGGCGGTCATCTTGGCGAGGATGGCGGGGAGGTCGTTGAGGCTTTCAACGGCGATGCCGGCATGGAAGTCGTTGATAATGTGGCGGATGGCGGATTGATTCCACACGATGACGGGGATGCCGCAACGAAGGTAAAGCGATGCTTTATGTGGAGAG
Organism: Bacteroidales bacterium; assembly: GCA_004552725.1. GTDB lineage: Bacteria > Bacteroidota > Bacteroidia > Bacteroidales > Muribaculaceae > CAG-873. Next base: position 786 of record SFNM01000036.1, on the reverse strand, counting down.
TTGATGCGGAGGTATTCGCCGGAAAGACCATCGCAGGAGTCGATGCTGTCGCCATCCCAAACGAGGCCGAAGTGGGCTGAAGCGGTGGAGATTATCGCGTCGGGAGAGAGAAACCCTTTGTAGTCGACCGGGGCATCTGGGTTGGTGATTGCGTCGGGTTCAAATTCGTTGCCGTATAGTTCGAGGCGGATTGGAGTCTGCTTGTCGAGGGAGTTGAGCCAATGATAAATGAAGGCGTTTTGGTTGGGGCTCAATTTACCATCATAGATTATGCTGAATGGTTTGAGGTGGCTTGGTTGTGGGTTAGGCGTGGCACGAGCGAGGTAGTCGAAGATGCCTAAGGAGGCGATTTTGGCACGGCAACCATTGTCGTGGAGCCATTGTGCCATGATTTGGTTGTGGGCCACGATGTAGTCGGAATGGTTGAGGCGACGGATTTCGCGCTTATGAGAGAAGTGCTTGTGGGAGAAGGATTGGAGGTTGTGGATAACGGTGACAACTTTGGCTCCGCGCATGTGGGCCAAGCGACAAATGAATTTGAAGTATTTATTGAAAGGATATTGAACAACTACGATATCTTTTGGGTGAAGAGTCCACGGGGATTTGAGTACGGAGAAGAGAGTGTGGAAATAAGCCTTTATGGGGTTTGAAAAACGAGTCTGCTGTAGGCCGGCGTTTCCCAAACCCATGTGAAGAAGGATTGCTTCGATATCTGTTTTGGCTTTATTGCCTGCTTGAGTTGTTTCGTTATAATTTTTTGGGAGGATATAGATCATAAAAAGTGGG
>SFNM01000035.1 GCA_004552725.1 Bacteroidales bacterium | reverse complement strand
GTTAAAAGCAAGCTTTCAACCCCGCTGCCCCTCGACTTGCATGTGTTAAGCCTGTCGCTAGCGTTCATCCTGAGCCAGGATCAAACTCTTCGTTGTTTTTTATCTTGTTTCTTTTTCTTCTACTGAATAAAAAGGCAAGACTTAATTTAGTGTTTGCCTAAAGCATGGCTGCCTTTCGGCCCCGGCCATCGGATTGTGCTTTATTGTGTTGTAAGAATTGACATGAGTGTTTAAATTTTTAAACGTGCTCTTGTACTACTCTTGTCTATTGTAATCGTTTTCAATGTTCTGCTTGGCTTTTCGGTTTATTGCCGAAAGCGGGTGTTCGCGCTGTTCGTCCCCGAAAGCGAGTGCAAAGTTAGGCATTTTTTGCGAACTGACCAAATATTTTTGCAACTTTTTATGCTGTAAAACATAAAAAAATTCTTACCAGCCTGAATACCAGACGCTTGCAAATAGACCGGAAGCGGCGAACGCTCCGCTGCGCCGAACCACGCCGGGCGCTCCCGCGCCGCTCGGCTCCCGCCTCGCCACCGAACCCCACCGCGGCGAACGCTTCGCTGCGCCGAACCGGAGACAACAACGCAGCGAGGTGCTGCGCCGAACCATTAGCAAAGCGACGGTGACTGAGATGGATTAGTGTCACCTTCCCCATTGGGTGTATGGGGAAGGTGAGTGTTGGCGGTGGATTTTTTTGTGTGGAATGGATTTTTTTGCTATCTTTGCGGTGTTTTATATTAATGTATATGGCAAAGCATAATGAACTTGGCAAATGGGGCGAGGACTTGGCTTGCGAGAAGTTGGTAAGCGAGGGCTACGCTATCATGGAGCGCAATTGGCGCATGGGGCATTATGAGGTGGATATAATCGCGATGAAGGATAATCGGATTATATTTGCTGAGGTTAAGACTCGTGCGGATGGTTATTGCGATCCGATGGAGGCTATTGACCGTAAGAAGATAGCGCACATGGTTGCATCGGCTGATGTTTATATGCGGAGTCATGATTTTCCTCATGAGGCTCAATTTGATGTGTTTGGTATCGTGGGTAGTCCGGAGGATTATAAGATGGAGCATATAGCAGATGCGTTTTTTCCACCGTTGAAATCTTATTAATACATATATAATATGAGTAAAGAAATTCACGCACGGCTTGATGCCTTGCGGGCGCAGATGCGCCAAAAGGGTGTATCGGCTGCGATAGTGCCGCAGGCCGACCCTCACATGAGCGAGTATTTGTCGCAACACTGGCAAGCGCGCCGGTGGCTGAGCGGGTTCACCGGCTCGGCCGGTGATTTGCTGGTAACGCTCGATGAGGCTCTTTTGTGGACTGACTCGCGTTATTTTCTGCAAGCGGGTCAGCAGCTTGAGGGCACGGAAATCCGTCTGATGAAGGACGGACTTCCGGAGACCCCGTCGATGGTTGAATGGCTCACGAGTAATCTGAAATCGGGTGAGACTGTGGGTGTGAATGCTATGGTGTTCTCAACTGCGACTTTTGCTGATTTGAAAGGAGCGTTGAGCCGTTATGGTATTGGGCTCAACAGCGACTTTGATGTGCTGGATGAAATCTGGCGTGAGCGTCCGGCTTTGCCTGATGGCAAGGTGTTCGTGCACGATGTGCAGTTTGCGGGTGTGAAGGCGTCGGATAAGATATCGCTGGTGCTTAAGAATGTTCGTAAGCAGTTGGCCGACAGTGTGTTTATCTCGGCTCTTGACGAGATAGCATGGGTTCTGAACATTCGTAGCAATGATGTGCGCTATAATCCGGTTGTGACATCGTTCTTGTACATCAGCGGCGAGGGTTCGACATTGTTTGTCGATGCTGCGAAAATCACGCCGGAGGTTGCAAATTATCTCAAGGGCGAGGGCGTAAGTTTGGCGCCCTACGCTTCGGTGAAATCATTCTTGGCTGCCCTTCCGGAGAGCAGCAAGGTGCTGATAGAGAGTGCCCGCAACTCTGCAGGCATAGCAGAAGTGCTGGGCGAACGCGCCGTGAAGGGTCAGTCGGCTATTGCGATGCTTAAGGCATGCAAGAATGATGTTCAGTTGGCCGGCACGCGTGCGGCGATGCTGCGCGACGGAGTAGCGATGGTAAAATCGCTGTGTGAAGTGCAATCGAGGGTTGCCGCCGGCGAGCGTCTCACCGAGATGTGCGTGGCAGAAATCTTGCGTCACTACCGCAGCCAAGGCGAGTATTATTTTGATGAAAGTTTCGGCACGATTGCAGGCTATGAGGGTCATGGTGCGATTGTGCATTACGAGGCTGATGAGGCCTCGAATGCGACTATCGAGCCGAAGGGCTTGCTGCTGATTGACTCCGGTGCCCAATATCTCGACGGCACTACCGACATCACGCGTACCATAGCGATGAGTGCTGAGCCTACGGCCGAGGAGAAGCGCGATTTCACCTTGGTGATGAAGGGTCACATCGCGCTTGGCAGTATGATTTTCCCCGAGGGGACTGCGGGCAGTCAACTCGACGCGATAGCGCGTCAGTACTTATGGAAAGAGGGGTTGAGTTACCTGCACGGCACCGGCCATGGTGTGGGTCATTTCCTCAACGTGCACGAAGGGCCGCAGAGCATCCGTTTGAACTATGTGCCTGCGCCCCTTACGCCGGGCATGATTACTTCGAATGAGCCCGGTTTGTATCGCGAGGGCGTGCACGGCATCCGCTGTGAGAACTTGGTGCTGACAGTCGATGCTATGACAACCGAATTTGGCAAGTTCTACAAATTCGAGACTTTGACGCTGTGTCCGTTTGAACGCAGCCTCTTCGACCTTGGCATCATGACCAACGAAGAAATCGCATGGGTGAACGCATACCACGCGCAAGTTCGCGAGGCATTGCAACCGCTGCTTGAAGGCGAGCCGTTGCAATGGTTGATAAAGAATACCGAACCGCTTCCACTACATTAATATTATGGCACTAATCATACCACTGCGGGGCATCGACCCCGTGATAGGCAACGACTGCTTTTTGGCAGAAAATGCTACAGTAATCGGCGATGTGGTCATGGGCGACGGGTGCTCGGTGTGGTTCAACACCGTGCTTCGTGGCGACGTGAACTCCATCCGCATCGGCAATCGAGTGAATATCCAGGACGGCAGCGTGCTGCACACCTTATATCAGAAATCCACCATTGAGATAGGCGACGATGTGTCGATAGGACACAACGTCACCATCCACGGAGCCAAAATCCACGACTATGCCTTGGTGGGCATGGGCGCGGTGGTGATGGATGATGCCGAGGTGGGCGAAGGAGCCATTGTGGCCGCCGGCTCCGTGGTGCTTTCGCGCACAAAGATTGGCGCGAACGAATTGTGGGGTGGTGCACCGGCTAAGTTCATAAAAATGGTAGATCCGGCTCAAAGTAAGGAAATCAACCAAAAGATAGCGCACAACTATCTGATGTACTCGCGCTGGTATACGCATCCCGAGGAAACGCAGGGCTAATCCCCTACCCTGATATCAACACCGAGGGCGCTCTTTTGAGGGAGCGCCCTTAGTGATGTGTATGTAGCGAAGAAGATTATTTGAAGAAGTAAGCCACTCGGAAGGTCCATTGGCGGTTGCGAGCGGAGAAGTCGTCGAGCAAGATGGTTTTAAGGGCGTAAGTCATACCCCAAGTGTATGAGCCGCTAACTTGCCAATTGCGTAGGATTTCGAAGCCGAGGCCGGCGGTGACGCCCAGTTCTCCGCCTGCGCATTTGAAGGCGGAGGCGTTGCTATGGCCCATTAGTATTGTGAAATCGGGGCCGCCGAACACGAATGGGGCGATTTTTTCTTCGAGGCCTTGCATACGAGTCCATTTAAAACGGAGGTGGAATGGGATTTGGAGGTAATGCAGGCGCACGTTCTCTTCGCCGAAGCCGAGTGTGTTCCAAATCTTCTTTTCTCCGAGGTTGACCTTAGCACCTAGTTGGTTGTAGAGCAGACCGAGGTCGATGCCGAAGCCGATGCCGGGAAACATCATTTCGGCCTGAAGACCGGCGGTGTATCCTAGGGTTTGGGACACGGTGACCAAGTCTTGCTTAAAATTGAGGTCAGCGATATTGGCACCGGCAATTCCGGCGATGCGGAATTGAGCATAAGCGGAGTTTGAACCGACCACGATGGCCGCGGCAACGAGTATGAGAGCAAATATTCGTTTCATATATCAATTATTAGTCGCGCCGCAGAAAAAGCGCTACGGCGCGACAAAGTTAGCAGAAATTTTACATACCGACGCAATGTCGGATACTATAAAATGTTAAATTGCGAAAATTTAACCACCGAAGTTGTCGTAATGGATGTTTTCGGGGTCGACGCCGAGGGAATCGAGCATACGATTTACGGCTGCACTCATCGGACCGGGACCGCACATGTAGTACTCGATGTCCTCTGGGGCATCGTGATTGTGGAGGTAAGTATCGAAGATGACTTGGTGCACGAAGCCGGGGGTGTATTTCACCCCGGCAGCGTCGGCGGCAGGGTCGGGGCGGTCCAACGCCAAGTGGAAATGGAAGTTGGGGAAGTCCTTTTGGAGTTGGAGGAAGTCGTCGAGGTAGAATACTTCGTTGAGTGCGCGAGCGCCGTAGAAGTAGTTCATAACGCGGTCGGTGGTGTGGAGTGTGCGGGTGAGGTGCATGATTTGGGCACGGAGTGGTGCCATACCTGCACCACCGCCAATCCACATCATCTCCTTGCCGGAGTCGTAAATAGGATGGAAGTCGCCATAAGGTCCACTCATGAGGACCTTATCGCCGGGCTTGAGGGTGAAGATGTATGACGAAGCGATGCCGGGGTTTACGTCCATGAAGCCAACAGCGGGTTTGGGTTTGAAAGGCGGTGTGGCAATACGGACGGTGAGCATGATGCGGTCGCCCTCGGCGGGATAGTTGGCCATGGAGTATGCGCGGACGGTCTCCTCGGTGTTGACGCATTTGAGGTCGAAGAGTCCGAATTTCTCCCATGCGGGGAGGTATTCGGCACCTATGGAGTCCTTGTCGATGTCCTTGTTATAGTCCATCGAGAAGGTAGGAATTTTGATTTGAGCGTAAGAGCCCGGTTCAAAATTCATGTGCTCGCCGGGGGGCAGTTGCACTATAAATTCTTTGATGAAAGTGGCAACGTTGCGGTTGGAAATGACGGTGCACTCCCATTCTTTGACATCGAGAGCCGATGCGGGCACTTGGATGTCGAGGTCTTGGCGCACTTTCACTTGGCAAGCAAGGCGCCAATGGGCTTGGATTTCTTTGCGCGAGAAGTGCACGGTTTCGGTGGGCAGCACTTCGCCACCGCCGTCGAGCACTTGCACGCGGCATTGGCCGCAACTGCCTTTGCCGCCGCAGGCCGAGGGGAGGAATACTCGGCTGTCGGCCATGGTGGATAGGAGTGAGCCGCCCGAGGAGGCTTCAACCTCTCGGTCGCCGTTGACAGTGATTTTGACGTTGCCGCTATGCACCAGGAAGTGCTTGGCGATGAGCAGGATTGCTACCAAGGCCAAGGTGCCGACCAGGAATACACCAACGCCGGCGAAGATAGTAGAAGTGAGAATAGAATTTAACAGCATAACGGCTTAGATTTTAATACCAAGGAAACTCATGAAAGCGATACCCATCAAGGCGGTGATGATGAAGGTGATGCCCACGCCTCGCAGAGGGGCGGGGACGTTGGAATAGGCTGTGACGCGCTCGCGGATAGCGGCAATGGCTGCTATGGCGAGCAGCCAGCCGAGTCCCCAGCCGCCGCCGGCACAGACAGCAGTCCACACCGAGGGGAAGTCGCGCTGTTGCATAAACAGCGAGCCGCCCAATATGGCGCAGTTGACGGCTATCAGGGGCAAGAAGATGCCGAGGGAAGCGTAGAGCGAGGGGCTGAATTTTTCCACTGCCATTTCTACCAACTGTGTCATGGATGCAATGACGGCGATGTAAAGGATGAGCGAGAGGAAAGAGAGGTCGACGTTGGCGTATTCGTCGCCGAGCCAAGCCATTGCACCGGGCTGGAGCACGTAGGTGTTGAGCAGATAGTTGAGCGGCAGAGTCACCACCAGCATGAATGTGACGGCGATGCCGAGCCCGAAGGCGGTTTTAACATTTTTGCTGACCGCCAGGAAAGAGCACATGCCCAAGAAGTAGGCGAAAATCATGTTGTCGATGAAAATCGACCGTATGAATATATTGAGATTTTCCATAGTGAAGTCTGATTTAGATTACTTTTCCTGAAGGTCTTTGTTGAGCGAGCGGTGCACCCAGATGATGCAAGCCACCACGATGAGAGCCATGGGCGGGAGTATCATCAAGCCGTTGTTGACATATCCGGCTTGATATGCACAGTCGGGCACCACTTGGAAGCCCAGAATGGTGCCGCATCCGAGGAGTTCGCGGAAGAAGGCCACAATCACCAGGATGATTGTGTAGCCCACGCCGTTGCCCACGCCGTCGAGAAACGATGGCCAAGGGCGGTTGGCCATGGCGAAGGCTTCGAGGCGTCCCATGAGGATGCAGTTGGTGATAATCAGTCCGATGAACACAGATAATTGGAGGCTGACATCGTAAGCGTATGCTTTGAGCAACTCGCTTACGATGATTACTAGGCCGGCCACTACCACCAATTGCACGATGATGCGTATGGAGGTGGGAATAGTGTTGCGTATCAGGGAGATAATCACGTTGCTGAAGGCCAACACGGCGATAACCGACAATCCCATAACGATGGCCGGTTCTAATTTGGCGGTGACGGACAGCGCGGAGCAGATGCCCAATATCTGCACCACCACCGGGTTGTTTTTTGAGAACGGGTTGAAGAACACCGTTGAATTTTTAACTTTTTCGGCCATAGTTATTTGTTTCTAAGAGATTGGAGGAACGCGTTGTAAGGGGTGAAGCAGTCGGCGAGCATGGCACTCACACCTTTGGAGGTGATGGTGCCGCCGGAGATGCCGTCGACGTATTCAGCGCCGGTTGAAGGTTTTTGACCGGCTTTGACCACTTCGACGGGGAGGAGTTTTGAGTCGACCATCATGTGTTTACCTTGGAATTGGTCGCTGAAAGCGGGTTTGGTGATTTCAGCGCCCAAGCCCGGGGTTTCGCCTTCGTGGTTGAAGAAAGCGCCGAAGATGGTCGAGGCATCGTCGTCGAGGGCGATGTACCCCCAAATCGGGCCCCAGAGTCCGGCGCCGTATACGGGGATGATGTATTTGAGCGAACCGTCGGCCAAGCGAGCCTCGTACACCGGGAGTTGGCGCTCTTGGGCGGGCTTTTTCACTTCGTTGGCCATGTTCACGGCAAAAGCATCGCCTTCGATGCGTTGGCCTTGGTCGTTTACCAGGTATTGGTCGGTGATGATTGAGGCGAATTGTGTTTTGACGTCTTGGTCGGGTGCAATACGGAGCGACGATAAGATTTGGCGCATCTTATCGGCGGCTACATTGTCGTTTTGGCGGTCTTTGAGCGCCATTGAGGTGTAAGCGAGCGCCACACCCACCACCACCACCATAATGATGATGTAAATAACTGTATATGAGTTGCTTTGCTTATTCATGGCGCTTACTTTTTAGAGGTGAGACGAGCGCGGCGGCGCGCTATGTTGGCGCGCACCACGCAGAAATCGATTAGCGAGGCGAAGGCGTTGAGCAGCAACACGGCCAACATGGCTCCTTCGGGGTAGCCATTGTTGTAGACGCGTATCAGCACTGCAACTACGCCGATGAGGAAGCCGTAGATCAACTTGCCCAGGGGTGTATGGCAAGCGGTGACGGGGTCGGTGGCCATGAACACGATGGCAAATGCCAATCCGCCATAGAGCAGATGGTCCACGGCGGTAAACATGGAGCCGGGATAGAGGTCGGTGGCGAAGGTGTGGGCTATCCATCCCATCGCCAAGGTGCCGATTACGGCGGAGAGCATTATGCGCCAGGAGCCGATGCCGCTCAATAGCAATACGGCGGCACCGATGAGGATGCAGATTACAGACGTTTCGCCAAACGAGCCGGGGATGAGGCCCACGAAGGCGTCCCAGGCGGAGAGGTCGCTCACGGGGGTGCCGGTGGCGACTGCGCCCAGGGGTGTGGCGCAGGTGACGGCATCGACTCCGGCTCCGAGGCCGCAAACCGAGCCGGAGGATACGAATACTTTGTCGCCCGACATGGCGGCGGGATAGGCGAAGAAGAGGAAGGCGCGAGCCACTAAGGCCACATTAAATATATTATAGCCGGTTCCGCCAAACACTTCTTTGGCGAAAATCACGGCGAAGGCAGTGGCTACGGCGAGCATCCACAGCGGTGTTTCGATGGGGCAAATCATTGGAATGAGCAGGCCGGTGACCAGGAAGCCTTCTTGGATTTCTTCTTTTTTGATTTGGGCGGCGATAAATTCGATGCCGAGACCAACGACGTAGGTGAGAACCACGCGTGGCAACACGGCCAAGAAGCCGTAGGCCATCAATTCCCAGAAGGGGAAATCGACGGCACCGGCTGCTTTCCAGTGCTGGTAGCCGGTGTTGTACATACCGAAGAAGAAGCAGGGCAACAGGGCGAGGACCACGATAATCATGGCTCGCTTGGAGTCGTGGCTGTCGTGGATGTGGACAGCGCCGCTGCGAGGTGCGGTGGTTGATGGCGTGAACAGGAAACTTTCAAAGCCTTCGTACACCGAGCCTAATGCCGAGAGTTTACCACCGGGCTGAAAGTGGGGCTTCACGCGTTGGAGTAAGTTGTATAATGATTTCATTATGAGTTCGGAATTAACTGTTATTCAAGTTCTTTGCGCAGATAATCCAATCCGTCGCGCACGATTTGTTGCAGCGGCATCTTGGATGTGTCGATGTATTCGCACAGGGCGAAGTCCTCGGGAGCGATTTCGTACACTCCGAGGGCTTCCATGTCGTCGATGTTGCGGCTGATGATGGCTTTGAGCAGGTATTCCGACACGATGTCCATTGGGAGGACACGGTCGTATTCACCATAGAAAATCATGGCACGCCGCCCGCCGTTGATGCGGGCATCGGGTGCGAACAACTTGCGCAACCATCTCAAAGGCAACGCTTTGTGGGCGCTCATTTTCGATGGCGCTATAGAAGCCCAGCCCATAAATTCCACATTGTCGTCGCCTTCGGCAATGACAGTGACTTGGCGATAAGGTGCTTGGAGGAAGCCGTCGGCTTCGTTGACGGCCACGCCGGTGAGTACGTTGCCGCTGATGATGCGGATGTGGTGGTCGACATTGGGGAGTCGCCCGGCCAATATGCCTTTGATTTCGCAGCCGATGGTGGTTTTGACCATCACGGGCGCGTTGACTTCGGGGCCGGTGACGGCTACCAAGGTGGAGTAGTCGACCTTGCCGGTAAGCAGTAGGCGGCCGATGCGCCAGAGGGTGGTGACATCCATGGTCCACACGGTCTCGCCCTTGTTGACCGGGGCGATGTTGGCGATTTGCACGCCTACGTTGCCGGCGGGATGCGGACCGTCGACGGTGACCATTTCAGCCCCGGGGACTGGTGCGAAGGGCCAATCGGCGCGATGGCTGATGTAGATCTTGCCGTCGGTGAGAGTGCGAAGTGCTTTGACGGCAGCGGCCAATGCGTCGGCGGCATCATGGGGGAGGTACATACCGGCCGAGAGGGGTGCGGAGTCGATGGCGGTGACGAATATATCGCGGGGGCGCACTTCGGGGCGCACTATCACGTCGTAGGGTCGGCGGCGCAAGTGGGCCAGCAAGCCCGAAGCGCCTAACAATTCAATCAGCGGCTGCTTGGTGTCGAAGGTGCGTTCGGTGTGCTTGCCGTCGTTGCTCACAACTACACGGAGCACTTTGCGACGCTCGCCGCGCACGATGGCAGTCACTTTGCCGCTTATGGGCGAAGTGAGTGCAATCGATGGGCTGTTCTTGTCGCGCATCAACGGTGCACCGGCTTCGATGGCATCGCCTTCGCGCACTAAAACCTTTGGTTGGAAACCGGGGAAGTCATCGGGGACTATGGCGCATTGGAGCGCCTCAACTTGCACCGCATCAGGCGCTTGCACGGCGCCTTGAATGTGCAAATCCAGTCCTTTTTTTATTCTTAGATTCATCGGTTAATAAATTATCGTAATTTCAGACTGCAAATTTAACAATTTTTCTGCGAACTGCAAAAATTTGTTGCCATTTTGCTATATTTTACATGGAAATCATGAGAAATGACCACACTGCGTTATGTTTTGGTAAATCAAAAAATTGTAGAAATATGTTGGGGATTGAAATTATTTGCTTATCTTTGCGAGCGAAAACTCGCAATGATAGTGTAAATGTGGTTTGTATGAAACGAATCTACGCTGTAATCTCGGCAATAATCGTGTCGATAGGCATGATGGCTCAACATCAATCTGTGGGATTGGTGTTGAGTGGTGGCGGTGCTAAAGGCATCGCTCACATCGGTGTGATTGCGGCGTTGGAGGAGAACGACATACCCATCGACTACGTTGCGGGCACGTCGATGGGTGCTATCGTGGGCGGGTTGTACGCTTGCGGCTACACCCCGGACGAGATGCTGGAGTTGATAATGTCGCGTGGCTTTTCGTATTGGTCGACGGGGCAAATCGACCCAGACTTGCTGTTTGAGTTCAATCGGCCGGCGGCTTCACCGGCTATGTTCTCCACGGTGTTGTCGCGTAGCGAGGGTCCCGACTCGGTGGCGCAATCCCTGATATCGGGATTGCCCATGAGTTTTGCGTTTATGGAACTGTTTTCGGGCTACACGGCAGCGTGCGGAGGCGATTTCAACCGGCTGTTCGTGCCATTTCGATGTGTGGCATCGAATGTCAACCGCCGATGCAAGCAGGTGATGTCGTCGGGCTCGCTTGGCGACGCTATCCGGGCGTCGATGTCGTTCCCGATAGTGTTTCAGCCCATCGAAGTGGATGGCGAGATGCTATATGATGGCGGCATCTACGACAACTTCCCGGTCGACGTGATGCGCAGCGACTTCTCGCCGTCGATAATGATAGGCGTCGATGTGTCGGCCACGCCGTCGGTGACGAAGACCTCGCTGATGGACCAAATCGACAATTTGGTAATCCAAAATAATGATTATGACCTGCCGTCGGAGCAGGGCATCAAACTGCGCATCGTGCTCGATGAATTTTCGCTGCTCGATTTTGCGCGAGCACGCGAAATTTATAAAATCGGCTATGATTATGCGATGGCACACATGGACTCAATACGCGGGCGCATCCATTCGCGCACACCGGAGGCGGCTCGCACGCTTCAGCGGCGTGTGTTCCGCGCCAAGGTGCCGGAATTGCGCTTTGAGCAAGTGAATGTGAGCGGTGGCAACGCTCATCAGAACGAGTATCTGCAGTATATGTTCAACCATTATGCTGTCAACGACACCCTCGGCATCGAGGGCGCTCGCAACGTCTTCTATGCCGCCATTTCGTCGGGCAAACTGCGCGATTTGGCTCCGCGGGCGGAATACAACGACTCCACGGGCTTGTTCTCGCTCAACCTTCGAGCGGCCGTAAAGGGGTCGCTCAAAGGGTCGCTCGGGGCATACATATCATCGTCGACATCGAGTTTTTTGTTCGCCTCCGTGGGCTATTCGTCGCTGGGCATCGGCAGTTTCGACACCCGGCTCGACGGCTGGGTGGGACAATCCACCATGGCGGCCGACTTCAACGCTCGGTTGATGCTCCACACCTCGTTTGCTTCGGCACTGGGTGTGGAAGCGCTCATCAGCCGCGACCGCTTCTTCGAGAGCGACCATATTTTCTTCGATGAGTCGCTACCTTCGTTTGTCATCAACCGCCAATTGTTCGGGCGCTTGTATTGGATATGCGCGCCCGCTCGCCATGCCACCATCGAGGTGGGCAGCGGTGTGGCTCGCATGTGGGATACCTACTACGACACCTCCGCCATCGGCGGCGACTCGCCGCAGCGTCGGCAATCGACCAACGTACTTGGACAAGTCTACGGTCGCTACATATATAATACGCTCGACAACCCCACCTACCCCACGGCCGGTCACAACGTGACGGTGACCGCCATGGGCGTGTTGGGACGCAATACTTTGGAGTCTGCGCACCAAAAGTCCGATTTGCAATGGGCTCAAATCGAACTGCGCGGGCTCCATTTTCCTTCGCTTTCCGACCACTTCACCCTCGGGTTTGCTACCGACATTTTGCTGTCGACACGCAAACTCCTGGCTGACTACGGTGCTACCATAGCGTCGGCGCCTATCTTTGCGCCGACACCCGCAGCGCGCAATGGTTTCAGAGCCGATTTCCGCGCCAATAGTTTCGCGGCCATCGGCGTGGTGCCGGTATATCGACCCTCGTCGTCGATAAGCACGCGGCTTAGTGGCCACGTGTTCATGCCTCTTCGGAGCATCTGTATGGACCCCTCTGACGGCTCGGCTGTGTATGGTCGGTGGCTGCACGACCCCGAGTTCTTCACCGAACTCGATGTGTGCTACCACTTTCCCTTCGGCACTTTGGCCGCCTACACCAACTACTCCACCGATGCCGCCAACCATTGGAGTGTCGGCATCTCATTCGGTATTCACATCCTCCCGCAAAACTTCCTCCGATGAATAAAGTAATCCTCTCCGGATACGTGGGCAAAGACCCGCAAATCCGATACCTCGACTCCCGCCCTATCGCCGAGTTCTCGTTGGCTACCACAGAGCCGCCGCGGGTCAATGCCCAAGGCGTGAAGTTGCCCGAGCGCACCGACTGGCATCGCATCGTGATGCTCGATGCCAATGCCGAATTTGCCGAGAAATATATCCGCAAAGGGTCGCGATTGCTGATTGAAGGCAAACTATTTTCGCGCGTGTGGGAAGACCGCGCTACTATTAAGCACACCGTGGTGGAAGTGTACGTCACCCACTTCGAACTCCTACCCCGTCAAAATCAAACTAATAACTAATAACTGCTAACAAACCGTTTATGAGAAAATTATTTACTACTCTACTGGCGGTTGCCGCAATCGCCTCCACAGCCAAGGCCGGTGATGTAATCTATCAAACCGACTTCTCCACCCAAGAAGAGTTCGGTCTGTGGACCGTCATCGACGCCAACGACGACGACAAAACCTGGACTTGGGACGCTCAAGGCGACCCCGGCAAGGTGTTCTACACCTATCACTCCACCAACGTCGGCGACGACTGGCTCATCTCGCCCGAAATCACACCGCCCGCAGGTGAAACCCTTATGGTGAAATTCACCTACAAAGGCTCCTACTACGGTGAAAACCTCGAAGTATGGACCGGCAACGGCATCACCGTCGAATCCATGACCACCAAGCAAATGTCGTTCGAAGGCCTCAACGGCGACACCAAGTCGAGTTACTTCTTCATCGAAGCATCGGAGTCGTTCCGCATCGGCTTCCACGCCACCTCTCTTCCCGACACTTGGCGTCTGTACCTGGTTGATGTGTCAGTGGAAGTGGCCGAAAATCCCGTTGACCTGACCATTTCTAAAGTTCTTTCGCCCGAAACCGGCGAGAACCTCGGCCTGGAAGATGTGCGCGTAAGCATCCTCAACAAAGGCCTCTCCCCGGCTGAGTCGTTCACCGTTGGCTACATCATCGACGATGGCGAACCCGTAATCGAAAACGTGGAATATGGTTTGCTGCCCGACAACACCCTCGACTTCACCTTCCAAACCAAAGCCGACCTCTCCATTCCGCGCCACCTCTACACCATTAAGGTGTTCGTGAATAGTCCCAACGACATCGACAATCGCAACGACGCCATCACCTTCGAAGTGCGCCACAAAGCGCCTGCCACGGTGCCCTACACCATGGGCTTCGAACCCTCCGACTACACTGAAGAGTTCAAGTACTACAACCTCAACGAGGACTCAGGCGATTGGAGCATCAACATCGATATGGGTATGTTCAACATGGCTCGCACCGGCTTCTGCTCACTCGCATACAACTACGACAAGAACAACGACGCCGACGACTGGGCCATTCTCGAACCCATCAACGTAGAGCCCGGTTACTACGTGCTCCGCTTCTGGTATGCCGGCGACGACTCGCACCCCGAGTCGCTCCGCGCTTGCTGGGGCAACGGCAACACTCCCGCCGACATGACCAACGAAATCGTTTCCTACAAAGATTTCTACACCTACGGCTACGAAGAGTCGGTTTCAATCCTGAAATTTGAAACCGCTCAAACCATCTACCTCGGCTTCCACGCTTGCTCGCAAAAAGACCAAAACTGGATTAACATCGACGATTTGGAATTCTACCAAGCGTCGAACACCAACGTAGACCTCTCCGTCAACGAAATGACCGCTCCCACCGCGTGGGTACGCACTGCCGCTGACCGCACCGTCAAACTCGACGTGCGCAACGTGGGCATCATCGACGCCATTGCCACTCTCGACATCAAAGTCGATGGCGAACTCATCCGCACTTCCCAACTGGAACTCGCTGCCCAAGAAATCCGCACTCTCACCTTCGAAGATGCACTCGCCAACGTGGCCGTGGGTCGTCACACCCTCTCGTTCACCATCAACTGCGACAAGGACACCAACGCCGACAACAACACCCTCACCACCGAAATCACCGTGCTCGGCGAGCCCGTTCTCTTCTGGGATATGGAGAACGGTCTGCCTGAAGAATTCACCTACGGCGTGCAAGACACCGCCACTGCTGACCCCAACTCCGGCGATGAATTCAACGAATTTGGCTGGGGTATCTTCAACATCGGCGAACACGCCGTGCTCGGCTCAAAAGTGCTGGCTTGCAACACTTGGTTCACCGACGACACTCAAGCCGACCGCTGGCTATACCTCCCCGGCTTCACCGTCAACAGCGATAACGCCGCTTTGGTATGGAACGCCAACTCCTTCAACCCCAACTACCTCGAAACCTACGAAATCCAAGTGTCGACCGACCCCACTTGGTACTGGCTCAACTACTCCACCGCCGCCACCGTCAAGAACGAGTCGATCTACACCAAATCGCGCGGCGTGGACCTCGGTAGCTACGCCGGCAAAGAGATTTGGGTGGCCTTCCGCGTGCGCACCACTGGTGGCGAAGCCCTCATCCTCGACAACATCGGCATCTACGGCGATGTCACCGCTTCAAGCATCGACATCACCACCGACTCCACCGACGCACCCGTTGAGTACTTCGACCTCCAAGGGCGTCGAGTCCTCAACCCCACCAACGGCCTCTACATCCGTCGCCAAGGTTCCACCGCTACCAAAGTAGTATTCTAAATCCCACATCTGCTTGCTTCCCGCGATAGGAAGTAAGCGCTACAAAGTAAACGCAGAACGTATTGTGTAGTACGTTCTGCGTTACTTTTTCCCTTATAACTGATGACAGTGGTAGGGTTAATGTTTGTTAAATATTTGGTGGATTATTGCGTTGTTAGTAACTTTGCGGTCACTTACAACGCAAATACATGGGGTTGACCGGTTTTGACAGCGTGTAGAAGCGGTGTGTAAGCGTGCAGAGCCATAGTACTCGACCTCTTTAATCCCGGTGCTGCAAATTTTAAATGGCGAATACAATGTCGCTCTCGCTGCTTGATTGAAGTACAGTAGATCAGCTTAATCCCCGCGACAGTCGCAGGGACGGGACATCGTCCGAACGCTCTTTTTCCGAGGCGTTCGAATCGACGGTGTTAGAAATCGGAAATAGGCGATAGGCGGCCTTGAGCCCATCGCCGAAGTTCTCCAAGGATAAGGCATCGATTGGTCGTCTCCGACCTGTCGGCGCACCAAAACCAACCGGAGACTACGCACGTAGAAAGCACATTGATTCCACGTTTGGACGAGGGTTCAAGTCCCTCCAACTCCACAAGCATCACTGAAAATCAGCGAGTTACAAATAAAGCACCCAAAAAAGCACCCAAATTTGCGCTTTTTGGTGCTTTTTTTTATTGAAAAATGCGGGTGCGGCCACTTTATCCTGCCGCACCCGCACGAGGCCTTGATTGCGCCGGCCTCCTTACTCTTAACTAATACGTTTTTTAATGATGTACATTATTACTAAAATGGCAGCGGCTAAAAATGCCAATAAAAACGCCGCGGACTTCAGGTTATTAAAAAACGAGGTAGAGCCGGATTCGGGGGGCGCTCGGATAACTTCGCGGATGGTGTCGGTGTGGATGCTTCTAACTGTGTCGTGGACGATGTGCACGCGGTCGCGCCATCGCACTTGTCGGATGGTGATGGTGTCGCCGGCGCGTTCGATGATGATGCTGTCGCGCTCGCGGATGGTGTCGGTGCTGCGTTTCGTCTGCACTAACGTGTCGGTGGTATGGCTCGGCACGTAGATGGTACGAGTGGAACGGCAGCCGTATGCGGCGAGCGCTATAACGGCCAAAATTGAAGCGGTCGTAATTATGTGGGCGATGCGTTTCATACTTCGGGGAATGTTTGTTTGTGGCCGTTGTTGTAAGTGAGTGAGCCGAAAGCGATAGCGTTTAAGCGGCGGAGCCAGCCCCTGCGGTATTTTGCCGAAGTTGGGCGGCGGGCGATTACGGCGTCGATGAAGCGAACGCGAGCGGCGTGGATGGCATCGAAAAGTGCGCGCGCCGGTTGTGCGTTGATGGCGGCGAGCGTCTTTTCGCCGACGATCCCGTCGACCTTTACGCCGATGAGCTGCTGCACTCCGGTGATTGCCGGCTTCCCGGATGCCCATAACCAGTCCACTAAGATATTTGCCACGCTTTGGCTGTTGATGCGGTCGGCCTTGAATCTGTCCCAGTAGTGCGGTTTGAGCACTCGGTTCACTGCGTCTTCGGCTGTGATGAGCCGGAGGTCGGCAGTGTCGATGTCTCCGTCTCCGTCTTTGTCGTAACCGACCGCTCGCCATGTGGCGATGGTCACTCCTCGGTTGGTTGCTCCTCCGGGGTCGTCCGGGTCGTTTACGTAGCCGCCTTCGTAGCTTAGGATGAACGGGGCTAAAATATTAACGTTTGCCATTTATTCACTCTATATATTGAGGGAGAATGTATTGGATATTTTGAGCTGCTTGGTGTAGCGATGCTCGTGCGGCCTCCACGTCGATGTCGGCGGCCGTTGTATATTCGCAAAAGATTGAGCCGACCCAGTCGTGGGTGTTGTCGCTCAGCCGCTTAATGATAACTTGCGATGTGCCGCAAGCGCTCAGCAGGCTTTTGGCGTAGCGGTCATCCACCTCTGCGTCAATGTCGCGGATTGCCCAAAATAGGCGCGATGCCAGCTCGCTGCAAAATTTGGCCACGTCGCACATTTTTAGGTTGTGCACCCGCGGTTTCATACTCTCAAACCCTTTGCGTTTGCTCTCAAAATAGATGCTTATCATGCTCTCGTTGCCGAGCGGATGCGGCTGCACAATGTAAACGCGGTCTGCTTTAAGCTCGTGCAGTATCTCCCAAAGCTCGCCGTGCACGATAGCGCTGTTATCGCTGCGTCGGCGCTGCCTTTCGGCTTGCTCCGCCTCCAACTGCGCCACCTTTAAGTCCGTTAGCTTGTTTTTGGTGTACTGGTTGTAAGCAAAGTAGGCCGCTATAATCGTGCCGAGGGCGCTTATTATGGCGGGTAAATTTTCCAT
>SFNM01000132.1 GCA_004552725.1 Bacteroidales bacterium | reverse complement strand
TGTCGTGTCCGCCGCTATGGACACAGTCACCGAGGCTAACCTTGCTATTGCCATTGCACGCGAAGGTGGCTTAGGTGTGATTCACAAAAATATGTCCATCGAAGAGCAAGCACGTCAAGTACACGCTGTGAAACGTGCCGAAAATGGCATGATCTACGACCCCGTAACCATCCTTCGCGGTTCTACCGTGGCCGAAGCACTCCACATGATGGAAGAGTATCACATCGGTGGTATTCCCGTAGTTGATGAGCAAGGCATTCTCGTTGGTATCGTTACCAACCGCGACCTCCGCTTCGAGCGCGACCTCACTCGCAAAATCGACGAAGTAATGACCTCCGAAGGTATTATTACTACTACTCAAAGTACAAATCTCGAAGAAGCAGCCGAAATTCTTCAACGTCACAAAATCGAAAAACTTCCGGTTGTTGACTCCAAAAACCACCTCGTTGGTTTGGTCACTTACAAAGACATCACCAAAGCCAAAGACAAACCGTTCGCTTGCAAGGATAGCCTCGGTCGTTTGCGTGTTGCTGCCGGTATCGGTGTTACACCCGACTCGATGGTTCGCGCTGAAGCGCTCGTCAAAGCCGGCGTTGACGCTCTCGTGATTGATACAGCCCATGGCCACTCCAAAGGTGTTATTGGTGTGTTGCGCGAAGCCAAAATGTCCTTCCCCAACATTGATGTTGTTGTAGGCAATATCGCCACAGGCGAAGCAGCCAAATATCTCGCTGAAAATGGCGCTGATGGCGTGAAAGTAGGCATTGGCCCGGGCTCCATTTGTACCACTCGCATTATTGCCGGCGTTGGTGTACCTCAGCTCTCCGCTGTTTATGATGTGGCCAAAGCGCTCGAAGGCACCGATGTGCCTCTGATTGCTGATGGTGGCATACGTTATTCCGGCGATATTGTAAAAGCGCTTGCTGCCGGTGCACATTCAGTGATGCTTGGCGGTATGCTCGCAGGTGTAGAAGAATCTCCCGGCGACACTATCATCTTCAATGGCCGTAAATATAAGACCTACCGTGGTATGGGTTCTCTCGAAGCAATGGAAAAAGGCTCGAAAGACCGCTACTTCCAAGGAGGCGAAAACGATGCCAAAAAACTTGTGCCCGAAGGTATTGCAGCACGTGTTCCTTACAAAGGCTCACTCTACGAGGTTGTATATCAAATGCTTGGCGGCCTCCGTGCCGGCATGGGCTACTGCGGCGCGCCCACCATCGAAGACCTTCACAAAGCACGCTTCACTCGCATCACAAATGCCGGCGTGGCCGAAAGCCACCCCCACGATGTGGCTATAACTTCTGAAGCGCCAAACTACTCCGTAGGTCAACGTTAATCCCTTCCCAACATACCCGCGAGGCGAAGCAACAAGCTCCGCCTCGCGTTATTTTTTTGCATTCGCTATGAGCTCTTGCTCGAAATGTTATGGGTTATACAATATTTTGCGGTGCGGTGCGTTATCCATTTATAGTATGCATATAAATAAGAAATACGATATTTCAAACCAATGAAAAAACTGATTTTAGCAATTGGCGTGCTTGGCGCGTCATTGTTGGCGCTTACGGCGCAATCCGACCCCGTGCTGATGAACGTGGCCGGTAAAGATGTGTACCTGAGCGAATTTGAATACCTCTATAACAAGAACAATGCCCAGCAAGTGCAGCCGCAATCGCTCGACGAGTATGTGGATATGTTTGTCAACTACAAACTCAAGGTAGCTGACGCAGAAACTGCCGGCATTGACACCACTGCCGAATTCATCACCGAGTTCCTTAAGTTTCGCAACGAACTCGCCGCGCCCTACCTGCGCGACGAAGCTGTGTTTGAACAAACCGTGCGCGAAGCTTACGAGCACATGGCCAACGAGCTGACTGTCAGCCATATTATGATGACCGAAGCCGACGCAGCAAAACTAGATTCCATCCGCAATGAAATCCTCGCCGGCAACCTCGCTTTCGAAACTGCCGCTCGCAAATATTCCATCGACCGCGGTTCGTCGCAACGCGGCGGTTTGATGGGCGTAGTCCTCGGCGGTCGCTATCCCAAGCCCTTTGAGGATGCCGCTTTCGCCACCGCTGTGGGTGAAATCTCTCCGGTGGTCAACTCCGGCTACGGTGTTCACATCATACGTGTTGAAAACAGCCGTCCTTCTCGTGGCGAAGTGCTCTGCGAACACATCCTGCTGCGCGTCACACCCGACATGAACGACGAAGTTCGTCAACAAATCAGCAACCGCGTCGACTCTATTTACAACGTGGTTTCTACTGATACTTCCAAATTTGAAACTCTCGCTCGCCAACTCTCTCAAGACCCGGGTAGTGCCAAGCAAGGCGGTCGCCTCAACTGGTTCGGTGGAGGCATGATGGTGGCAGAATTCGATTCCGTGGCCTTCGCCATCAACGTGGGCGAAGTGTCCAACCCCTTCCGCACCGCTTTCGGTTGGCACATCATCCGCAAGCTCGACGCTCGCAGCATCGCTTCTTACGAAGAGATGCACGACCAACTCGCGCAATCCATCCAAGGCAAAAACGATATGCCGCGTTTGGCTTTCATCGCCCGCAAAGCTCAAGAATACCAAGCACGCCTGCTCGAAGACAACCTCGACAAGGTGGAGAACATGGCCGAGAACTCAGGAGCAGTACTCGATAGCGCAATGATTGCCACTTTCAAACGTTGCGACCTGCCTATTTATATGGTTCGCGGCGACGCATACACTCTTGCCGAAATGGTGCCGGCTCTTCCCACTACTACAGTTCGCGGTGCCGCTAATATCCGCAAATTCATCGCTGAACAAGCGCAAATCCAAATGAACGAAGTGATTTTGGAATATGCTCGCCAAGAATTATACGAACTTAATCCCGATTATCGCAATCTTGTCAACGAATATCGCGATGGCATCCTCCTGTTCGAAATTTCGAACCGCAACGTATGGGACCGTGCTTCGAAAGATCGCGAAGGTCTCGAAAACTTCTTCCAACGTAATAAAGATAAATATGCATGGCAACAACCCAAGTTCAAAAGTTATATTATCTTCGCAACTTCCGACTCTATCCTCAACGAAGCCGCTCAATTCGGCTACGATAGCATCCCCTCATCCACTGCTCCCAACGACGTAGTAAAAGCATTCCGCACTCGCTTTGGTCGCGACGTTAAAATCGAGCGTGTAATTGCAGCCAAAGGCGACAACCCTATCACCGACTACTTGGCTTTCGGTGCTGAACGTCCCGAAAGCGCCAACTCTCACTGGCCTTACTATAGAGTATTCCGCGGTCGTATTCTTCCTCAACCGGAAGAAGCTGCCGACGTTCGAGGCACCGTCATTAGCGACTATCAGGCCGAACTGGAGCAAAAATGGTTGGATGATTTGCATCAACGCTATCCGGTAACCATCAATAAAGATATCTTGCAACAAGTAAAATAATAATATCATCCACAAATGAATAACACCGGTATGCAATCCATATTAAAACACTGGCTTGCTGCCGGTGTTGCTCTTTCTTTGATGATGTCATTCCCGTCGTGCAACCACGACTCTCAATCCGCTTCGAACTACTTAGTGAAAATTGGTAACTCCACACTCACTATGGAGCAACTGCGCTCTAATTTGCCGGCCGGATTGTCGCCGGACGACTCGACCAAATTCGTTCGTGCTTTTGTGGCCGACTGGATATCCGACCATCTAATTACCGAAGTCGCTGCTGATGAAGTAGATATGGCTGACATTAATCGCCTTACAGATGAATATCGAAATCGGTTGATTATTACTGAATATACTCGCAAAATGTATCAATCTCATGCTGACTCCATCCCACAAGACAGCATAATCGCCTACTACAACATCCACAAAGCAGAGTTTATTCTACAACGGCCATTGGTTCAGGGTGTTTACCTCAAAGTACCTAATGACGCTTCTAACCTCCGAACGCTACGCAAATTGTATCGTTCCGACAAACCTACCGATATCGACCGCCTCGAGAAAGAAGTGCTCACATCCGCAATTCATTACGACTATTTCCGCACTCACTGGGTCGACTGGGAACAAATCGAATCACGTATTCCATACGATTTTGGGAAATCGCCCGACGCTTGGCTTGCCTCAAACCGTTCGCTCGACGCATCGCTTGG
>SFNM01000131.1 GCA_004552725.1 Bacteroidales bacterium | reverse complement strand
AGAGCCAGATGCGGGATATTGCACGCTTGGCGATTACTTCGAGGATGAAGATAGCAATCCCGACTACGACAATCGCGGCAACCTCGGATGCGGCGTTGTTATGTGGATGGTATACGATGCACAGATACAAAAGAACAACGTCGTAGAGGCGGAAGAAAATGCCGCCGCGTATCGCGACAAGATAAAGATGGAGGAAGAGGAAAAGATGTCCGCCGCGAACGACGGATGCGAGATTGCGCTTACGACGAGAAAAGAAGCGGATGCCGCATTGGCGGATGCGAAAGAAGAGTGCTACAGAGCCAAGTGCGATCGATTGAAGATAAAGTATCGCGGCGATTTCGAGCCGATCGAAGATCTACCGTCGGTGGATAGTGAGTTGTACGCCGCCATGTACAAGGATGTAGTGGCTAGAGACAAGATCGATGCGCGTAAAGATGTAAACCCGAACGACGAGAGCCTCGTGCAACTACTCATGTTCGAGGATAAGGTCGCCTACGTCGCGCGCGGGATGTACTTCGCCGCAGAGAGACGAGACGCGCCTTTGGATATGGCAGAAGGTGAACAAGTCGAGATACCGCGCGGGTTGTTGCGCGGCATGGCGAAGTGTGGAGGTGAGATAGGGATCTGTAACCTCGCCAATCGGACAGAAGATATGTATCACACGCGCGGTTGGATGGTCTGGCAACTCGGTAGTTATATGCAAGTAGGTGTCGCCTTTGGGATAGGTCAGATACGAATAATGACCCACTCGCTAAAGGATTTGTACAAGAAATGGCACGCCACGCCTAGTCCCGACGCGAGATATGCGGATGCGCTACTTGGGATAGTTTACACGTATAGGAGTCGTTTGCGTGGGAAAGATATACTACTCGTTATGCCGTCGGGCAATGTGTTTGCTACGGATTGGGATTACAAGTCAGACAAAACGATTTACATTGGTAAGATAGAGGCTCTGGGTGGGCTGTCTCAACCTTACGCGGTACATGTGGGATACCTCAATAGTATGTTTGCCCTATGCTCAACCCAGTGGGATGCCTGTTTGCGCTTGCGTGTACACACAATGGGCGACGGTGGTGTAGACCATTTCACGATCGAGGCGTGGGATAAGGCCTCAGACAAGATGGTGGATGTTCCGTTCACATGCGGATGCGTCCCCATGCATAGCCCCTCGATTGGATATCAGCGAATCGCTCTCGCGGACGGAATTGTCGCGGCCATGCGCACGGCTGGGATAGACGATGAGCTGCTATGGGCTCAAGATGTTGCCATCGCCAAAAAGTGGGGAGAGTAACACCATCCTACGCCCTCCATCCTGAGATGGTGGGCGCGTGGGCGCGTGGGCGCGTGGGCGCGCAAAAAAGCACGTCGCCTTTTAATTTATTATTGACAAGTTAGAATTAAATCGATATAACCAACGACGTCACGCCACGAATAGGCGCGACGGACTAGCCGACGTAAGACGGGATGGCGGTGGTCGCCTCCCGACGAGATGTTGGCGCACAGTGGAGAACAACAAGATGGAATCGAAAACGAAAAACGAATGGATGGCTGTCATCGCCGAAAGAGCGAATCACCGTGTGAGATACGCGGTGGAGGTGATGAGGTGTTGGATGTTCCCAGACCAACAGTACAACGATGAGGATAGAAATCTCTCGGTGTGTGGGCGGGAACACGGGATAACACCCGAGTTCATCAAAAGCATGTGAAGTTAGATTACCTCGAAGCGAACCCGGGCGACATGGTACCGTGGATGGAATACCTCGACGACACATGCTCAGATGGCGAGATTTATTGGGCGGACGCCTTTAAGGAGCTGCTAACAAAGGCGGATTGGGATGCGCCCACCCTCGAAGAGTTCGCCCACATGACGGAGACGAGATATTTCAGAGAGGTTGAGAAGTTGTACAAGGACAGGATGTTCGACGTGTTGGCGGAGTACGGCGAAGCGGATCCGGAGATGGGAATGCACAAGATGGTGTGCGATTGGCTAGCCCGGCAATTAGATGAGAGCGACTTTACCGAACTCGTCGCCGTGTATGAGTTGGATGCGGGATGGGAAGCTGGCGAAGACGAGCGCTTTGAGGATGAAGATGCCTACAACAACGCCATGTTCGAACGCGCGACTGAGTGGGTGACGGTTTGCCTTAAAACGAACAAGGGAAACGAGGTGTTCGGCACGTGGGATGAATGCGCCACAGTGCTGATAAAATACTGCTCGGATGACCAAGTGCGATACGTGTGGGATGTCCTAGAGCTGGAACAATACGAGTGGATATAAGAAGGAGGGATGAGAGATGGTAGAAATCAGAATGAAATCGAGTTTGTGTGACGGTGTGTGGACTAAGATATTGTCCAAAAAGGCGGTCGGCATGTTGCAAGATGTGCCGTTTTACGTGCTGAGGCAGATTGACAGCCTCATCGAGGATAGTGGGGAGCGTTTCGAGTCTGTGCAAACCCTCGACAAATGGATAACGGCTGGTGGGCTTGAGGCGATAGGCGTCATGCATGGATGGTATGACGACAATGTTGGGATGTGGGCGTATGAGACGATAGATGGACAGGTTGTCGATCAGGATGAAGATGGCTACAACGCCGCGCTCGCCAAAATGTTGCGCCTAGGGATGATGCGGTTCCCCCGCCCCGCCGTATTGCAGATGAGGAGCGAAGTACTCACACTGATAACGCGCAAAGGCGCGGATGAAGATTCCGTGCAGATGGTGTTGCGACGAGATGGATGGGCACTACGCCTCGGCGATAACCGCGCCCCAATAGAGATGTGGGAAAACGAGATATCGAGAGCGGTAGCCCGAGTGCCCGCCGTGTGGGATGGCGTCTCGGAGTATGTGTTCCCCGGCAAAAAGATACTGGATGCGCGTCGCACAACGAAGTGTGGCATCGTCGAGGACTGGTGGATAGTGGGGGACTGCTACGGTGTCGCCATTCGCACGCCGGGTACGGATAGCTTGAGCAACATCGCCGCACGTAAAGTAAGATAACGACCTACTAATAAGGAGAAAAGATATGATTAAGGTAAGTGGAACAGACAATGGTAAAGGTGTGTGGATGAACGCCGTAGGTATAACGACGAGGGGGCGGCAGGAAGTCGCTAGGATACCGCGTGCCACTCTCAAGCGTCTTGTGAAGGTGCGTGACGGTGAGATGGGTTGCGTATCGGTGGACGTGTTGCGGGATATCGGAGAGAACGCAGGGTTTTATCGCCACGCCGCGGGGTCGGGGATGTGGGTCGAGCCGAGGGAGGCGCGAGTAGAAGTGCCCCACGAGGAGGATAGCCCCACACTCTATGGTGCCCGCCTGATTGAGATGTACTACAAGAGCGGTGTGCGTGTGAATATGCGCGCGTTGCGCCAAGTGTTGGATGTTGCCGCGTGTCCACACCTACACAGAGACATGCACATCTTGGCGAAGAATGGATATTGGATGCTGGTGGAAACGTCCACGGGGTGCGTTATTGTGAAAGAACGAGATGACGCGCTAGTGATCGCCCACCACGAACTGGAGATGGAAGATGTGCGCTTCAACGTGGCGGACGTGGAGCGAGTGTGGGGAGATGTGGTCGCCCCGCCTTTCGACGCGCCTGAGTGGGATATCAACGGTAACGGGCGTGTGTGCCTGTGGATGGATGAGAACGGTGGCGCCCGCCTCGGTGACATAAGTGGAGGTGGGGAGCGCGCCTACAACGACCCGAGGTTGGATGACTCTCCCGCACCGCGCCTTATATACGCCATGCCCGCGGAGGAATGGATGGAGCGTTATGCCGTGTGGAAAGAAGCCGTCGCCGCGAACTTTTGGAAGGCGAAGCCCGAGGCGGATGATGTGGTGCGAGATGGTGAATTGGAACTGGGTTTGGAGGTGTGAGATGAGAGTCGAGAAGATAGAAGTGCCCGCCTCCGTGCGTGCGACAATGGAGAAGCCCCTCGGTTATTTATTCGCCAGAGCAGATAAAGGTGGTGCGGGTTGGATTGGTAGGTTGGACGCCCCAAAAGGTGAGACCTTTGGCGGGATAATGTTCTACTCGGCGTGTGGTGTGCTACACGTGCTACCCCTAGCGGAGACTACGGAATTGTGGCCGATATGCAGATGGACATGCGAGTGTCCGGAGGGTTGGGAAGATGGCATCGCCTACATGCCGCCCGCCACGGCGTATTGCTCCAGGGATACAGCGTATCGCATACCGCCTCGCGGCGTGGATAGATGGTGGGTCGAGCAGTGTCGGGCAATCGCCCGCCGCTTGCGTGAGGGGATGGACACCACGCCCACCTACGCTTCCTACCGCCGCGCGGTGGAGAATGAGAAACGCGAGATGCTGGTGCGGTGGCGGATGGGATATGACGAGCCATGTTGGCGGTTGGACTGGATGGTGGGTGCTGGTATGACGCCCTGGGATATGGTACGTCGTTCGTCGTGCGATTGCCCGATGGAGAAGGACAACCCAGTAGGTAGGAGGATGATGCGCCTCGCACGCCGCCTCGCCCGCCGCTAGGGGATGGGGATGCCCCGCCTTGTGCGGGGATGCCCCGCCTCGCACGCCGCCACTCCGGATTTAATTTTAATTTTTTAGAGACTATCTCGCACCGCCTCGCACGCGAGATACGGGATAGTCACTAAAAAATTAAAAGTTTTAGCACACTTTTACAAAGATGTTGTAAAACAAAAAACTAAGTTTTTTGTTTTTCTAGCAAGATACATGCCAGCTTTTTGCCTATTTTCGGGTAAAAACTTAAAGATAAATAGTGACAACGCGATATTGCTATGGGTGCGGATGTATAGGTAAATGGGTTTTTTTGCAAGATGTTTGTAGAAAAGTCTAATTTATCTTTAATTTTTTAGAGTAAAAATAAGATAAAGATGGCAACCACTCTTTTAACTTTTTCTAAAAAATATAATTTAATAGATACTTTTTGCAAGATGTTTGTAGAAAGTCTTAATTAAATTAGATTTTTTTATACGACAGTAAAGATAAAACAGTCCCCTTTATCTTATTTTCCGACCCATCTTTGTAAAAATTTGAGATGCGCAAAGCCGCGCCACGCCTCGCCTGGAGGGGTGTCGGGTGGGCGGATGTACATGTTTTTTTTACAAAGATGAAGGCAAATTCCTACAAAATGTTTGGAAAAATCAACTTCAAACTTTTTCTATAAGATGTTTTTCTATTTTTATTTTTTTACATCTAGATGTTTTATTTTCTATACCAGGGGAGGGAAAGATTTTTTTTCTTGTTTTTGACAAAGAAGGGGTGGATGGAAAAATGTTTGTAAAAGTGGGGTACCCCGGATGGGGATGGGGCGACACTTGCGCCCGCCTCGGTTGCCGCCTTCCGCCACATCTACACGCCCCGACAAGATGGAAAAAAATTAAAAAGATAGCCTATCTTTCTTTTTTACAAATTCCAAAACTTTTGTAAAAATGGCAAGGTTGGCTAGGATGCGGATAATGGCTTGTAGAGCCACTTTGCGGTGTGTGGGGTAAGATAAGCCGTCCTCGAAATTAAAAGCCCGCCTGAGTGTGGGCGAGTTTCGAATTTCTCATGTCAGGATTACTTTTGGTCGGGTAGGTGGAGAGATAAAAAGGCGGGAACCAGGGTAGTTGGATGGAGCCCCCGATTTTTTTTTCTGGAGATTGGAGGGGGTGGGGGTGGGGCATCCACACATCCCAGTCCTCCCCACCGCACGGCGAGGGCGACTGAGTCGGCACCATCCCATCCACCACACACTCCCCCACACCAACCCATCTCACCACACATCGACGAGGATGCCCTAGAAGGGCTCTATTTCGCGTTTTAGGCAATCCTAAGGTGTTTGCCCTACTTTTGCCGGAAAACGCGTCCTAGAGGCTCC
>SFNM01000130.1 GCA_004552725.1 Bacteroidales bacterium | reverse complement strand
CGCATGAAAAGAGTTTGAAAGAGAGGCTGTTCATATTAATCCGGAATTATATTGTTGATAATTATTGAAGAATCGGAAGGAATAGAGTCAGTGGGCTCGGCTGCGGGTGAAGATTGCCGAGTGGGCTTGCGGAAGAGGTAATCGAAGTCGTGGCGAAACATAATACCGACACCTTGAGTGGTTGTGGCGGTGCGTAAGTAGTAGTTTTGGTCGTTGTAACGATTATATGCTTTGAGTCGCCAGTTGCCGGAAGGAGTGAGGAGGTATTCGATGTCGAAGTCGCCTACGAACTGATTGGAGTTGAGCGATTTATCTCGATATCCGAAGTTGCCGTTGAATAGGAGCCGATTGTTGAGCAGCCTACTTGAGAGTGCAAGGTCCACTTCGAGGTCGGAGAAGTCGCCTTGGTCGCTACGGAGATTAGGTGCGATGCTCCAATTGTCGGAGAGTTTGCCGAGCATACTTGAGAGTTGGCTTGAGATTGTGGAAGAAGCCACGGAGAACAGTTCGTTGCTTTTGGTGGTCGACGCCATATAGTCGGGGGTGTAAAAGCGGTTGAGAGCAAGGAGGTAGATGATTTGGCGGTTCATCATATCGTCGGTGGATACGATAGAGCGGACTTTGCGGTAGACATCGGCATTGAGTGTGGGGAATTTTAAATCGAAACGGATGTCGGGTTGTCGCATATCATCAGTGACAATCATCACGGCTTGCACCGGAACGTTTGTGCGATTGAGGTCCTTGTCTTGGGTGAACGACTCGTCGAGATCGGAAAGGTTGGCATTGAGTTGATAAATTGCTTCGATATTGAGGATGGCGGAGTAGGGGTCGCCATTGAATTCGATAGAACTGCCTTGGTTGATGGTGAAGTCCTTAATTATAATGTCTTGGAGGGTGAAGTTGTATTTACCATGGTCGAGGGTGTATAGTCCCCAGAGATAGATATCGTTGTCGGCGGAGTTGTAGGCCATGCGGATGTTGCCTTTGCCGAAAGCCCGAATACGGTCGCCGCCTATTGGGTCCATGACCACAATCATTTCAGCATCAGGCGTAACATCAACAGTGATATCCATCACATAATCTGACGGCTTGTCGATGTTTTGTTGGCGCATACGTTGCTGATAGTCCTTGACGGCTTGGGGCAAGTCGTCGATTTTTAGTACGGATTTGGTGGTATCTTCCGGGGTTACGTCGCGGAAGTTGATAAATGAGTATTCTTGCGCTTCGAGTTGGTCGCTGAGCACGAAAGTGAATGTGGAGTGGGGGGCGGTTGTCATATTGGCACCGATTTCCACAATGCCGGGACGACCTACGATAGAAGCGGAGCCGTTGCCGTAGATTGTACCATACCATAGGTCGTTTTGCTTGGCCGAAACGTTATAGCACAAGAAATTCTTGGCTTCAGAGATTTGGAAATCAAAAACAGGTCGATGGAAATAATCGTGGAGCAGATAACCATTCAAAAGTGCAGTATGGCCGTCAACGTCGCGGATTGTAATGTTGTCGAGTTGGATGCGCCCGGGCTTTACATGGATGGAGTCGGTGGCTGAGTACCAAGTGTTGGTAAAGTCGATTTTGAGCCGTAGATCTTGTGCAAAGATGTCACCTTCCATATCAATATCTTTGAAAGTGCCGAAAAGATGTGCTTTGCCGGATACGTATCCATCAATGGCTGAGGTGAACGCGGCCATAAACGGACGCATAAATCCGACCGGAGCATGGGTGACATCGAATGTGAGGTCTAATGCGCCTTGTGCTGCGAAGATGTCGCCATAAATGCGCGAATGTTGGTCGTTGGCGTTGATAATATCTGCATCGAGATGGAACGATTGACGGTCGTTGTCCCAATTGGCTGTGACATCGGCATCGCCGATAGTACAATAATTATATCCGATTTGGTCCACGTGGAGATTATCGGTGGTGAGAATCGGTATTTTTGATAAGATGCTGCGGGCTTGGAACGTGCCTGAGGCTGTGCCGCTTATTAGAGCGTTGTCGATGCCTAAAGTTTCAAAAATTGATATAAGATGAATGTTTTCAAGTGAAACGTCCATAACATCGTCGGGCGAGGTTGAGCCTACGCCGTCAATTGCGATGCGTTGATTGTTGGCTTGAAGCGCAAAATCGCTTACAGATAATACGTTATCGCACCAAGTGATATTTGATGAGTTAATGTGCCAAATATCGTCGCCGAAGGTAATCTGCCCAGGGTGGAAGTCGGTCGATATGCACAAATTCTTGTTGTCGGAGCGCGAGAGGGCAGTTGAAAAGTTGATGGTGCCATTGATTGGTACGGCTCGCTCGATTTCCCAATCGATGGCTGTGTTAAAGTGATTATTTGAGCCTTGTATGCCGAGCACCACATTCATAGGACCTTTCTTTGTAGGAGTATGTGTAGTGGCATATATTGTGGCACAATTGGTTTGGGCATCGACGGTGAGGCCGAGCATTGATGAGTCGATGATTTTGTCGCCTTGTTGGAGGTAAGGTGCGTCAACCCATACAACTGCTTGACCTTTAGAACCATTAACAGAACCGTTAATATCTATGGGATAGATGAGTTGCACAGGCAGATTGAGGAATCTCGAGATTTCTTCGGCATTTTCAATGGTAAGGTCAATGTCGAAAAGATTATTGGACTCGGCTACTAATTGGTGACGGTCGGAGTCGTGTGGTATTATGTCGGGCACTATATGAGATGCCATATCCACGAAAGTTGGCACTAATGTGGAAGGTGTGATTTTGCCTTGGATATATCCATTGATGCAGTCGGATGAGAGCGATATGTCGGTAGAGGTGGAGTCGGTGGCATTGGGATAGACTGCGATTTCAAGACTGTTCAAAGATAGCCCTTCGTTGTCGGCATTGCGAATTACGAAATTGTTGGCCAAAAGATTACCGTAGCAATGGTCGATATCAGATATAGCGATGTTGGATAATACTTCGCCACTAATGGCGTAGCCCAGATATTTTTGCGAGATGTTGAGCGCGTTGAGATCCAATCTACCTACAAGCAAATCAAGTGATAAGTTCTTGGTAGATTGATTGATAATGGTGGCATCGACAGAAAAGTCGGCATTGGGGTCGGAGGAAGATAAGTAGGCTGTCAGTTGGTTGAGCGATGCATCTACAGCGGCTTCAATGTCGATACTTGAATATGAATATTGGCGATAGGAGAGTTGGGAGATGGTGGCAGTCATATTGCCTTCGCTTTTTTTGCCGGCAAATGATCCGTCAACATCCAAGTCGGCACTGAGCGGTCCGAGGTCGGCAATGGTGAATAAACTGCCGATGGGCAGGTCTTGGATTGATGAATGTATATCGAAATTAAACGTGTTGAAGCGCGATGCTGAGGTGGCCGAACCATTGAGGGCTATTGACGCGTTGCCGATATTAATATTGAGGTTGGCTAAGGCCGACGATACATTGACTTTACCGCTGCCATGGAGGTTCACGCTACCCAGGCGCGAGATAATGGTGGCAGTCTTTTGTGGAAGCAACGAGCTGATGTAGCGGAGGTCTGTGGCTGATATTGTGGCTCGTAATTCGTTGAGCGACACGTCGATGCTGTCGATGCAGAAAGGATTGAGCACTTGCGCCTGCATTTCGATATGCGTGCCTTGCTCGTCTTTAATCGAAAACGAATTAAGGTCGATTGATCCGCACGTAGATGTTATGACGAAGTCGGCCGAGAAGGTTCGGTCGATGTTTGCGAAGGCGGGTACAAAGGCCGCCAAGTCAGTCGTAGAAATGGTGGCCGAATTGTCAGTACTCAATACCAAAGAGGCGGATTTTACCGCTTTGGCTAAATTGTTGAAGCCATTGATATGCAATGCTATCGGCTTGATGGCAATATTCGAGTGCGGTAGATTAATCGTAAGCCGTTTGATATCGATGAGTGAGTCGGACACACATGCGTAAGCACTCAAACTCGACAACTCAAATCCTGACTGCTCGCGGAATGATAGTTCTTCGAGTTCTACATCAGCCCCATGTCGTGATGCTTGTCGCAAATACGCATAGAGGTTTAAGTCGGCTATTTCGATGTGGTTGGAATTGAACTTTTCGGGCGATGGTTGTTGGTCCAACACATCATATCTCAATCGACCGTTTCTGATAAGGATTGTGCCGATACTGAGGTCAAATTCCGTAGGTGGTTTGCTCTTG
>SFNM01000129.1 GCA_004552725.1 Bacteroidales bacterium | reverse complement strand
GTGGGTAGGAACCACTCCGTGGTACCAACCCACGGCTAACGAAGATATAGCGCCTCCGGCGCATCAAATGCCCTCCGGGCATATCCGTCACGGTCTGAAAGTGATATTGTTATACTGTTTTTTGCTTGCTCGGCACGGCATCCACCAATCGGAGCAGTTCCTCTTGCGACAGGCAGTCGGTGAGGTAGCGCTTGCCGTCGGCGGCGAGGAGTTTCAGTTGGTTACAATTTGTAACCAACTCATTGCCCGCAATGGCCATGCGATGTTTGAGGACCTTCCAGTAATTGCGAGGATTCTTGCTGTCGGTAAGCACGGCTATAACATCCACCACCGAAAACAGCCATCGGTTGGAGGCATCGTCCCAGGCGGCGCGCACTTCTCGGTCATTAAAGAAGCGGATTGAGATCTTATGTTGGTTGTAGGCCGGCATAAATAGCAAGATAAGTAATCACTACAAAGATACGAATTATCGCCCACCCGGCCAAATAAATCGGTGTCTGAATGTTGGAGACACTGATAATAATTGGAGAGGCGGCGCGGGTGTTATTGGAGGGAGAGGGATGGGCACACGCTGCGGATGAAGGCGGCGATGTCGGCGATTACTTCGGGCGACATAGTCTCGGGGATTTGGCCGTATTCGGTGACGGCACCGGTGACGGCGTGTTGCATCAGGTGGTTGAGGCCGGGGTATTCCACGGCGTTGGCCGACGGGCATAATTCTTTGACTCGTGGATAGTTAGCCGAGGACCGTACTTGAGTATCGAGCGTGCCGAAGATAGCCATCAGCGGGCACTTGATTGTTCTGAGGTAGGGAGCGGCATCCAACTGCACGAAGCGGCGCACCCAGGGGGTGGTGGAGGCTTGCGAGGTGGCACGAAGCGAGGCCATCAGCTGAGGCGGGAGCTGCGCGGCGCGGTCGCCCGCGATGGCATCAAAGTCGGGCGTGCCACCGGCAGCAATCACATCAAATGCCTCACTCACAATGGCTAAGGCCGTGGTAATTTGTTCCTCGCTCAAGCCGGCTTTTTCGAGCGAGAAGCGATTTTGGTCGAGTATAATCTCGCGGCAAGGGATAGCCGGACCGGCTATTGATACGGCAAAGTCCACCACGCCTTCGGCGGCGAGTTGGTAGGCGATGTATCCGCCTTCGCTGTGGCCGATGATGCCGACTTTGCCGGCAAAAAATGGTGCGCGCATGTTCCACAACTCGCTGAGCATCAAGAGCGAAGGTATCGGTGGTGGCTGCGGCGAAGTCGCCGGTCGATTGGGCCACGCCGCGGTCGTCGTAGCGGATGGAGGCGATGCCGGCGCGCGCCAGCGAGTCGGCCAGTACGGCAAAGGGTCGGTGGCCCATCAATTCCTCGTCGCGGTTCTGCGGACCACTGCCGGTCACCATCACCACCAAGGCGCACGGCTCCGCCGGCATACACAGTGTGCCCGACAGCATCGCCCCATCGGAGGCAATCTCAACTTCGCTCACCGCGTAAGGCAAATCCTCGGTCGCTTCGGGCTGTTGATACTCCAACACCAACGGCAATCGCACCGAACTTTGCTCAAACATGCCTTCTATTTTGTGGCCTACAATGCGACCGCTCACTTTGATACGCGCTATCGTAACTTCCACTGCCACAGAGTCGTCCGTGAGCAAACATACCTTAGTAGCCAAACCGTACACACCCTGGTCGGGAGAATCGAACGTGCACACGGCATTGCCCTGAGCATCATGAGAGAAGTTCAATACCAAGGCCATCTGCACGCGTCCCAGATCGAGCATTCCACGCCATGAGCCTTCAAGTGCCATGCCGGAAAACGAGGCTAAAGCCATAAATAGCAGCAAGAGTAAGTGTTTCATAATCAATTTTTTCGCAAAGATACAAATTCTCCTGCAAATCCACAATAGTGTGATTTGGTAGGTGGGTGATAGCGGAGGAAGTGTTTGGCGAGAGGTTTTATTTGGTGCTGTGACAGATATTTTGTAACTTTGCTTGTCGAAACAAGAAAAGATATGGCAGGAATAAAATCATTAGCCAAAGATACAGCCATTTATGGCATCAGTTCTATCGTAGGACGCTTTTTAAATTGGTGCTTGGTGCCATTGTATACCAACGTGTTTGCATCCGACCAATATGGGATGGTCACTTTTATCTATTCCATAGTTGCGTTGCTATATATAGTGCTCACATACGGTATGGAAACCGGTTTTTTCCGGTTTTCCAACCATGAGAAGTGGCACGATGCCAAGGAGGTGTATTCCACTACGCTGATTTCACTGGCGACAACCTCGATAGCGTTTACCGCCGCGGTGGCGCTACTGCTGAAGCCGCTATCGGCGGCAACGGGCTGTGTCGACCACCCGTCGTTCGTGATGATGATGGGTGCTTGCGTGGCTATCGACGCTTTCACCGCCATTCCGTTTAGTTATCTGCGCCAACGCCAGCAACCGATGCGCTTCGCCATTCTCAAATTAGTGAATATCGGGCTGAATATCGGCTTAAATCTATTTTTCCTGGTGCTTTGCCCGATGCTGGGTGATGCTATGCGATGGATTTACAAGCCGGAATTTGGCATCGGCTATATTTTCTTGTCGAACCTAATCGCCTCGACAGTCAACTTGCTACTGATGCGTAGCGAGTTGACCGGATTTAGATGGAAATTCAATGGCAAATTGCTATCGGAGATGCTTCGCTACTCCGCGCCGCTACTGATATTGGGCATCGCCGGCATAATGAACCAAACAATCGACAAGGTGATATACCCGTGGCTGGTCGATGACCCTGCGGAAGCGATGCGCGGCCTTGGCATCTACGGCGCCAACTACAAAATCGGCATCGTGATGCTGATGTTTATCCAAGCGTTTCGCTTCGCCTACGAGCCATTTATCTTCCAGCGCTCCAAGGCTGAGGGGGAGGACCGCAGTGCAGCCTATCGCGATGCTATGAAGTATTTCTGCTTGTTCAGCACCTTTATTTTCTTGGCAGTGATGTTCTACATCGACATTCTCAAATACTTCATTGCGCCAAGTTACTTCGAAGGGTTGAAAGTGGTGCCGATAGTAATGGCCGCCGAAGTATTTTTCGGAATATTCTTCAACCTGTCGCTATGGTATAAACTTACCGACAAAACGATGTGGGGAGCATACTTCTCCATCTTCGGGTTGTGTATCACCCTCACACTCAACATATTGCTTGTGCCGCACGTAGGCTATATCGGGTGCGCGTGGGCTGCATTTTGTTCCTACGGCTCCATGATGTTGGCTTCCTACTTTATCGGCCGTCGCCACATGGCAGTGAACTACCAAGTGGGGCGTATTCTGTGCTATTTCGCTCTTGGCGCCGTGCTCTACTACACCGGTTTCTATGGTCTGCAGGCACTTCCGTTGGCCGTGCGTTTAACCTTGCGCACCGTGCTATTAGCCGCGTTCCTGGTTGTAGTGCTGCGCTACGAGCCCCTACCCCTCCCGGGACGACTGCGCAAATTTCTTGGCAAGTAACCAAGACCAAAATGCGTAATAGATTATATAATCGTACTCTTTTTACTATTTCAACTCAAATCTTTTTTTACTGTTATTTTGAAAAGTATGGATATCCACACAATCCTTAAAGATGGAGAACGAGTAACACTCGAATGTAAAAAGGCTCAATATAGCGTACCAAATTCTTTGTGGGAAACATATTCAGCATTTGCTAATACTTACGGAGGAATAATACTTTTGGGGGTTGATGAGCATGACCAAGAGAGCGAGCCATTGAAAAGGTTTGAAATTCTTGGAGTTGAAGATGCTGAAAAGATACGGAAAGATTTATGGAACATTGTAAACAATAGAGAAAAGGTAAATCAAAATGTATTGAGAAACGATGATGTTCAGATTGTTGATGTAGATAAGGTTCCTGAGGACTGGGAGGCTCTTGACAGCGGCCCTAAGACTTCTGCACTTTACACTGAGGCTCTGAAGGGCGCTAAGACCGTTATCTGGAACGGTCCTATGGGCGTATTCGAGTTCGACGCATTTGCAAAGGGTACTTTGGCTGTTGCTAAGGCTGTTGCAGAGGCTACTGAGAATGGTGCTACCTCCATCGTTGGCGGTGGTGACTCCATTGCAGCTCTGAAGAAGACTGGCCTGTCTGACAAGATTTCCCATATTTCCACTGGTGGCGGCGCTACTTTGGAATTCTTAGAGGGTAAGGTATTACCTGGTATTGCAGCTATTGCTGACAAATAATTAGCCACTTAAACAGGGGTT
>SFNM01000128.1 GCA_004552725.1 Bacteroidales bacterium | reverse complement strand
AACTATCTGTTCAACATCATATTGCTTGCCATGGCTTACAAGATTGTGGGCAAGAAGTTTGTGTTGGGTACTATCTTCGGCACCACTATGATTTCGCTGATGATGGGTATATTCATTCCGCTATGCAAGGACTTGGTACGTCTCGACCCATTCCTTAGTTGTATGCTTGGCGGTATCTTGGCCGGCATAGGTATTGGTATGTGTTTCACGCACAATGGCTCTTCGGGCGGCACCGACATCATTGCCGCAATGGTGGCTAAGAAATCAAACGTAACCATTGGTCGCACAATGATTTACGTCGACTTTATCATCATCACTTCGGGCTATTTCTTCGCACCCGGCGGCTCATTGGAAAAGATCGTTTACGGCTTGATTGTATTGTTCATGTGCTCATATATGGCTGATATGGTGATTAACACCAACCGTCAGGCTGTGCAATTCATCATCTTCTCGCGCCGTTGGCAAGAAATTGCCACCGCCATCAACAACGAGGCGCATCGCGGTTGCACCGTCCTCTCCGGTATGGGCTGGTACAGCAAACAGGAGGTGAAAGTGCTGATGGTGATGGCTCGCAAAATTGAATCCGTGGGCATCTTTCGCATCGTCAAAGGCATCGACCCCGACGCTTTCATCACTCAAGGCAACGTCAACGGTGTGTACGGCAAGGGCTTCGACCAAATGAAGATTAAGATGAAGATTGAACCTGAACAGGCTGTGCGTGTTGAAGAACATGCGCAACTCGACGACCAACAGTTGGCTGCGCCAACCGGACATCCAATTATCTAACACTATATTTTGAAAACGATGAATAATATGACGACAAGAGCGCTCTCCGGCGCAGTATATGTGGCTTTATTGGTCTTCACCCTGATGTTCGCACCATCGGCCGGCTTTGCTGTGTTGATGATTATTTTTGCTATGATTGGCATTGGCGAGTTGCAAGCAATGCGTGCCGTTGAGGCTCCTATGAGCAAGGCCGTGCGTTTCCTCGATCTCCTTATGCCATTGGCAGTAATTGGAGGCGGCATTATGTGCACGGTGCCGGGTATGAAGCACGATTGGTTGGTGGTACTCATCTGCATCCTTGCAGCATACGGAGCATCATATTTTACAATACGTATGGTACTTGCCATTCATGACTGCAGTGAAAAACCGGTGCAGAACTATCTCACCTCAACATTGTCGTTGTTCTACATTGTTTTGCCGTTGGCGGCTCTCGCTTTCTTAGCCTATTGCGATCCTCGCTTCGTTTTGCTCACATTCATAATGATTTGGCTCAATGATACAGGCGCTTACCTCACCGGTCGCCAATTTGGTCGCCACAAACTCTGCGAACGCCTCTCCCCCAAGAAGACTTGGGAAGGCTTCTGGGGCGGTTTCACATTCTCGGTGGTTGCCGGTGTTGTAGCAGCGATGTTTGTATTTCCTGTGAACCCGTTGCTATTGGCTGCTTACGGCGCTTTAGTCAGTGTGCTAAGCACATACGGCGATTTATTTGAATCATTACTTAAACGCACGGCCGGAGTAAAGGATTCCGGCAACCTCATCCCGGGCCACGGCGGCATCCTCGACCGCATCGACTCAGTTCTTGCTGTTGCCATCCCCGCATTGATTTTCTTTAGTATATTCCGATAACATGACCATAAACGACCGCCTAACCAAAGCCGCAATCACTGCTGTTGCGGCTTTGTGCGTAAATACAGTTAATGCGCAATCTCTTCGCGTGAACCAAGTTGGTTATCTCAGTGATGACCTCAAGGTAGCCGTATATGTGGGCAATGTGGAGCCTTCAAAACTATCATTCGAGTTGGCATCTCCCGACTACGGTATCCTGCCCGTCGATTCTGTGGTGGAAGCCGACTCGTGGGCACCGATGAAATACGCCGCTCGTATTTATTTCTCCTCCGTCACTGCCTCCGGCAATTATGTGCTCACCTGCAAACTCGGTTCTCAAGTGGCAGAAGTTACAAGCCTATACATCGGCGACGATGCTTATAGCCGTTTTGCCATCAATGAATTGCCACTGATTTACCTGCGCCAGCAGCGGTGCGGTTTCAACCCGGTACATAACGAACCTTGCCACACTCGCGATGGCTTCTTGGTGCTCTCCGGTGACCGCGACGGCCAACACGTCGACGTCACCGGTGGTTGGCATGACGCTTCCGACTATCTCCAATACCTCACCACCTCGGCCAACGCCATCTATCAACTTCTCTTTGCTTACCGCGAAAATCCCGGCATTTGGGCCGACCATTACGACGCTTCTGGACGACCCGGCGCCAACGGCGTGCCCGACATCCTCGACGAAGCCCGTTGGGGCTTGCAATGGATGATGAAAATGAACCCGGCCGATGGTGAGTACTACAACCAAATCGCCGACGACCGCGATCACCGCTTCGTGGGCGTACCCTCTGCCGACAATGTCGACTACGGCATGGGCCAGGGTGGGGCTCGTCCCGTGTACCCCTGCATCGGCCACCCATGTGGCCTCGGAAAATACCTCAACGAAAGCACCGGCTTGGCTTCATCGGTAGCCAAATTTGCCTCCTCTTTCGCGCTTGGCAGCGAAGTCTTCGCTGACCTCGACCCTACTTTCGCCGCTGAAATGTCACGTCGCTCTCAAGTTTCATACGCAGTGGCCAAGGCCAACCCTGGCGCATGTCAAACCTGCTCCACCGTTTCACCGTATCGCTATGAAGAATGTAACTGGGTCGACGACCTTGAACTTGCCGCCATTTCTCGTTATCGTATTTCCGGCGACTCAACTATGATGGCCGACGCTGTCACATTCGGTCGACAAGAACCCGTAACGCCATGGATGGGTGCCGACTCCGCCGCCCACTATCAGTGGTATCCATTTGTCAACCTCGCTCACCCTGAAATTGCACGCCTCAATCCGGAGCGCTCCGCCGAATTTACTCGCAATATGCGTAGCGGATTGTCGCGTGTAGCCGACCGCGCCGGGAGCAACACTTTCCGCTTCGGTGTACCATTCATTTGGTGCTCCAACAACTTAGTCGTTGCGCTCATAACTCAGGCCATACTATATCGTGAAATTACCGGCGATGAACAGTTCCGCGAACTCGAAACAGCCGCTCGCGACTGGCTCTTCGGTGTCAATCCATGGGGCCAAACCATGATTATTCTGCCCAATGATATGGTTCTGTCGTCGCCCCTCGACCCCCATTCGGCAATGACCGACCGTAGCGTCAATGGCCGTCCAGGTCGCGACTACCTTGTCGGCGGTCTCGTCGACGGACCCGTCTACACAACTATCTTCAACAAACTTTGGGGCGTGCACCTGCGCCGCGACGACCGTTTCGCCCAATACCAAGGCGGTCCGGCCGTTTACCACGACGATTACAGCGACTACTCCTCCAACGAACCAACCATGGATGGCACTGCCTCGCTCGCATTTATGCTGGCGCGCCTTTGTCGACATTAACCCATTTTTTCCCTATGTCCAATCAAGCACTTTCCACTGGCACTGTCATTAAAAGCCCTAAGCATACATATACTATTCGCCGTGTCCTTGGACAAGGCGGCTTCGGTATCACCTATCTTGTGGATACTCCGCTCAAGATGGGCAATATTTCATTCAAAGCAAAATTCGCTCTGAAAGAACTTTTTGTCGATATTTATTGCTTCCGACGCGAAAAATCCACCGAAATGGAGTTTCATCAGTCCAAAGCCTCCGACGTTGAGCGCTTCAAGCAAGCATTCGTTTCTGAAGCCTTGCGTTTGCAAAAACTCGGCTTGGGCCACCCGAATATAATCAAAGTCGACGAAGTGTTCGAAGCAAATGGTACTGCCTACTATGTGATGGAGTATCTCGAAGGAGCCACTCTGACCGACTACGTAGCCACTCATGGCAAGCGTTTCAATTTCGCCCAGACATCAACGCTTCTACGCCCAATTTGCGATGCTGTAGCAATGTTGCACGATAACAAAGTGGCTCATTATGATATCAAGCCGCAGAATATTATGATACAGCAAGACGATGACGGCCTCCGTCCCGTTCTTATCGACTTTGGCCTCGCTAAACACTACGATGGCCAGGGTCAAGCCACATCTACCATCGCGGCTGCCGGTTATTCACCCGGTTTTGCGCCCTTAGAGCAGTTGGCCGGCTTCCGGCAATTCTCTCCCACTGCCGACGTCTACGCCCTCGCAGCAACGTTTGTCTACTGCCTCACCGGCCACGCGCCCGCTCATGCCGCTGAACTCAATCGCGATGCACTACG
>SFNM01000127.1 GCA_004552725.1 Bacteroidales bacterium | reverse complement strand
TCGATGCCAACGACAAGATGCTCAACGACGAAAGCCGCGACGCTTATTTCGCTTCCGAAACTGTTACTGTCGGTCCCGAAGGCCTTTCACAGAGCATCATTCTGCGCCGTCCCTTCGCCAAGTTGCGCGTGATATCCACCGACTGGGCCATCGGCGACCTCGACCTGCCCGACCAGTTCGACGTGACCTACTACGATTGCAAACGCTTCGAAGGCATCAACGCTCGCACCGGTGAAACCATCACAACTACCTCTCTGGCGGATGATTGCGTCACCAAATACCACGCTACCATCGTTAAGGACACCAAGGAGTACACCCTCGGCTACGACAGTTCCGACCGCAACCGCACACTCATCGTGGATTACCTCGTGGCTCAACCGGCTCAATCCACTATCCACTTCAAACTTGCACCCAACGAAGGTCTGTCCTTCAACCCCGTTAAACCCTACGTAGACGCCGCCGGCGTTTACCACATCAAGACCGCCGACGAACTCGCCTGGATTAGCGAGAACGTCGCCACCCTGAGCGCCGCCACCGTGGTCCTCGACAGAGACATCGACCTGAAAGGCATCGACTGGAAGCCCATCAACACCTCGAACAACATCAACTTCTTCAACGGTCAAGGCCACACCATCTTCAACCTCGCCATCACAGGTAACAAGGCCGCACCTTACAATTACGCTGAAAACAGTTACTTAGGTTTGTTTGGCGTAGCCACATTCATCAACATTAGCAACCTAACGCTGGAGAATGTGTCCATCAATAATGAGTCATCTCATGCCGGTGCGATTGTTGGTTGCCTACATCCCGGTGGTCCTACCGACTTCCAGAATGAGTTGCGCAACTGCACTGTGCGCAACGTGTTCATCCGCCCACTGTTCTACGATGAAGACCGCACCTGGTCGGCCAACAATTCAGGCGGCTTGGTAGGCATCTGCAATGGCGGCAACTTCTACAACTGCCATGCCGAGAACATCAATATCATGTCGGCCGTGAAAGTGGCCGGCATCGCAGGCTACGTCAATGCCAACAATGTAAGCTACAACATCAACTACGTGTTCGAAAAGTGCACCGTGCGCAACGCCGTGCTATGGGAGACATGGGTGTACAAAGATACCTCCGGCTACGATAAGTTCCAACTGTGCCAAATCGGTAGTATCACCAGCTTTATCGACGGCTATAATCCTTATCGCAACCGCGTTGACTTCACCAAATGCGACCAGTCGGACATCACCTACGTGATTGGCGGCCACTGCGCATCGTCTAACTACAGCTGGCCGTACTCCAACGAAAGCTTCTACGACCCGCACAACCTCCACGACGTGTACATCCTGCACAGCGGCGATGAAAAGCCATGGGACCAAGCGCCGCGAATCACCTTAGACGATGGCCGCACACTGCCCTACGGCCCGCTGCACAAGTTCTTCGGCATCGCCGACGACCCGAAAATCAACGTATACGTTGACGGCGTACTCGATACATCAGGCAATTTTTAACAACACAAACATTTTATAATTCCCTGTGTATTCACACACTCAAAAGAAGGCAAGCCGTGAGGCTTCGCCTTCTTTTCATTTATATCAAATTATATTGCTCAGCAGCAAAATAATGCGTATATTTGCATTGCCATTTAAAAATCTAAGAATATGAAATTTGGAATGAGAAAACCGTCGCTGACGCGGAGCCTCAGCGCTCGCACCACCGGTCGCGCCAAGCGTGCCGTAAAGCGTGCCATAATCCCGGGTTACGGGCGCCGCGGCATAGGCTGGCTTAATCCCCAAAAAGCCCTTTACAACCGCGTGTATCGCCGCACCACCTTCAGTATCTTCAACTTAGCCAAAGGCTCTTCCCGCGGCAAAGGATGCCTCGTAGCCATCATCATCTACCTCACAATTGCAGCCACTGCTGCCGCCCTCGCCCTCTAACTCACCACCACCAAGCATCGACAGTCAACACTACAACCCGCGACAGCAACCCTATAGTTACTAATTTTTTACGAATTTCATCAACAAATCGCTAAAATTCAATAAATAACTACAAAAATCGACAAGTATATTTACTTGTCTTTGCCACTGACAAGCTTATTTACTTGTTTTTGCCACCGACAAGTATAATTTAAGTAACCGAAAAGTGTAATATTTAAATTGAAAATCTACCAAAATTCGGTGTGTTTCAGTAGTTTATTCACGGCTCTTAGCGCCTCAGCATGCTTCGGCATACATGACTCACAAACATTTACTTTCTTTCCATATTTGCTTATTTGATTATTTGAAATAGTTTTTTGCTTCGCGGTTTGGTGGTGTGAGCGGAAATTTGTATCTTTGCGAAAATTTTTGAAAAATATGGAACAACCCAAACGTGAAATAATTCTTAGTGGTATCCGACCTACTGGTAACCTGCATTTAGGCAATTTCTACGGTGCTCTGCGCAAATTTGTGCAGATCCAAGATGCTCACGACTGCAATTTCTTCGTGGCCGACCTCCACGCGTTGACCACTGCTACCGATCCCGAAGCACTTCACGCCAACGTGAAAAACGTCCTGGCAGAATACCTCGCTGCCGGCATCGACCCCGAAAAAGCAACTATATTCGTACAAAGCGACATCCCCGAAATTTCGGAGATGTACTTACTCCTGAATATGCACGTGGGCATCGGCGAACTCATGCGCACTGCCGCGTTTAAAGACAAAGCACGCAAGTGCTTAGGCCTTAGCGGCGAATGTGACGACTCTGACGAAGCTTTCGAACATCAAATCATCGGTGGCGACACCAACAAACGAGTGTGCGCCGGACTCCTCACTTATCCTACCCTCATGGCTGTTGACATCCTCATCCAAAAGGCTACTAAAGTGCCCGTTGGTAAGGACCAACTGCAGCACCTGGAACTCACTC
Source organism: Bacteroidales bacterium (assembly GCA_004552725.1). Classification (GTDB taxonomy): domain Bacteria; phylum Bacteroidota; class Bacteroidia; order Bacteroidales; family Muribaculaceae; genus CAG-873. The sequence goes on along the minus strand of SFNM01000127.1, from coordinate 1,786 downwards.
GTCGCTTCGCACGTCGCTTCAACTCTTTCTACCATGTTGACCTCTTCCCCGAACCTACCGACTTCGATTTCGGCGGTGCTCCGGTAAAAGTTCCCGGCCTTAACGGTTCCGGAAAGATGGGCAAAAGCGAAGGCAACTGCATCTACCTCATCGACGACCCCAAAGTAATTCGCAAAAAAGTGATGCGCGCCACCACCGATGAAGGACCAAAAGAACCAAATTCACCCATGAGCGAACCCGTGGCAAATCTCTTCACATTGCTCGAACTCACTTCCACTCCCGACGTTGTGAAACATTTCCGCGACGCTTATGCCGACTGCTCCATTCGCTATGGCGACCTCAAAAAACAATTGGCCGAAGACATCGTGGCTGTAACTACGCCTATCCGCGACCGAATCACCGACATCCTCGCCAACGAAGAATACTTGCGCAAAGTAGTACGCGATGGCGCTGAACGGGCTCGGGCTCGTGCTGCCGACACTTTGGCCGAAATGCGCCAAATTATGGGCATCCGTCCGCTCTGATTTCCGACATGAGACTTTTCGCAAACATATTAGCCGCAGTTGCCATCTTGCTGGCAACTGCGGCTTTTTCTTCCAATACGAATATAAACTCCGACGACCGCTTCGACCGTCACGGAGCCATCGTTCTCCACAATCAATCGCAACCGATTATTTATCCGGTATTCTCTGCCGACTCTCTTTGCGAAGGGCTCCCTTCCATCATCAACACTTTGGAACAACGCCATCTACTCGCTTCTTTCTTCTTTACCGGCAACTTCCTGCGCGATACCGCTCATCACTCTATAATTCAACGAATTATCGATGGCGGACACTACGTTGGCGCTCACAGCAACCATCATTTGCAACTGGCCGAATGGGATGAAGCACGTACTGCTCGCGTATCCATCGACTCAATGCTTCGCGATGTGCATCTCAATCTCGAACTCCTCGCCGATTGGGGTATTAAGCCTGACAGTTGCCGTTGGTTTTTACCTCCTTTCGAATGGATCAATGCCGAACAGTCGCACGCTCTCACTATCCGTGGGCTCAAAGTAATCAACCCAACCCCGGGCATTGTAATCTATCGCGATTACACTACACCCGACATGGCAGAGTATCATTCCACCGACTCCATTATCTCTCAACTTTTCGAATACGAGCGTGAACACACTCTCAACGGAGTGATACTCATTGTTCATCCCGGAACGCAAGACCTACGCACCGACAAACTTTATCTGCGACTGCCTGATATCATCGACAGCCTCACGATTCTTGGTTATCGTTTCGACCGATTATAAAACCGAGGCAATCGCTGCTCGTGACTCTTCCATCAACTTCGTTAAATCGTGGCCTTCCGCACCGGCTTCTATTGCAGGATGAATAGTGAGAATAATTTTGCCCCAATGTGGTAATTTTGCACTCTTGGGCAAAATATCATACGCGCCATCTATTGTGATTGGCACTACCGGCAAATTAAACTCCGTGGCCAAAATGTATGCTCCCCGACGGAATTTTCGCATTTGTCCATCTGCTGAACGCGTGCCCTCCGGAAATACAACCACCGACATGCCGCCGGCCAAGCGCTTCTCAGCTGTCTCCATGGTCTCTTTAGTGGCTTTCGGTGTCGAAGTATCGACATAGATATGACCTGACACGCGACAACTATAACCTACCAAAGGTATCTTTTCCAACGCTTTTTTCATCATCCAACGGAAATTATGCCCCAAAAATCCATAAATCGCAAAAATATCGTATGCACCTTGGTGATTAGCCACAAATACATA
>SFNM01000034.1 GCA_004552725.1 Bacteroidales bacterium | reverse complement strand
TTGTGCTGTTGCTTTTTACTGAAAGCTGCTACTAACGACTCATAAATCTACCCTTAATCGTGTATTGGATGATAGTTGCGGATTTTAGGATAAAAACAATTTAACGCATTTAACTTTGCTTAATAATTGACAAGAGGTGAAGGCGCAATAAGCGACAGGGAAGAGTGCAATGCAGTAAGTATCAATAATTTATAGCTAAACGGATATAAATCTACCCGAAAGAAGTAGATTTATACCCGTTCGGGTATGTGATCAATCGATTACTCGTTGATGTAGGGGAGAATGAGCTCGCGCCAGATGAGGTAGCCGGGGCCGAGCAGGTGGAGGCCGTCGTTGGTGAGCTCGCGGCGGAGGTTGCCATCGCCATCGGCGAAGTGTGGGTAAAGGTTAATCCACGTTACACCCAATTCAGCTGCGCGCAGTTGCAACAAACGGTTGATTTCACGGATGACATCTTCCTTGCCGTCGAGGCGATGATAGCGCTCGAAGGATTGGTTGATGGGCAGTAGCGACTGCAGGTACACGCGCGTGGATGGTGATTCCTCGCGGATGCGCAAGAGCACTTTGACGATGCCTTCGACAACCTCCTCAGCGGAGAGGTCGTGGCTTACGTCGTTCACGCCGGTGAGCAGGAAGATTTTTGCGGGTTGGCCGCGGAGCACGGAGCCGAGGCGCTGGTAGATGCCTTCGGCGGTGTCGCCGTTGATGCCGCGGTTCACAACAAGCGGGTTGCCCAACAATTCGCGCCATTCGCAGCCGTGGGTGAGGCTATTGCCGAGCATCACAATGTTGTCGGAACGCACACCGAGTTGGTCGAACAGTGTGGCGCGTTGGCCGTAGAGTTCGCCGAATTTGGGGTCGGGAACAAATGAGGAGGTCTGTGCCGACAGCGCCAAGGCTGTCAGCACAGAGAATCCGAGTAAGAGTTTGCGAAGCATAGTCACAAATTATTCTTCAACCACACCGCGATAAGCGTCGACTGCGGCTTTAACCGAGCCGTGCATCAACAGCAAGCGTTTGGCTTCGTCGTATGTGAGTTTGAGTTCGTCGACCACCATGCGGGTGCCGCGGTCCACGAGTTTGGCATTAGTGAGCTGCATATTCACCATCTTGTTGCCTTTAACGCGACCCATCTTAATCATGACGGTGGTTGAAATCATGTTGCAAATCATCTTTTGGCCGGTGCCGGATTTCATACGCGACGAACCGGTGACATATTCCGGGCCTACCACCATTTCGATGGCGATGTCGGCGGCTTCGCTCACCGGTGCATCGGGGTTGGAGGTGATGGCGGCGGTGAGGATGCCGTGAGCGCGGCAGTCGTTGAGGGCGCCGATTACGTAGGGAGTGGTGCCGGAGGCGGCAATACCGATTACGGTGTCTTTTTCGTTGATGTTGAACTGCTGGAGGTCGAGCCAACCTTGCTTGGTGTCGTCTTCGGCATTTTCAACGGCGTTGCGCAGGGCGGTGTCGCCGCCGGCAATGAGACCGATTACCCACGAGGGATCCATGCCGAATGTGGGAGGTATTTCCGAAGCGTCGAGCACGCCGAGACGGCCGGAGGTGCCGGCACCCATATAGAAGATGCGACCGCCGCGTTTCATGCGAGCCACGATTTCAGTGACGAGTTTTTCGATAGCGGGGAGGGCTTTCTCCACGGCGAGGGCCACTTTTTTGTCCTCGGTGTTGATGTCGCGAAGAATTTCGCCTACAGATTTTTTTTCGAGGTCGTTGTAGAGCGAGGATTGCTCGCTGATTTTTACGAATGCCATATTGTCGTTTTATGTTAATTGTGTTAGATTGCAGTGTGGAATTTGATGAGACCTTCCATGGGGCTCTTGATGATGGAGCCCACGGTGCAGCCACATTGAGCGGCGGCTTCTTCGAGGACTTCGCGGTAGTAGTAAGCGATGGAACCGATGAAGTTTACGCTGAGTTCGCTGTAATTCTTGTACTGCTGAATGTTGCGCACGAAGAAAGCCTTGAACGAGTTGAGCACGAGAGCGTGGATTTCCGGACGGTCGATGTTTTGGATAAGGAACGGGGTGATGGATGCGAGGAAGCGGTTGCCTTGCGGTTCCTTGTACACGCGACGGATGATTGTCATACGGTCAAGTTCGTATTGTTGGAGGAACTTCTCGCACAAGTCCTTGGGCAACTGGTTCTTAAGCACGTCGCCGATGAGGAGTTTGCCGAGCACTGCGCCCGAGCCTTCGTCGCCGAGGATGTAGCCCAGAGGCGACACGTTGTCGCAGATTTTTTCGCCGTCGTAGTAGCAGGAGTTGGAGCCGGTGCCCATGATGCAGGCGATGCCGGGAGTGCGGCCGCACAGAGCGCGAGCAGCAGCCAGCAAGTCGGTGTGTACTTCCACTATTTTGGTATCGGGGATGTTTGCTTGGATGGCGCGAGCCACGTTGCCGCAGACTTCGGGGGAGATGCAACCGGCACCGTAGAAGTATACTTCTTCGATGGGATAACCGGCCATTTCGGGCGCGAGTTCGTCGGCCAAACGAGTGCGCATTTCTTCTTCGGTAAGCATCACGGCATTCATGCCGAGGGTGAACACTTGTTTTTCAACTTTTCCGTTGTTGAGCAGACACCAGTCAATCTTAGTGCTGCCACAGTCAGCTACGAGTATCATATCTTAATGTATATTTTGTTTCGGTAAAGGATTAAGCCCACAAGCCAGTTGAGGACCACGAATGAAAGTGCGAAAAGAAGTGAGGCGAGAGTTTCGTCGCCGCCTGCCACGGGGATGAGCGATTGATAAGCCCATCCTTTAATGCTGATAACGCCCGATTCGGCAGCGGCGTATGGAATTTTGATAGCGCCCAAAGTGATGGATAGCACACCCGCGAGGCAGTAGAGGAACAGGGGGTTGATGCCGAACACTTCAAAGAACTTACACCAGCGGTTTTTGACTTTAATGTCGATAATCCAAATGAGCAAGCCAAGGAACAACGAGGCTAAGCCGCAGGTGGTGAGCACGAAAGTGGGCGACCATACTTTTTTGTTGATAGGCAGGCCGTAAGAGAGCAGCAGGCCTGCGAAGGTGAGGCAAGTACCTACGATAAACAGTCGGTTGATTCGTTCATGATTGTCCTTTGTGCCGAGAATGAGCGAGCCGCAGAGGAAACCGATGAGCATGTGGGCAATGGCCGGAAGTGTCGACAGCAGGCCTTCGGGGTCGAGTTTGAGGGTGATGCCATCGACAGTGTCGGCATATAAATGGTCAGGCCCAAGAATTTTATTGTCAATAATATAGATAATATTATTCTCGGAAAATTCGTATCCGTGACCAAAAATCAGCGCTATACTATATAGCACCAAAATGGCAGCGATGAGCCATGGTAGGCGATGCTTGCCGAGCCACAGGGCAAGGAGCGAACCGAAACCATAACAGAGAGCCAAACGCGGCATCACACCAAGGATGCGAATGTGGTCGAAGGTCCACACGCAGTCGATGAGCGGTTTGCCGCCGAAAATACCGTACATAAAGCGGCTGAACCATGCGATGCCGATGCCGATGGCAAAGATAACCACCGTGCGGATGGCTATTTTCTTAGCGGCCGCCCAGGAGAATTCGAAGTTGTACTTCCGCAAGGAAAAGTATGTGCTGACGCCCATAATGAACATGAAGAACGGGAACACCAAGTCGGTAGGAGTGAAGCCATTCCATTCGGCATGGCCGAGTGGGGTATAGATATGGCCCCACGAACCGGGGTTGTTCACCATAATCATACCTGCTATGGTGATACCGCGGAGAATATCGAGAGCGAGAAGTCGTTTTTGCTGTGCCATTTCTATGAATTAGAGGTTAAGTTTTTGCGGACTGTGCATTGGTCCACAAGGTAAGCAATTGATTTATATGGTATACCGCTATTATGTGTAAGGCCTATTTCGCAAGTGCGTGAGTTGGAATATCCGTACTGAACGTGGTTGGCCTCAATGATGGGGCGGAGTTTGCGCAATGCCCAACGGTTGAGTTCGGGCACGGTGAAACCTTTGTCGCCGGCGAAACCACAACAACCGACTTCGGGCGGCACCACCACGTTAGTGGAGCAGCGACGGGCCAAGTCGATGATAACGTTGGCCAAACCCATGCGACGTGTGGAGCAAGTGACATGCACCGCCACCGGTTCGGAAGTAGGTGTGAATGTCAAATGCGGAGCCAAAAACTTGCTGATAAACTCGGCCGGCTCATACAGATACATCGATTTGATGTGTTCACGCATACGGTGTAAGCACGGGCTTTGGTCGCAGAGCACCGGATATTTGCCGTTTTGCGATGCTTCGAGAAGCGCTTGTTCGAGTTTGGCAGTCATTTGGTCAGCGATTTCGGGCATACCTTTGCTTTCCCAAATCATACCGCAGCAAAGTTTATCCATTCCTTCGGGGAACACCACTCGATAACCGGCTTTGTTGCATAGGTTGAGCATTGTATCAACCAATGGAGCGATTTTTTCGCCCGGTTCGGCTGTGACACCCATTGTACGGTTCAAACACGAGGGGAAATAAACTACCACACGTTCGGAATCGGGCTGACACTCTTTCAACGTGCGCCTGATGGAATATGGAGCGGGAAGAGCGGCTGTCCACAGGGGTAGGCCGATTTTGTGCAAGCCTCGGCCGAGCGAATTTACCGCTTTCGAGCCGATTACATTGTGGACCATAGTTGCGGCTCCGAGGGCAAGGCGCACACCGGAGGCGATGCCACCGATATGATCGGCGGAGAGCTGCCCGATGCGATAGCCCATCGAGCCTTTGGGGTGGAGTCGTTCGCGCAGCACGTGCACCAATTCGCCGGTATTGATTTTCATCGGGCACGAGGTGCTGCACAAGCCGTCGCCGGCGCATGTCTCTTCGCCAAGGTAAGCGAAATCGCGTTCCAGACGAGCAGCGCGAGCAAGGGCTTCCGGCGTGCCAAGTGCACGGAGACGAGCCAACTCGCGCACAATGACTATGCGCTGACGGGCGGAAAGGGTGAAACCGCAACTCACGCAGTTAACTTCGCAGAAGCCACATTCAATACACTTATCCACCAATGGGTGTACCGGTGGTAGCGGTTTCATATTCTTTATAAAACATTCCGGGTCGTCGTTGAAAATCACGCCGGGATTGAGGATATTCTCCGGGTCGAAAGCCGTTTTGAGGCGACGCATCAACGAGAAAGCCTTTGCGCCCCACTCTTTTTCCACGAAAGGAGCCATATTGCGGCCTGTGCCGTGTTCTGCTTTGAGCGAGCCGTCGTATTTCTCCACCACCAGGGTCTCCACCATCTCCATCATGTGGCGATATTTGTCAATATCCGCCTGAGTTTCAAAAGATTGACCAATGATGAAATGATAGTTGCCCTCGAAGGCATGGCCATAGATGCAAGCATCGCCGTAACCGCTGTCGTGGAGCAGTTGCAACAAGTCTTCAGTGGCCTGCGGCAGGTCGTCGATGTGGAAAGCGATGTCCTCGATAAGGGCGGTGGTACCATTGCGGCGGGTGCCGCCCACAGTGGGGAATACGCCTGAACGCAAGCCCCACCAAGCATCGGTTTCGGCCGGGTCGGAGGAGAAGTGGGCCGGTTTGAACAGGGTGAATTGGCTGATGACAGCGTTGATGGCTTCGATGTTTTGCTGCAGCAGTTCGGGGGTATCGGCCTTGGTGTCGAGCAGCACGGCGGTGAGGTCTGCTCCGGTGGTGTCGTGCACGGCTGCGAGCGACTTGCTGTCGAGCAGTTCGCACGAATCCGCCGGTGAGTTCTTTTTGAGCGCCACGATGCACCGACAGGCCTCGGTGACGGTGCTGAAGTAGAGCATCGCCGACGCCTTGCTTGGGTAAAGGTGCGAAGTGGCCATAGTAGCACGAGAGAGGAATGCCAATGTGCCTTCCGACCCCACCATACAGTGAGCAATGATGTCGAATGGGTCGTCGAAAAGCACGAACGGCAGGATATTGAGGCCGGTGACATTCTTGATGGAGTATTTGTGACGGATGCGCTTTTCGAGCGCCTCGTCACCACGGATTTCATCGCGAATGGCGATGATTTCGTCGAGCAAGGGTTTGTGAGTGACAGCGAAAGCTTGTCGCGAGGCGGGGTCGCCGGTGTCGAGCACGGTGCCGTCGGCCAAGACGATGCGCACTGCATGAAGCATACGGTCGCTATTGGCGTGGGTGCCGCAGTTCATGCCGGAGGCATTGTTGATGATGATGCCGCCCACCATCGCCGACTTCTTCGAGGCGGGGTCGGGGGCGAACATCAGCCCGTATGGAGCGAGGATCTCATTCACTCTCGAACCGATGATACCGGGTTCGAGAGTGATGGTTGAATGATCCTGTGAAATTTCATATTTTTCCCATCCTTTTCCTGCAACAACGAGCACCGAATCGGTTATGGCCTGGCCTGAGAGGCTGGTGCCGGCAGCGCGGAAGGTGACGGCAACGCCGTGGCGCGAGGCCGCTCGCAGCAAACGTGCTACTTCAGCTTCATCGGAAGCGCGTACCACAATTTTAGGTATGAGTCGGTAAAAACCGGCATCAGTACCCCAAGCCAAAGTGCGCAGTTCATCGGTGTAGATGCGGTCGGCATCGACAAACACAGAAATATCGCGCAAAAATGCTTGATGCTGCAAAGAATCGAATTTCATTGTCAAAGACTTAAGGATGGGTAGAGAGTTTATTTATATAGATAGTATTTCGACGATGCTTGGCGGAAGGTTTCCACGTCCTTGTTCCAGTAGTCGATGATGTCGGCCACGGAGTGGTTCACCGAAAAGCGACGGCGGATTTCAAAGGAGCCGCAGACCTTGTCGAACATACTGAAACGTTTGGGATTGCAAGTTTCCATTGCCTTGTGGTCGGGGTAGAGGCGCGCAATCTCTTGCATCACGTAGAACTGAGTGAGCGAGAGGTTGGCAGCGTGGCGGTCGGTGATGTACACTTCCACACCTTGGATGTTTTCGCCCTTGCCGAAGGAGTAGAACGGCTTGATGTGGATGGGGCGGAAGAGCATGCCGGGGAGGTGGAGGTCGTTGAGAGCCTTGGCGAGTTCTTCAGCATTGCACCATTCGGCGCAGAAGAGTTTGAAGGGCTCGGTGTAGCCCACACCGATGTTCATGTACTCAATCTCGCCCAAGATGCCGGTGACGGGATAGAGCACGGCAGCTTCGGGGTTGGGGATGTGGGGCGAGGGAAGCACCCAAGGCATACCGGTTTGGCGGAAGTCCATGTCGCGAGTCCATCCCTCCATGGGAATGACGGTGAGGTCGACGTGAACACCGTTGGCCAGCAGGCCTTCTTCATTGAGGTACATAGCCAACTCGCCTGGGGTGAGACCGTAGAGGTAAGGGATGGGGAACTGGCTCACGAACGAGATGCAGGAATCTTCGGCCAAGCAGCCTTCGATTTTATTACCGCCCACGGGGTTGGGACGGTCGAGCACCATGAACTGTTTGCCCTGCTCGGCACACGCTTCCATCGCCACGCCCATGGTGGAGATGAAGGTGTAAGAGCGGCAGCCGATGTCTTGGATGTCGTAGATGAGCACGTCCACGTCCTTAAGCATTTCGGGAGTGGGCTTGCGGGTGGCACCGTAGCACGAATAAACGGTGACACCGGTAGCCGGGTCCACGAAGTTGTCCACGTGGTCGCCTGCATGCACGTCGCCGCGCACACCGTGCTCGGGAGCATACAGACCCACCAGCTCCACACCGGGAGCGGAGTACAGGATGTCGATGGTGGAGCGCAGGTTGTTGTCAATGCCGGTGGGGTTGGTGATCAAGCCCACGCGCTTGCCTTGCAGCGGCGCGAAGTTTTGGTCGCGCAACACCTCGATACCCGGTTTCACGGTTTGAGCCGCAGCGCCCACGGCCAGCAGGCCGGCAAATATAGCGATGAGAAACTTTTTCATAACGTTATTTTTTGTCTTTAGCACCATATTTCGGGTCGATATGCTTGCGCACCAAAGCGGTAACGGTCCAAGTAGCGGCATTACAAGCAAGAACCCAGAAGAAGAAGTTCACGTATGAGTTGCCGAGCATCACTTCCTTAATCCAACCGGCTGCCATGCCCGGGAGCATCATGCCAAGAGCCATAAATGCGGTACAGATAGCATAGTGCGAAGTCTTGTAAGGACCGTCGGCGAAATACATCATAAAGAGCATAAATGCTGTGAAGCCGAAGCCGTATGCGAATTGCTCAAGCACAATACAGCAGAACACTATGATTTTACCGGAAACAGTAGCATAATCGGGGGTAACGTTCGACAAAATTATGTAAGCCACGCAGTTGAGCGATGTAGCCAAAGCCATCGGCCAAATCCAGCGACGGAGACCACCGTTGGAGGCGCAGATACCGCCGATAATACCGCCGATAGTCAAACCAATGATAGCGAGAGTTCCGTATGCAAAGCCCACTTCTGTTTGGGTCATTCCCAAACCGCCGGCATCGCGCGAAGCGAGCAAGAAAGGTTGGCAAAGTTTCACCACCTGTGCTTCGGGCAAACGATAGAGCAACATAAATAGGATTGCGAGCACCACATGCTTTTTCTTGAAGAAAGTGATGAACGAACCGAGGAATTCATTAAGAATGTCCTTCACTCCTTTCTTTTCGGAGGCTGAACCGCCTACAGCACGGTCGGCAGCGGGAGCAGGAAGAATGGTCCAGTGCCACAGCGACACGATGCCGAAGAAGGCAGCGGTGCCGATGATGGTCCATTTCCATGCCAAAGCCACGTCGCCACCGCACCAGTCGCTTTCCAGATAGCCGGCTATCATCACCAAACCACCTTGGCCGAAGACGTTGGCACAACGGTAGAATGTGGAACGAATGCCCACGAACATACTTTGCTGGCTGGTGTCAAGTGCGAGCATATAGAAGCCATCGGAAGCAATATCATGAGTGGCGGAGCAGAATGCTGTAATGAAATAGAAGAACAAGCACACGGCGAAGGTATTCACAGGCACACCGGCTTCAATTTCGGCGGCATCGGGCAGCGGCAAAGTGAATGCCACAGCAGCAAGACCCACGGCAATGCAGATTTGCATTGTCACGGTCCACCAACGTTTAGTGCGAATAATGTCAACAATGGGACCCCAGAAGGGTTTGATTACCCAGGGAAGATAGAGCCAACCGGTGTAGAGAGTGGCATCGCTTTCCGACATACCGAGCTGGGTGAACAGCACCATTGTCACCATATTAATAAATATGAATGGTATACCTTGGGCAAAATACAGACTTGGTATCCAAGCCCACGGGTTACGATAAGTTGCAGCCATAGTAAGTGTATTGAGTTTTAGGTGTTAGTCGTAGAGTTTGGTGAGGTCGGCACCGGGGAAGTAGTGCTCGAGGATTTGACGGTAATTATAGCCGCGGGCACCCATGACGGCGGCGCCGATCTGGCACAGGCCCACGCCGTGGCCCCACCCTGCCCCATGCAGGGTGATGGATGCGGGGATGCCGGTGGCGGGGTCGATGTCGTGACGCTCCACGGTGAACGCCGAGCTATACAGGTGCGAGGGCGAGAGCGTGCGACGGATCTCCAACTCCTTGCCGATAATCATGGTGCGCTTGGTGCCCACGATGCGCAAGCGCCAAATGCGGCCGGAGGTGCCGCGCGAAAGCGGTTGCAAGTCGATGATGTCGCCGTAGTCGATGCCAGAACGCTGCTTCACCAAGGCAGCGAGCTCTTCGCGGGTGTAGGTCACTTTCCAGCGATAGAAGTCGGTGGTTTCTTGGTCGTAATTGTTGAGCACTTGGCTGAGGATTTCGGCGTCGGCGGTGTTGCAGAACGCATCCGGGCGCGATTCAATCCAGCGCACGGCCTCCGCTTCGAGGCGCAGGTCGGGGAAGTCCTTGGGGTCGACGTTGTCGCGGCGAGCCACCAAGTAGCTGAACTTCTTGGGTTCCCAGCAGTAGTCGAATTCCTCGAACACGCCGCCGCAGCATTTGCTGAAGCGAGCGTCGCAGAGCTCGCCTTCGGAGGTGAGCACTTGGCCGAAGGTGGCCTTGATTGCTTCGGCCACTTTGGCGGTGGACTGGCGGGTGACACCTTGGTAGCGTTGGCAGTGGTCGTCGGCGCAGACGTCGAAGTTGAGGTGGTCTTCGCGGTCCCACCAGCGGATGATTTCGTCGTCGGTGATGGTCATGGCCGAGTAGGCTTCGCCCGACGATTGTATTTTCTTTGTTTTATCGATTTGAGCCAACAGCCAAGAGCGGGAGATGACTGCGTGAGCCTTGAGCAGCTCTAATGAAGCGTGTGCGCTCATTTCCGAGGAGATAACGCTCAGCAGATAGTCTTCGACGGGCAGTTGGTTGATAATTGTGAGTTTGTCGCCTTCTACAATCAGGCGGCACGCGCCCGAAAAGCGTTGATTTTCACGACGTTCCCAGTGGAAGTTCACGCCGATTATCACGTCGCGAATCTCGAAGATGGCGGTGGCGGGGTCTACCGGGTCGAAGGCTATGGTGTCATATTCTTGACCGTTCCAAGCGATTTTGCCAGCGGGAGTGATGTCGAAAGATTGCGGGCCGCGCACTTCAGTGGCGCCCATCGTGTAGGCTTCCAAAAGCTCGATTTCGATGTGAGGAGCGCTCAGAATGCCTACGCGGATATGGGGTTGATTTGCCATTATTGGATGTTTTGGGCGATTTGGTTGATTTCTTCGTTGGAGAGACACAATTCGTCGAGCACTTGACAAATTTTGTCAGCGTCGAGTGCGTTGAAGTCTTTTTCGAGAGGAGTGATGAACACGCCGCCCATGTCGACGGATGCGGGCGACAGCAGCATGGTGTCTTCGCCTTCGGTACCGTAGAACGAGGGGCGGTGGCGCTTGCGGGGGATAACCACAAGGCGCACGCCGGCGGCGGTGGCGTAGCACAGCAGGTTCATCATGGGTTCGCGTTCGCCTTCTGGCACGGGGATGGCAGCATACAGGCGCGAGAAGAGGCGTTGGCCGGCTTCGGGAGTGTCGGCGTCGATTACGAACACATTCAGGGGCAGGGTGTCGACCACGGCGAGCACGGAGTCGCCGTCGGTAGCCACGGTCTTCAATTCGGCTGCTTCGAGTGCTTCACCCAAAGTGAGGAAGTCGGAGTTGCCGGCTTGGAAATGCATGTGGTCGGGGGCGGAGGCACCGCAACGGGGACCGTTATAGAATATAGTGTACTCGTCGAGTTGTTGTGCGAGGCTCATCATGTCGGCGATGCGGCCTTCGATGAGTTGGTCCACGTGGCCGTCGTCGGGGATGGTAAGGTGGCGCGGGAAGATGGGGAAGGGATTGATGAGGATGGTGTACTTATCGCCCCAGGAGATGCCGCGTTGCACGTCGGGACGGTTCTGGGCGCAAAGGAAGCACTTGCGTTCCTTCAACGATTTTGCGTCAACCTTAGCCGAAGACGACACGATGCGAGCGGGATTGAACTGCACCTTGACAGTCCAGCCGGGCAGGGCCACTTCTTTGACCTTGACGCCTTTCAACGCCTCGAAATTGCCGGCGGCCATGGGCCACTCGGCAATCTGAGCGTTGATGAAATCGTTAATTTGCGCGGATGTCACTTTTTCAGCCATCGCGATTACTTTTTATTGAGAGCGACGCGTGCTTGGAGTTCCCAAGTGCGGATGCGGTCTTTGTAGAGGTTGTTGTTGTTGGTCTTGACGATGTCGAGAGCGTGGTCGGAGTTGTCTTCCCAGCGACGGCAGAGGTAAACCACGTCATACACGCGACCGATTTGGTTGTGGCGAGAGAAGGCCAAACCGAGAGCGTAGTCTTCGCCGTAGGAGGTGTTGGGCACCTTGATTTCGCGCAGCATCGGAGTGTAGAACGCACGGGGAGCGCCGAGGCCGTTGATGCGCAGAGCGTTGTTGCGGCCGTTTTCGGGGGTCCATTCCTTGTGGTCGATTACGCCGGGAGGCAGCATTTGCAGGTTGATGTCGGTGAGCATGTAGGTGCCCACAACCATGCCGCAGTTTTGTTCGTAGAAGGCAGCCACCATCTTGGCCAGTGTGTTTTCGTCTTTGTAGATGTCGTCGGAGTCGAGTTGCACGGCGAATTTACCGCATTTGGGATGGTGCACGCCCATATTCCAGCAACCGCCGATGCCGAGGTCGTCGCGTTCGGGGATGATGTGAACCACGCGTTCGTCGGAGGTAAATTCTTCGATGGCTTCAGAGGTACCGTCGGTCGAGAGGTTGTCGATGATGATGAGGTTGAAGGGGAAGTCGGTCTTCTGGCTCAACACGCTGCGGATAGCGTCGCGGATAGTGCGAACGCGATTGCGCACGGGGATGATAACCGATGCTTCGTATTCAAAGTCACCTTTGTCGAATTCGATTTTGTCGAATTTGGGTTCGAGATAACCACCGATGGCTTTGAGGTGATCGGTGCAGGCTTGTTCCATTTCGATTTGAGCGCCGCGGTTGCGGGGGTCAACGTAGGAGAAGTGCGATTCGCCGTCTTCTTTCTTGGGTGCGGCGATTTCGGTGTAGAGATATTCGTTCACATGAACAAGGTCGCCAAGACGGCTTACACGCAGGCGCAAGTCGTAGAGACCGGCAGCGGTGTAGTTGGCTGTGATGCCTTCAGCGGCTTTTTTGAAGCAGCAGCCGCAGAAGAACAGCAAGTTGCCGAAGTTGAAGTCGTCGCGGAGCGAGCCGAATTGATAGTCGATAACGGGGCAGTTGGATTTTTTGCCATCTACTACGCTGTAGGAGTCAGCGTAAAGCATAGCGGCACGGGAGTCGCCGGCGAGGCGCACGAGGCGTTCGATGGCGAAGTATCCGGGTACGAGGGTATCGTATTTGGTGTAAAGCAACACGAAGTCGGCATCCGCTGCTGCAGCGATTTTTTTCATTGTAGCGGAAGATGTGATGGCGTCGATGTGGATGAGTTCACATCCTTCGAGCGGTTGTGCGTCTTCAGCGGTGGCGAGCAGGAAGATCTTGGTTACTAACTCGCTTTGACGCAGAGCGTTGACTGTGGCTTGTACCTGAGCGGCATCAGCGTAGGGAACAAAACAGTTGATAGTTTTCATGTTGTTGGTTTATAGGTGGTTAGTTGTTTATTTGTTGCTAAAGAATGTAAGAATTTGTTTCATGAAGGTGTTGCGTTGAGCCTCGTTGGTAACGGTTTCGAAGGGGAAACCGGCTATAACGGTGCGGTAGCCGCCCATGTTGGCTGCGATACCGGCCACGAGGTTGTTTTCGCTGTAGCGCAACAGGGTGCAAGCCTTGGCAGGGTCGGCACCGTAGAATGAGTCGGGCGATTCCACGCAGTAGAGCGCTTCATTGAGGGTGTTGGAGTAGTCGAAATTGCCGCCGGTGAACTCTTTGAAGCGGCAGGGCACTTGGTAGGCTTGACCTTCCACGCAGGCTTGGTCCACGCGCCAGTGGTAGCCGAGCACTTCGGTGGCAAATTTTTGGTCGGCTTCGGCAGTGGCTTCGTCGCTGTTGGGGTTATCCCACAAGTCGGTGGCTACGAAAGCGCCCGACACGAAGAATGAAGTGCCGGCTTGCGCATCGGCGGTAATTTTGGCTTGCAAGGCGGCGGGGAAGGTTTTGAAGTAGGTGCCGTACACGCCGCGGCCGTGCTTGATTTCTTTCTGCTTGCCGAGGATGAGGTCCACTACTTCGTAGCGAGCGCTCGATGCTTGATAAGCAGCCACCGAGGAGGAGATGAACGAGTGGCCGGCGGCAGCGATGGCCTTGCCGTGAGTGTACACATAGTCGAATGTATTACCGGCTATCACGCGGTCTTCATAATCTGAACGTGAAGCACCGAAACCGGCTGCATCGTCGTCCATCCATGGAATATCGCGACGATATTCGAATTGCGAACCGATGAAAGAGATGTCGCGCACGTAGGGCACGCCATGGTCGCGTTGGTCGTAGAAACCGGCGATTTCTTCGGAGGCTTCAAACCAGTCGGGCGCGGACACGCGTGTGAAACCATTGACTACCATCACCGGTGCGGTGTCGTTGTGGAGGTCGCAAAGTGCAAGGACTTCAGAGGGGAAACTTACACCGCCTTCGTTGGCCGCAATGATGCGGTAGGAGTGGATGTCGGTGTCGTCTACTGTCACGTCAAACCACGGATTGGTGGAGGTGGCCAAGCGGGTGAAGCCGAGGTTGTCACCTTCGCGGTGCTCTATTATATAATATGTGGGATGTGCAGTAGTTTCAAGGCTATCAACGGTTTCGGCCCAAGAGAGGCGGTAGGTGTGATTACCGTAGTCCGAAATGGCAAAATCTTTCACCGGCAGGGGTTGCACCACGTAGGGGCGATTGTCACGATGAGCGATGAATTGCAACATACCTTTATATATAGCGCGCGACACTACGAAACGGAACGCAGGGTCGAGACCGTATTTCATATCGGCAAAGTTTTGGTGCGAGAGGAGTTCGAGCAACATGGCCGGCACTTGAGGCACGCGAGCCTCAAAGTAACTCTTGTCCCACATGCCGCGGCGGGTCCAGCGGGGTTCGTAAGTGGAGCGAACATCATTGCAGATGTTTGTCATAATCAGGTCGCAGAGGTCTCGCGAAGCGCTACGGTCTTGACCGTTATCAAATTGAGTACCGGCTGTGGAATAGATGCCGAGAGTACCTACGATTGAGTCGGTCTTGAAGGTGCCGGCATCGGTATGGAAAGCAAAACTGAGGTCCACCGGAATGTGAAGGCCTTCGCTCTCAGGCAATACTGAAGAGCCGCCGGCCAGCCAGTTAACCCACAATCCGCGGCCACGATAGTCGTCGGTGTAGTCGTTAACATTTTCAGTGGGTGTGTACACGCTGTCGGGAGCACCGGCCCACTGCATAAAGTAGCGAGCGCCTTCCACAAATTTGGGATAGCCGCTTGCCACGTATTGGTAGTCGATGGAGTCCAACGGCTCTTTAACAATACGCGATACAACGCCCATACCGCCGCCGATTTTCACGGCATCGGCTGTCACTACGGCTTTGTTGTCATTGCTTTCGTTGGTGAGTTCCACTATTGTTTGGCCATTGCCTTTATTAAACAAGAAATGGCCGAGGTAAATCCATGTACCACCGCCCATTTTTTGGTTTACGATAAATTTACGAGCACCATTAGCCGCATTGATAGTATAGTGAGCATCGGTAGCGCTGTTGGTTTCAGTCACATAACTTACATATACTGCATATTCACCGGCTGTAGGTATATCGGCCTTCCACACGGCTTTCGACAAATGCTGGTCGGCTGAAACGGCGGCCACACGACGTGCCGTGCCATCGCGGAAGGGATTTTGAGAGTTCACTAAGTATTGTCCATCCCAACCGAAACCGGCCACTGATGCTTTGCCCCACTTTTTGGAGCCGTTGGTCTCGGCATAGCCGGGTGTAGCGGCATTATCGGCATCGACAATAATTTCAGTGGTGTTGATGTCGCGTTCTCGCGGGCTCATCACGTAAGCACCGGCATTTTCGAGCATCGGCATCAAAAATGGCATCACATATCCTTGGGTATACAGGTCTTCGACTGTTTGGAAGATACGCGCACGCTGCCATTCCCAGCGATTAAGTTTAGGCTCGAAATACCAACCATGGCTCTGCCACATAGTGATGATACGATTATCCAAGCCTTGAGGCGCTGCAGGAGCACCGACTGCGGTGATGAATGGCGTGGTTTCGGTGGGTGCGCTCACTTTCTTCGGCGCGAACAACGTCAATTCATCAAGATTATCCTCGTCGGCCTTGAGTACCACCTTGTAATTGGCATAGCGCGAACCAAGGGCTACGCGAATGTCGGCTTTACACGCTTCAAGGGTCTCTGAGGTGAAAGGAATATAAGCCACTGCTTCTGAACAATCAACGGTGATGGTTTTCGCAGAATTACTAATGGTGACTTTGTTGACTACTACATTGCCCAACGCACATGTGCCGGGCTTATAAGTGTTGACTACGGCAAGGACAGCATCTTCATTAGCACCGGCTTGAACACATACACTTCCGGGCAAACATGCTAAAAGCAAGGCTGTTGCTACATGACGGAGTTTCATTGGTTTTAGGGTAAAAAAGGTTGTTTTATAATTTTATATTTATATGTGTACAAAGTTAACAATATTTTTTCAATTTCCCATAATCATTAACTTTTATTATAGATTAACTACATATTTTTATTATACTGTCACCTAAACAACTGACCGACTCGGCCACAATGGTGTAATCGCGGACCCCAATAATCATCATCAATACTGCTTACTATCACTCCGCGCGATGAGGAAGCGTGCACCATCTTACCTTTGCCGACGTAAATACCTACATGGCTCACACGTCCGCTTCCTCCTCGCTTACCTGTAAAAAACAGCAAATCGCCAGCCTTGAGTTTTCCTTTGCTTATGCGTCGACAAAACTCACCTTGTTCGGCCGAATTGCGTGGCAACTTGAAATGTGCTATATCCAAATATACGCGACACACCAGCCCGCTACAGTCGAACCCGCTGCCGTCATTTCCTCCATAGCGATAGGGCGAACCCACAAATTTCATGGCATAGTCGCTCAACGCTCGCCGCAAGCCATCCCCTTCCGGGGCTTCACCTTCGTTACGCTCATTATTGTGTCGCCCGTGGTCGCGCCCACCATAGATATCATCTCTATCATCATAGCGCGAACCCTGGTCGCCACGCACGCTATGGCGCGACGAGTGGCACGACGTCATCATAGGCATCAGCGCCAAACACATGATTGTTAATAAACCGGCAAGATGTTTAAACATAACAGCGCAAAATTACAATTTTTCAGTCATATCGCCAACTTTTTTGCAGTGTTTTTCGACATATCCATTTTTTTATTCACTCTACCTCCGCATTTTAACAAAAATCTGAATTTCGATAACTATTTGGACTAATTATTCACGCTGATTTTGTGCTTTTTTCGACGTGGGTGAGTAAATCGGAAAATTTAATTGCCGTAAAATTTCACTAGTGAAATTTTTGTACCTTTGCAAAAAATTTCAATTAGAATATTTCCGACCGGAAGGTAAATTAAGTGACTCGATAGTAGCATTGCCGGTAGTTCAATCGAAGTTGCGCTTGTACTGCCTGCGTTTGTCCAACAAGATTCTCGTACTGGGTAATGGGGGCGTTAAGAGCACCCGCCGCTATGAGGACGACGCCACGCTAAAGGGTTATGTAATGACTTTGCAGCGTTTTGAACGGCTGTTGAAGCAGGGCGTTGATGATGGTTCGGTGATCATCTCTGAAAAATTAATTGAAACCGATAATATTTTTGAATTATGAAACGCACTGAAAAATCATTGGCGCAGATTTTGGGACCGATTCCGCCACAAGTGCAGAATCAGGTGAACCTTTGCTTTGACATCTCCGACAAAATTTACTCGCTGATGGTAAATCGCGGGCTAACAAAGAAGCAATTGGCAGAGGCAATGGGGCGGCGTCCGAGCGAAATAACCAAATGGCTGAGCGGTCAGCACAATTTTACTGTGGCTACATTGTCGAAGCTCTCATCGTTTTTTGGACAACCGATTGTAACGGTGAGTTAAAAGAGTCAATGCAAGATCTGGCCGTCTACCATTTCGGCCTTTTGACACTGCTTCACGACCAACTGCGATGGCGCACACGACTAATGCCGGCGGTTATTCGGCTATCAGGTTTTCGAAGACATAGGGAGCGTGTGCAGCTAATTCGCCCAAGGTGCTACAGGTGCGCAGTTCGGCACAGTTGCCGCAGGTGTTGTAGTCCTTCTCCTTTACACACCGACGGATTTTGCACAATTCGCTGCAATAGTAGGTTTTGCAACCGTCGGTGCGGCAACCCTCACAATTAATCCACTCGGGTTGGAACTCCATCTGATTCATCTCGCCCCATTCTTTTGCCACTTTCAGGCGCAGGTTGTTATCATCGTTCAAGGTGGCTATGCGTGCCTCGCATTTTTCGCAGTCGAGGCCGCAACTAGCAATAAGTTGTTTCATCATCTTTATAGTTATCGACTACAGAGCCATAATCACTCTCATCAGCGATGGCAAAGTTACATAATTATTTTGG